>NZ_CP044543.1:5873403-6192576 GCF_008932115.1 Bradyrhizobium betae
GCGCTGAAACCGGGCGAGGTGCGGGTCGCAATTCGCGCTGCGGGCCTCAATTTCCCTGACGTGCTGATGGCCGCCGGTGACTATCAGCTCAAGCCGGAGCTGCCGTTCACGCCCGGCATGGAGGCGGCTGGCGACGTGACCGAGGTCGGCGCGGAGGCGAGCGGCGTTGCCGTCGGCGACAAGGTCATCGTGAAGATGCGCCATGGCGCGTTCAGCGATGAAGCGGTGGTGACGCCCGGCCAGCTCACGCCGATGCCGTCGACGTTCGATTATCCGGAGGCCGCGACCTATCTCGCCGGCCACGGCACCGCCTATCATGCACTGATCGATCGCGGCCGAATCGAGCCCGGCGAGGTGCTGCTGGTGCACGGTGCCGGCGGCGGCGTGGGACTCGCCGCCGTCGAACTCGGCAAGATGCTGGGCGCGACCGTGATCGCGACGGCCTCCAGCGACGAGAAACTCGCGATCGCGAAAGCCCGCGGCGCCGATCACCTCGTGCGCTATGATCGCGAGCCGTTCCGCGACGCCGTCAAGCGTATCACCGATGGCCGTGGCGCGGACGTGGTGTTCGATCCCGTCGGCGGCGAGGTATTCGAGAACTCGATGCGCTGCATCGCCTGGGGTGCCCGGCTGCTGGTGATCGGCTTCACCGGCGGGATCGGCTCGGCGAAGACCAATCTCTTGCTGATCAAGGGCGCCAGTGTGCTCGGCGTGCGCGCGGGCGAGGCGGTGCGGAAGAATCCCGCACTGGGTAAAGTGCGCCTGAAGACGCTGCTGCAATGGGCGGAGGAGGGCAAGCTGCGCCCCAACGTCTCGCACCGCCTGCCGCTGCAGGACTACGCGAAGGCGATGCGGCTGTTGCTCGACCGCAAGGCGATCGGGCGGGTGGCGCTGGTGATGGAGTGAGGTTGTCATGCCCCGCGAAGGCGGGGCATCCAGTAATCACCAGCGGTCGTGATAATTGACGCTGGTGGAATACTGGATCACCCGCCTTCGCGGGTGATGACCGCGGTGAATGAGGGACGAGCCCCGCCGCCTCACTTATACTCCCGCTCCGTCCACCACGGAAAATAATCCGGCATATCGCGCGTCACCTTATCCTTGAACTGCGCCGGCCGCTTCTCCAGGAACGACACCACGCCTTCCTTGACGTCGTCCGAGCGGCCGCGGGCGTAGATGCCGCGGCTGTCGACCTTGTGGGCTTCCATGGGATCGTCGGCACCCATCATGCGCCACATCATCTGGCGGATCAGCGCTACCGAGACGGGCGCGGTCTTGGCCGCGAACTCTTTTGCCAATGCGCGGGCGGTCGGCAGCAGATCATCCGGCGCCACGACCTTGCTGACGAGGCGGCCGGCGAGGGCTTCCTGCGCCGGGAAGACGCGGCCGGAATAGCACCATTCCAGCGCCTGCGAGATGCCGACGATGCGCGGCAGGAACCAGCTCGAGGCAGCCTCGGGCACGATGCCGCGCTGGGAGAACACGAAGCCGAAGCGCGCAGCATCCGATGCGATGCGGATGTCCATGGCCAGCTGCATGGTGACGCCGATGCCGACGGCGGGGCCGTTGACCGCGGCGATCACAGGCTTCAGGCACTTGAAGATGCGCAACGTCACCTGGCCACCGCCGTCGCGTACCTGCGGATCGCTGTAGTCGACTTTGCCGTCGGCGAAGCGCTTCACCGGGCCGCGCCGGGCGTCCCGATCGAAGGTGTCGGCGCCCGACGAAAGATCGGCGCCCGCGCAGAAACCACGGCCGGCGCCGGTGACGATGATGGCGCGGACGTTGTCGTCCTTGTCGGCGGCGTCGAACGCCTCGATCAGCTCGGCCTGCATCTGCGCGTTGAAGGCGTTGAGCTTGTCGGGCCGGTTCAGCGTGATGGTGAGGATCTGCTCGGCGACCTCGTATTTGATCGTCTCATACGCCATGGTGGTTTCCTTCCCTGTCTTGAATTCGTTCTCGAAAAGACGTCATGCATGGTCGCCAGCGTCCGTCTTGCGCGGACTGGGCATGCGGCCATGACGGAGCGCGGCTACTTCGCCGGCGGCTTGGGCCAGGGCTTCTGCGGGCCGCGCAGGCTCTCGAACGCCTTGGCCATGCCGAGCACGCCGATATCATCGAAGCGGCGGCCGACGATCTGTACGCCGATGGGAAAACCCTTGGCGTCGAAACCGCCGTTGAGGGAAACCGCCGGGTTCTCCGACATATTCCACGGCACGGTATAGCAGATGTGCTCGAACGGTCGCATCGGATCATTGGTCGGCGAAGCCCAGTCCGCCGGATAGTTCACGTTCGGCGCAGTCGGCGAGATCAGGTAGTCGAGCTCGCAGAACAGCTTTGCGGCGGCGGCGCGGATCGCCATGGTCTGGTTGAAGCCGCGGATCACGTCGACACCCGACAGCTTCGCGCCGGACTCACCCCATTTGAAAATGTAGGGCAGCACCTTGGCCTGCTGGTCGGGCGTCAGCTTCGACAGATCGTCCCACATCCGGGCGCGCCAGAAATTGTCAAGGCCGTCGAGCATCTCGCGGGTCAAAATGCCGTCGACCTCGGTGACGACGCTTCCTGCGGATTCGAATGCCTTGGCGGCTTTCACCGCAACGTCGCGGACCGGCCGTTCTGCCGGCAGACCAACGCCAGCATCCAGCATTAATCCGATGCGCAGCTTGCGCGGAGACTTCTCCAGCCCCTTCCAGTTGAGCGGTTCGGCGGGCAGGCTCATGCCGTCGCGCCGGTCGGGCTTCGCGATCACGCTCATCATCAGCGCGCAATCGTCGACGGTGCGGGTCATGGGACCCGCGACGCGGCCCACATAGGTGGGGTCGATCGGCACGCGACCAAAGCTCGGCTTCAGGCCGACGAGGCCGCACCAGCCCGCGGGCAGGCGGACCGAGCCGCCAATATCGGTGCCGAGATGCAGCGGACCGTAACCGGCGGCCGCGGCTGCGCCAGCACCCGCGCTGGAGCCGCCGGGATTCTTGGAGAGGTCCCACGGATTGCGCGCCAGCGCGTGGAAGCTGGAGAGCCCCGAGGACAGCATGCCGTAATCGGGCATGGTGGTCTTGGCGAAGATGATGGAGCCTGCCTCGCGCAGCCGCGCGGCGGGCGGGGCGTCCTTCTCGGCCGGCACCAGCTTGACGCTCTCCGCACCCAGCGGCACCGGCACGCCCTTGGTGGCGATGTTGTCCTTCACCGTCACAGGCACGCCGTCGAGCGCGCCGGAGGGTTCGCCTCCGGTCCAGCGCGCGGTCGAGGCCTTTGCAGCCTCGCGCGCGCCGTCGGGATCGAACGCATAGAGCGCCTTCAGATGCGGTTCCCACGCAGCGACATGCGTGAGCAAATCCTCCAGCACCTCGCTCGGCGAGAACTGCCTGGCGCGATAGCCCGCGATCAGATCGACCGCGGACAGATCGTGCAGCGAGGTGACCGTCTCTTCGACGCTCTTTTTCGGCATTGCTAGCCCACTGGCATGCGCGTTTCGATGATGCGGGCGAACATGCTGGCGCCGATCGGCAGGATCTTGTCGTCGAGTACGAAGCCGGGATTGTGCACCGGCACCGAGCCGTCATGGCCGACCCAGAAATAGGCGCCGGGAATCGTCTGCAGCATGTCGGCGAAATCCTCGCTGCCCATCTTCGGCTGGGCGCGGGTGATGACGTTGGCGGGGTCGACGATGGTGCGCGCGACGTCCTCCACCACCTTGGACTGTTCGACCTGGTTGACCAGCACGTCGAAGGTGTCGCGAATGTCGACGTCGATCACGCACTGATAGGCGCTCGCGATGCCGGCGCTGATCGTGCGGATGCGTTCGGCGATCAGGGTGCGAACTTCCTTCGAGAAGGTGCGGATGGTGCCGCAAAGATGCGCGTCACCGGGGATGACGTTGTAGGCGGAGCCGGCGTGAATCTGCGTGATCGAGATGACGGCGGCCTGCAGCGGCTCGACGTTGCGGCTGACGATGGTCTGGATCGCCTGCGCCAGCGTGGTCGCGATGATCACCGCGTCCTTGGAGCGTTCCGGCATCGCGCCATGCGCGCCATAGCCGGTGATGCGGAGGTCGAAGAAGTCGGCGCTGGCCATCGCGGGGCCGGGCAGGATCGCGATCTCGCCGTGGTTGAGGTCGGGCGCGTTGTGCAGGCCGTAGAGCTCGTCGCAGGGAAACTTCTCGAACAAGCCGTCCTTGATCATGGCGCGGGCGCCGCCGAGGCCTTCTTCGGCGGGCTGGAAGATCAGGTGCACGGTGCCGTCGAAATTCTTCGTTTCGGCGAGGTAGCGCGCGGTGCCGAGCAGCATGGTGGTGTGGCCGTCATGGCCGCAGCCGTGGAAGCGGCCGGGGATCTTCGAACTCCATTTCAGATTGGTGTTCTCCTCCATCGGCAGCGCATCCATGTCGGCACGCAGGCCGATACGCTTGCTCCCAGTGCCCTTGCCCTTGATGACGCCGATCACGCCGGTGCCGCCGAGACCGCGATGCACCTCGATGCCCCAGCTCGTCAGCTTGTCGGCGACGATGCCGGAGGTGCGCACTTCCTCGAAGCCGATCTCGGGATGGGCATGAAGGTCGCGGCGGATGGCGGTGAGTTCGTCGGCATAGCGGTCGATGCGCTCGAGTGTGGGCATGTGTTCCTGTCCGGTTAGCGTGAAGGGGGATTGAAAACGGGGCCGTTCGGCTTGATGCGGATGCCCGGACGCAGGCGCGTCCAGGGCAGCGAAGCGGTGTCGGCCGGCATCGCGCCGGGCGCGGCGCAGATCATCAGCTTTTCCGCGATCGGCTCGAAATCGGCGCGGAAGTGCACCGAGCTCTTGTTGACGAGAATCTTCTGTTCGGTCGGCTCAATGCCGACATAGCGATACATCGCCTGGTCGGCGAGCTGCGCCTTGTGCGAGGAGACGACGACACGGACATCGCCGATGCGCAAGGCCGCCGAGGGGCCCATCTCCATCTCGCGGCCGCCGTAATAGGGGCCGGGCGCGATGAAGCGGCCGTCGGAGAGCTTTTCGACCACGAAAGTCTCGCGATAGGGCTCGTCGCCGGGAATGCCGGACTTGCCGCCGAGCGACAGCGTCACGGTGGCGCCGACGCCGGCCGCATGGGCGGCTTTGGCCGATTCCGGATCGTAGATCGCGCCGGTCGCGGCGCTGGCCTTGTTGCGCACCAGCGCGCGCAGCATGCCGGTGGTGTCGGAATCGCCGCCGGCGCCGGGATTGTCCTGGGTGTCGGCGATGATGATCGGCTTGCTGGCGTTCTTCGAGAGTTCCATCGCGTGGCGCACGCCGTCGTCGGGCGACCAGATCTTGCCGTCGAAGTCGTCCTCGTGGCTCTCGATTAGTTTCACGATCGTGTCGGCCGCGCGGTCGGCATCGGCCTGCGTCTTGCCATAGGCGAACACGCTCGGCCCGCAGTCGCGGAAATCGGCGGCGGGGAAGCCCGGCGCGAACGAGAGCGTCGGAACCGCGTCGCCCTCGAGCGCGGCGAGCTTTTCGTAGATGCCCTTGGTGGGAAAGTCGTTGGTGCACTGCCAGCTGATCGCGATCAGGAACGGCAATTGGCGGAACGACTTTGCGAAACGCTGTTTCGTGTTCAGGAGCAGCGCGAGGTGCTTCGCCGAAGCGCGGCCGGTCTCGGCCATGTCGACATGCGGATAGGTGCGGTAGGCGATCAGCGCGTCCGCATGTTCCACCATCTCGGGCGTCACATTGGCGTGGAGGTCGAGGCTGGCAACCAGCGGAACGTCCTTGCCGATGACGCGGCGCACGCGCGCCAGGATCTCGCCTTCGCCGTCGTCGAGGTGCTCCGTCACCATGGCGCCGTGCAGGTCGAGATAGACCGCATCCAACGAGCCGGCGGCCGCGATGCCGTCGACCATGACCTTGACGATGCGCTCGAACGCATCCCTGGTGACATGCGCCGACGGGCTCGCCCCGCAGGCGATGGTCGGAACCAGTTCCCAGCCGTTGGCTTCGGCGCTGTCGACGAAGCCGGCGAGGCCGACATTGATGCGCCGCATCACCTTCAGCACGTCGGGCCCTTCCGTCATCGCCGGCCAGCCGCCGCCGTGCTGGAAGTCCGCGAAGGTCGCCTTCGTCGGAGCGAAGGTGTTGGTCTCGTGCAGGAAGCCGCCGACGGCGATACGTGTCATCAATTCTGGTCCAGTGAGCAAAGAGGGGGACGTTAGCCTTGGCCTTGCGGCGAGAGCAAGGTGGGACGCAGTCGCGCCGTGCATAGGGTCAAGACGTTTTGGGAATGCTCTGCCGTCATTCCGGGGCGCGCCACTTGGCGCGAGCCCGGAATCCATTGCGCTGCAGAGTCTGCCGTTCGATGGATTCCGGGCTCATCGCTTCGCGATGCCCCGGAATGACGACGGCGGGACCTACACCGTCGCCGCCACACCTTCCGAGACCGGCCGGAAGTTCGCGAAATCCCAGCCGCGGCCCGGTGCTGCTTCCAGCAAGGCCCTTGTGTAGTCCTCTTTCGGATGCGTCAGCACCTCGGCGGCCGGGCCCTGCTCGACGACGCGGCCGTGCTGCATCACCACGACCTCGTCGCAGATCTGGGCAGCGACGCGCAGATCGTGGGTGATGAACAGGATCGCGATGCCGAGCCGATTCTGGATTTCGTCGAGCAGTTCCAGCACTTGCGCCTGCACCGAGACGTCGAGCGCGGAGACTGCTTCGTCGGCGACCAGCACGTCCGGATCGAGCGCGAGCGCCCGCGCGATGGCGATGCGCTGGCGCTGGCCGCCGGAGAACTGGTGCGGATAGCGCGTCACGGCGTCCGCGGGCAGGCCGACCAGCTCGAGCAGCTCGCGGGCGCGCTTCATCGCGTCGGCATGCGAGGTGCCGTAATTGATCGGGCCTTCGGCGATGCTCTCGCCGACGGTGACGCGCGGGTTGAGCGAGCGATAGGGATCCTGGAAGACGATCTGGATCTTCTTCCGGTGCGGCTGGAGCAGGCGACGCGAGATGTCGGAGATCTCGCGGCCGGCGAGGCGCACGCCGCCGGAGGTCGGGTCGATCAGGCGGACGATGCAGCGCGCCACCGTCGACTTGCCCGAGCCGCTTTCGCCGACGATGCCGAGTGTGCGGCCCTTGCGCAGCGTCAGCGTGACCTTGTCGGCGGCGACGACCTCGCGGCCTTTGCCGAAGAAAGAGCGTTCCTTGTAGACCTTGCTGAGGTCGTTGGCCTCCAGCACCACCGGCTCGCGGCAGTCCTCGCGCGGGGCGCGGGGCACCAGGCTCGGCACCGCCGAGAGCAGGTTGCGGGTGTATTCCATGGTCGGGTTGCGCAGCACGGTCTCGAGCGGACTGGTTTCGACCAGCCGGCCCTGCCGCATCACCGCGACGCGGTCGGCGATCTCGGCGACGACGCCCATGTCGTGGGTGATGAACAGCACGGCCGTGCCGTGATCGCGCTGGAGGTCGCGGATCAGGGTCAGGATCTGCTTCTGCGTGGTGACGTCGAGCGCGGTGGTCGGCTCGTCCGCGATCAGCAGCTTCGGCTCAAGCACCAATGCCATCGCGATCATGATGCGCTGGCGCTGGCCGCCGGAGAGGCGGTGCGGGTAGGAAGCGAAGATGCGCTCGACCTGGGGCAGGCGGACCTGCTCCATCATGTCGAGGATGCGCTTCTTGCGCGCCTTCGCATCGAGATTGGTATGGGCGCGCAGCACCTCGTCGATCTGGCGGCCGACCGGAACCACCGGATTGAGCGCCGTCATCGGCTCCTGGAAGATCATCGCCATCTGCGTCGCGCGCAGCTGCCGCAGGCGGCGGTCGGTCGCGGTGAGAATCTCCTCACCGACCAGCTTGACGCTGCCGCCGGTCGGAACCAGCGTGCCCTTCGGCAGCAGGCCCATCGTGGTCAGCGAGGTCACCGACTT
Organism: Bradyrhizobium betae; assembly: GCF_008932115.1. Lineage (NCBI taxonomy): Bacteria > Pseudomonadati > Pseudomonadota > Alphaproteobacteria > Hyphomicrobiales > Nitrobacteraceae > Bradyrhizobium > Bradyrhizobium betae. The sequence goes on from NZ_CP044543.1 coordinate 5,881,284, forward strand.
GCCCGAGCCGCTCTCGCCGACGAGGCACAGCGTCTCGCCCTTGTGCACCTGGATCGAGATGCCGTCGATGATGTTGGCGCCCTTCGGCTTCTTGCCGATGGAGACGACGAGATTGTTGATGTCGAGGATGGGGCCGGTCATCACTTGATCCGTCATCACTTCCCCTCCCGCTGCTTCATGCGCGGATCGAGTGCGTCGCGGGCGGCGTCGCCGATCAGGTTGATGCTGAGGATGGCGATCGAGAGCAGCAGGCCCGGCCAGAAGATCAACGTCGGCTTGAGCTGAAAATACTGGCGGCCTTCGGCCATGATGTTGCCCCAGGTCGGCGTCTCCGGCGAGATGCCGGCGCCGAGGAAGGACAGGATGGCCTCGGTCAGGATCGCGGAGGCGCAGACATAGCTGCCCTGGACGATCAGCGGCGCGATCGTGTTTGGCATCAGATGTCGCCACATGATCTTGGGGAGCGACGAGCCGACCGAGATTGCGGCTTCCACGTAAGGCTCCTCGCGGGCGGATAGCACGACCGAGCGCACCAGGCGCGCGACGCGCGGAACTTCGGGGATGGTGATCGCCACCAGCACGGTCCAGATGCTGGCGCCCGACAGCGACACCACGGCGATCGCGAGCAGGATGCTCGGCATCGCCATCAGGCCGTCCATGACGCGCATCAGCACGGAATCGACCAGCTTGAAGAAGCCGGAGACGAGGCCGATCGCAAGGCCGATGACGATCGAAAGGATCGCCGAGCCGATACCGATCAGAAGCGAGATGCGCCCGCCATAAATCACGCGTGACAGCAGGTCGCGGCCATAGGCGTCGGTGCCGAGCAGGAACTGCGCCGAGGCCGGCTTCAGCCGCTGCGAGGGGGCCAACTGGATCGGATCATGCGGCGCGATCAGCGGCGCCAGGATCGAGACCAGCACGATCAGCGCGAGGCAGACCGTGGCCGCCGCGATGATCGGCGTCGAGGTGAGGAATCCGAAACGCGGCCGCAGCGGCGTCGTGATCGGAATGGACGATTGAGGAAGGCTATCGACCGACATTGTTGTTGTTATCCTTGGCCCTAGTACCGGATCCGGGGATCGAGCAGCGTGTAGGCGACGTCGATCAGGAGATTGACGACGACGTAGATCAGCGAGGTCAGCAGGATCATCGCCTGGATCACCGGATAGTCGCGCGCCAGCACCGCGTCCACGGTGAGGCGGCCGATGCCGGGGATGTTGAACACGCTCTCGGTGACGACGACGCCGGAGATCAGCAGTGCAAAGCCGGTGCCGATCACGGTGATCACGGGCACGGCGGCATTGCGCAGCGCATGCCGCATCATCACCGCGACCTCGTTGATGCCTTTCGCGCGCGCCGTTCGGACGTAATCCTCGCCGAGCACGTCGAGCATCGCCGCCCGCGTCATGCGCGCGATCAGCGCGACGTAGATGAAGGAGAGCGCGCAGGTCGGCAGGATGATGCGCTCGAAGAACGGTCCGAAGCCGTTGAAGATGCTGCGGAAGCCCTGTACCGGCACCCAGCGCAGGTCGATCGCGAAGACCTCGATCAGGATATAGCCGACCACGAACACCGGCACCGAGAAGCCCAGCACGGAGAGACCCATCACGAAGCGGTCGATCCAGGTGCCATGCTTCCATGCCGCGATCACGCCCAGGGGGACGGCGACAATGACCGCGAGGATGATGGTCGAGAGCGCGATCGAGATCGACGGCTCGACGCGCTGGCTGATCATCTTGATGACCGGCAAATTGGAGATCAGCGACGTTCCGAGGTCGCCGTGCAGCAGCTTGTTCACCCAGGTGATGAACTGCACGATCAACGGCTCGTTGAGGCCGAGGGAGTCGCGGATGCGCTCCAGCCGTTCAGGTGTCGCGTTGTCGCCGGCAAGAATTGCGGCGGGGTCGCCCGGGGTCAGCCGCAGCAGCAGAAACACGAACAGCGCGACGACGCCCATCACGGGGACCGCCGCCAGAACGCGACGAATGAGATAACCTAGCATGCACCTATCTCCGGCTGCGGAACGTGTGGCGCCCTGGGGCGCCCGTGGAGTCTGTCGTGTCTATCATGCGCGCCTGTCATTCGGGCTTGGAAAGCCGGCCGGAGATGCCGACCTTGCGGGGCAAATTGTGTGCCAAGGGTAGGGCGGTATCAAGGGGCCGCCCTGCGTCCGATCGGAACCACTCAGGATGCATGACGCAGCTCGGTCTCAACCTTGAGTGAGGGGACGGTCGGCGGAGCGTTGAGCCCGCGCCGGCCGTCGATGGTCCCGGCAATCATCTGCGCGGTCGCGGCCGACAGGGTCCAGCCGAGATGGCCGTGGCCGGTGTTGAAGAACACGCCCGGTATCCGGCCTGCGCGCACCACCGGCATCATGTTCGGCATCATCGGCCGTAGTCCGGCCCACGGAATGACACGCGACGTCTCGACGTCGGGGAAATTGCTGCGCACCCAGTCGACCAGCGGCTGCACGCGGTCCGCGCGAATGTCGCGGTTGAAGTCGTTGAATTCGGCGGTGCCGGCGACGCGGAAACGATCGGCACCGAGCCGGCTGGTGACGATCTTGGCGGCTTCGTCGAGCAGGCTGACGGTCGGCGTCGCGTTGCGGCTCGCGGCGGTGTCGAGCTGCACCGTGATCGAGTAGCCCTTCACCGGATAGACGTTGACGCGCTCGTCGAGCAGGGTGGCGAAGTGACGGCTCGCCACACCGGCGCAGACCACGACGCCGTCCACCTTCAGCATGCCGCGCGCGGATGCGGCCGCATCGCTTGCGGACAGATCGGCCCAGCCGATGACGAAGCCGGCGCCGGCGCGGGCGATCGAATCGATGTTGGCCTCCTGGATGAAGGTGGCGCCGCGTCGCTTGCAGGCCTCAGCCAGCCCGCGGGTAAACTTGTGGATATCGCCGGTCGCATCCGACGGCGTGTAGAAGCCGCCGTAATAGTCCTTGCGCAGCGTCGGCTCGATGGCGCGGATTTCCTCCGAAGTCACCGGACGCCGATCGAGGCCGCCTTCCTGCAGCAGCGCGTTGACGCGCAGGCCGGATTCAAAGCCTTTCTTGTCGTGATAGATGTGGAGGATGCCGCGGCGTTCGAGATCGAAGTCGATGCCTTCGCGCGTCGCGATCTCGAACAGATGCTTGCGGGCTTCGATCGCAAGGCGCGTGGTCTGAATCGTGTTGGCGCGGTAGTTGCCGATGTTGGCGACGAACTCGCTCATCCACGAATATTTGTGCCAGTTCGGCCGCGGGTTCATCAGCAATGGCGCATCGCGCCGGAACATCCAGCGCAGGCCTTTGAGGATCGTCGCGGTGCTATTCCAGACCTCGGCATTGCTGGCGGAGAGCTGTCCGCCATTGGCGAAGGAGGTCTCCATCGCGGCGTAGCGGTGCTTGTCGAGCACCGTCACCTTGTAGCCGCGTTCGAGCAGGGCATAGGCGGTCGTTACGCCGGTGATGCCGGCGCCGATGATGGCGATATGGGTCATGGCAGGTTCGGGGCTCCCGTGAGTTAGAGTCGGCTAACCGCCGGCCGTGAAGCCGTTGGCGGCGCCCCATCTGTCACGGTTACCTGAGAGCTTGACCCGGCGCAGACCCCGTAAGGTCAGCTCCGGACTATTCCCTTCGGTGGACGTCACGACATTTCAAATCGTGCCGTCTCTCTCCAGATCGTCCTGACGATACAGTCCTTTTGCCTGAGAGTTTCCGGGGCGGTTGCTCCGTCGGCGCCGCAAGGAAGGCTGGATGCCTTCGTTGCGATCTCTCCCGCATCGTCGCGTGGACCATCGAGCAGTACGATGCGCCTCATTTTTAGACAAGGCTAAATTTCAACCGTGATTGCCAACGTATTGTGCAGTGCAAAGTTGATTCAATTTACTCCAGCGTCGCCAGCAATCCCGCCATCAACCGGCCGCGCTCGACCAGGCTGTCGACCTCGATGAACTCCTCGAGCGTGTGGCCATTGCCGCCGCGCACGCCGAGGCCGTCGAGCGTCGGGATGCCCATCGCACCGGTGAAATTGCCGTCGGAGCCGCCGCCGGAGCTCGCATGCGGCAGCTCGGCGCCGAGCGATTTGGCGATGCCGCGTGCCTTTTCATACAGCGCCATCGTGCCCGCATCCGGCTCCCACACGGGCCGGGTGACGCCGCGCGTCACCTTGAAGGAGACGTCGTTGGCCGTGCCAGACAGGGCCAGCATGCGCTCGACGCCGCGGTCGAGATCGGCCTGGCGTTTGGCCATCGACAGCGCTTCGCCTGTTGCGGTGGTGGCAACGCAGTTCACCCATTGTCCGCCATGCACGACGCCGACCGAGAAGGTGCAGTCTTCGGTCGTCATCGCGTCGATCGCAAGAATCTGCCGCGCCATCTCGCGGATCGCCGAGCGTCCCGACGACAACGTCGCGCCGGCATGGCTCGGTCGGCCCGTCGCTTCCAGGTTGAAGCGCGCGATGGCGTAACGTCCGGTGGTGACGCCGTTGTCGGCGCGGCCTGGCTCGGGCACCAGCACATATTTGTTGCGCGCAGCCTCGGCCTCGATGATGTCGCGGGTCGAGGGCGTGCCGACTTCCTCGTCAGGCGTGAACAGCACGGTGATCGGCAGCGGCGTCGTGAAGGAGGCGCGCGCCAGCTGACGGATCGCTTCCAGCGAGAGATAGTTGCCGCCCTTCATGTCGTAGATGCCGGGGCCGTAGCACTTGTTGCCCTCGCGCCGCCATTTCAGCTTCTCGATGGTGCCGACCGGGTGGACGGTGTCCATGTGGCCGGCGATCAGGATGCCTGGCTCACCTTGCTTCGGATGCGGGAAGCGTGCGCGGATGACGCCGCCAAAGCCCTGGCGGCCGGCGATGCGTTCGATCGTCGCACCCATGATTGCCATATCCCGCGCTGCGATATCGAGCATGCGGTTAACGGCACCGGCGTCCCAGGTCGGGCTCTCGCAGTCGACCCAGGTGCGCAGGCCTTCGAGCATGGCTTCGGAATCGAAGGGAAGATTGGCTGGATTCATCTTAATGTCTCTCAAGCTTCGAAAGATGGAACGCGCATTGCATTGCGCTGGGCAGGACGAGCGGGGAGTGTTGTAGAGCCAAACCGATCTTTGTGGAGCCCGTGCCCGCGCCGCTTGGGCTTGCAGCTAAAGCGGATTGACGCGCACAACACTGTCTGCAAGTCTCGAAAAGATAAAGGCATTGCATGAGGTTAGTTCGCCTAAGGAACGAACCGAATGCTCAACCAATAACCTGCCTTTGAACAGTTTCACGTCAGGAGAAACTTTTATGCTGAGCTTAATGCGCCGGGGGCGGCGCGCGTTCGCCTCCACACTTGCGCTGTCGGTCGTTGCGCTTTCGACCACAATGGCCTCGCCGGTATTTGCCGCCGGCAAGACCATCACCGCGGTGATGCATTCGGATCTGCGCGTCATCGATCCGATCTTCACCACCGCCTACATCACGCGTGACCATGGCTACATGGTCTACGACACGCTGATCACGACGGATTCGAATTTCAAGATCCAGCCGCAGATGGCGGACTGGAAGATCTCCGACGACAAGCTCACCTACACCTTCACGCTGCGGGACGGCCTGAAGTGGCATGACGGCACGCCGGTGACGGCGGAAGACTGCGTCGCCTCGCTCAAGCGCTGGGCCTCCGTCGACGGCATGGGCCAGCAGATGATGACCTTCACGGCCAGCATCGAGGCGACCGATCCCAAGACCATCACGCTGAAGCTGAAGGAGCCCTACGGCCTCGTGCTGGACTCGATCGGCAAGCCGTCTTCCCGCGTGCCCTTCATGATGCCGAAGCGTCTGGCCGAGACGCCGGCCGACAAGCAGATCCCCGAGCAGATCGGCTCCGGCCCGTTCAAGTTCGTGCAGGGCGAATTCCAGCCCGGCGTGAAGGCGGTCTACGTCAAGAACACCGACTACGTGCCGCGCAAGGAGCCGGCGAGCTGGACCGCCGGCGCCAAGGTCGTGAAGGTCGACCGCGTCGAGTGGATCACCATGCCGGATGCGCAGACCGCGGTGAACGCGCTGCAATCGGGCGACATCGACTTCATGGAAGTGCCGCCGTGGGACCTGCTGCCGGTGCTTGAAGGCAACGCCGACCTCAAGGTCGAGGTGCTGAACAAGTTCGGCTATCAGACCCTCGGGCGCATGAACTTCCTCTATCCGCCCTTCGACAATGTGAAGATCCGTCGTGCGGCACTTCTGGCGATGAACCAGAAGGACGTGCTCGACGCGCTCGTCGGCAATCCCAAATATTACAAGATCTGCGGCGCCTTCTTCATCTGCGACACGCCTTTCGCGAGCGACGTCGGCTCCGAATCGCTGGTCAAGGGCAACGGCATGGCGGAGGCCAAGAAGCTGCTCGCCGAGTCCGGCTATGACGGCACGCCCGTCGTGGTCATGGTGCCCGGCGATGTCGTGACGCTGAAGGCGCAGCCGACGGTCGCGGTGCAGCTGCTCCGCGAGGCCGGCTTCAAGGTCGACGCTCAGGCGACCGACTGGCAGACGGTGGTGAGCCGCAGAGCCAGCCAGAAGCCCCCGAAGGAGGGCGGCTGGAACATGTTCTTCACCAACTGGGTCAGCGCCGACGTCTCAAACCCGGTCTCGAACCTCTCGATCGGCGGCCAGGGCAAGAAGGGCGGCTGGTTCGGCTGGGCGGAGAACGCCAAGATCGAGAAGCTCAAGGACGACTTCGTCCGCGCCGCCTCGCTCGACGATCAGAAGAAGATCGCGACCGAGATCCAGAAGGAAGCCTACGACCAGGTGATCTACGTTCCGCTCGGCCAGTATCTGGCGCCGAGCGCGTGGCGGAAGTCGCTGACCGGCGTGCTGGACGGTCCGGCAACCCCGGTGTTCTGGAACATGGACAAGAGCGAGTAAGGCGAGAGCGCGCATTCCGGGTCGAGCGTTACGCGGCGCCGCTGTCATCAGCGGCGCCGCTCTTCAAAGAATTTCCCAACAGAACTTCTCAGGAGAGCCTCAGTGTTCCAATTCACGTGCCGGGGACGTCGGTCTTTCGCCTCTACACTTGCGCTATCGGTCGTGGCGCTTTCGGCACTGGGCTCGCCAGTTCTTGCCGCGGGCAAGACCATTACCGCCGTGATGCATTCGGATCTGCGCGTCCTCGATCCGATCTTTACCAGCGCCTATATCTCCCGTGATCATGGTTACATGGTCTACGACACGCTGATCGCGACGGATTCGAACTTCAAGATCCAGCCGCAGATGGCGGACTGGAAGATCTCCGACGACAAGCTCACCTACACCTTTACGCTGCGCGACGGCCTGAAATGGCATGACGGTACGCCCGTCACCGCGGAAGATTGCGTTGCTTCGCTGAAGCGCTGGGCCGCCGTCGACGGCATGGGCCAGCAGATGATGACCTTCACGGCCGGCATCGAGGCGACCGATCCCAAGACCATCACGCTGAAGCTGAAGGAGCCCTACGCGCTCGTGCTGGACTCGATCGGCAAGCCGTCGTCGCGGGTCGCCTTCATGATGCCGAAGCGTCTTGCCGAGACGCCGGTTGACAAGCAGATCCCCGAGCAGATCGGCTCCGGCCCGTTCAAGTTCGTGCAGGGCGAATTCCAGCCCGGTGTGAAGTCGATCTACGTCAAGAACACCGACTACGTGCCGCGCAAGGAGCCGGCGAGCTGGACCGCCGGTGGCAAGGTGGTCAAGGTCGACCGCGTCGAATGGATCACCATGCCTGACTCGCAGACGGCGTTGAACGCGCTGCAGTCGGGCGACGTCGATTTCATGGAGAATCTCGCCCTCGACATGTTGCCCACCATCGAAGCCGACAAGGGGCTCAAGGTCGACATCCTGAACAAGTTCGGCTTCCAGACGGGCGCGCGGATGAACTTCCTTCATCCGCCATTCGACAACGTCAAGGTCCGCCGCGCGGCATTCCTCGCGATGAAACAGAAGGACGTGCTGGACGCGCTGATCGGCAATCCCAAGTTCTACAAGACATGCGCTGCGGCCTTCATCTGCGACACGCCGTTCGCGACGGACGTTGGCGGCGAGACCCTCGCGAAGGGCGGCGACATGGCCGCGGCCAGGAAAGCGCTCGCCGAATCCGGCTACGACGGGACACCCGTCGTGCTGATGGCGCCGGGCGATGTGCTGACGCTGAAGGCGCAGCCGATCATTGTGGCCCAGCAACTGCGCGACGCCGGCTTCAAGGTCGATTTTCAGGCGACCGACTGGCAGACGGTGGTGAGTCGGCGCGCCAGCATGAAGCCCCCGAAGGAGGGCGGCTGGAACATGTTCATCACCAACTGGGTCAGCGCCGACGCGTCCAACCCGATCTCAAACGTTGCCGTCGGCGGGCAGGGCAAGACGGGCGGCTGGTTCGGCTGGGCGGAGGATGCCAAGGTCGAACAGCTCAAGGACGCTTTCGTGCACGCGGCTTCGCTCGACGATCAGAAGAAGATCGCAGCCGAGATCCAGAAGGAAGCCTACGATCAGGTGCTCTACATACCGCTCGGTCAGTTCCAGATCCCGAGCGCATGGCGGAAATCGATCTCGGGTGTGATCGACGGCCCGGCAACCCCGGTGTTCTGGAATATGGACAAGTCCGAGTAGGACAGGATCGAGTATGCGAACGGTGCGTCTCGCGCCGTTCGTGACAACGAACGGCGCCGCTGCCATCAGCGGCGCCGTTTTCATTCGTCAGTTTCGGCTCAGCTTAGGAGTGTGGAGCTTCGAGCTCTTCCAGCTTCAAATTGTTGCTATTTGTTTCTGTTTTGAACTAGATGATTGGCTTCACTCATCACTTTCCTTCCTCCGACTTGATTCCCGTGCCGATCGATTTTGCACTTCAGGCGATGGCCGAAAGGTCCGACCGCGCGCCGTCGCGATGGCGACGACCTTTCCTGCACTGGCTCGACGGCGTCGAGGCGGGCTGGGCCGTGCCGCTGCTTCTGGTCTGCTTCGTCGCGATCTGGACGCTGTATCTGGCCATCGCCTATGCTGGCGGCGGCCTGCACCCCGATACGCTCGAGGCCTGGACGCTGGGGCGGAATTTCGCGTGGGGCTATCACAAGCATCCGCCGCTGATGGGGTGGATCGCCGCAAGCTGGACCTTGGTCTTTCCGCTGAGCGACTGGTCGCTGCAATTGATGGCGATGGTCAATGCCGGGCTGGCGCTGTTCTGCGTCGACCTGGTCGCGCGGCAATTCGTGACCGGGCACAAGCGCATCCTGGTGCTGTTGCTGTTGATGCTGACGCCCGCCTATCAATTCCATGCGCAGCGCTTCAATGCCAATGCGGTGCTGCTCGCGATCTGGCCGCTGGCGACCTGGTGCTTTTTGCGCGCGTTCGAAACCCGCAAGGCGTCGTGGGCGGTCGCGGCGGGATGCACGACGGCGCTGGCGATGGTCGGCAAGTATTATTCGATCTTCCTCGTCGCCAGCTTCGCGTTTGCCGCACTGGCGCATCCGGCGCGGCGCGCCTATTTCACCTCGGCTTCGCCCTGGATTTCGGTCGTCGCCGGGTTTGCGGTGCTGTCGCCGCACATCTATTGGCTCGCGACGACGGGGGCTTCGACCTTCACCTATGCGATGAACCACGCCAACGGCGATGCCGCGAGCTCGCTCGGCGATGTGAAGAATTTCCTGCTGGGGCTGGCGGCGGCGATGAGCGTGTCAGCCGTGCTGTGGGTGCTCATCGCAGGTACGCGCCTGAAGCAGTTTCCGGCCGACTTCGCCGCCATGAGCCCGGGCCTGCGGCTCCTTTTCTACGTCGCGATCGGCACGATCGTGCTGCCGGTCGTGACGTCGCTGGGGATGGGCACGGATCTGCCGTCGCTGTGGGCGTTGCAGGGGCTGTTTCTGTTCGTCGTCTTGATCGTCTGCGGCACGCGCTATCCGATCGAGCGCTTCTATACCGTCAACGTCACGGTGATCACGGCCGGCGTGGCGCTGGCCGCCGTCCTGGTGGCGGCACCGATCCACGCCGTCTATCGCAACACGCACGGTTATGAGGAGGGGCGGAATCTCTACGCCCAGGCGGCGAGCGGACTGACCCGCGAGTGGCACGAACTCACCGGCGAGCCGCTGAGCGCCGTCAGCGGCGACGATTCGCTCGCTTTCGCCACGGCGTTCTACAGTCCGGATCATCCGCGTTACGCGCGGGCCGACGAATTCCAGGACACCCTACAAGACACTTGGGGCCTGCCGCGCAAGACGACGCTGGACCGCGGCTGGGCTGCGCTGTGCTTCCGCGGCCAGGACTATTGCAATCGCTGGATGGAATGGGTCTCCGGGCGCGCCGAACATTTCGTCCGGCGCGAGTTCACCGTGCAGGCGAGGCTGTGGGGGCAGCCTGGTCTCACGCGGGATGTGGTCGTGATGATGGTGCCGCCGCGCGCAAGAAGCACGATGCCCGCGGGCCCTGCCGAAGATTTCAGTGCCAGCAGGCGAGCCGCCGACTAGGCTTCGCGCTCAGCAATGGCTGTCGCGAATACCTTCCAGGCCTTCGCTTGCGAACGGCGCCGTGAACGCGGCATGCTTCGGCTGCGGCTCGGGACGCTTCGTTTCCGTCGCATCGGAGGCGTGGCGGTCTTTGCGGAGTTCCGGTTCCATAGCGGCGGCCTTTCGAATTGCTGCAGGACAACATCGAGGCCGCCGGCAAGTTCCTCAGGCCAAGTTCCTCAGCCGATGGGGCGGTGATGCGGCTTGAACATCCGTCCCTTTTCCACCACCAGCACGATCGCCAGTGCCGCGACGGTCGACAGGAAGAAGCCGACCGCGAACGGCATCAGCGTGCCGTCGAAGCTTTGCCCGATGGCCATGCCGATCGCAATTCCGATCAGGGTGGTGATGGAGCCGTAGAGCGAGGAGGCCGTGCCGGCGATGTGGCCCTGCGGCTCCATTGCGAGCGCGGTGAAGTTTGCAACCATCATGCCGAACGAGAACATCATCAGCGCGGACAGCGCCATGAACAGCGCGAGCGGCAGCACATTCAGGCTTTCCGTGATGAGCAGGACGGAAGCCACCACCGCATAGAGCGTCAGTGCGCCGTGTGAGATCACGCGCATGCCGAGCCGTCCGACCAGTCGCGCGTTGAGGAAGCCCGCAATGGCGACGCCGGTCGCGATCGCGGCGAAGGCGAGCGGGAAATAATGGCCGAGGTGGTAGATCTCGGTGAAGACCTGCTGCGCCGAGAACACGTAGGCGAACAGCGCGCCCATGACGCTGCCCGCGGCCATCGCGTAGCCGATGGTCTGGCGGTTGGTCAGGGTCTGCCGGAAGGCGGCGAGCACATCGGCAGGTGCGAGCGACCTGCGCTCGGAATCCGGCAGGGTCTCCGGCAACCGCAGCACGCTCCAGGCGAGGGCAAGCAGCCCGTAGAGCGCCAGCACGATGAAGATGCCCCGCCATTGCGACACCAGCAGCACCGCCTGTCCGAACGACGGCGCGACCACCGGCACCGCGATGAACACCATCATCGCAAGCGACATCACGCTCGCCATCCTGCGGCCGACATAGCAATCGCGCACGATCGAGGTCGCGATCACGCGCGTCGCAGCGGTGCCAAACCCCTGCAGTGCGCGCGCCAGCAATAATGTTTCGAACGAGGGCGCGGCGATCGCCAGCAAGCTGGCCACTGCATAGACCGTCATGCCGCCGAGCAGCACCGGGCGTCGTCCAAACCGGTCGGACAGCGGTCCCATGATGAACTGGCCGGCGCCGAAGCCGATCAGGAAGATCGACAGCACGAGCTGGAGATGGTTGGCGTTCGGAATTTTGAAGGCTGCCCCGATATTGGGCAGCGCCGGCAGCATCATGTCCATCGCGAGCGGATTCAGCGCCATGATGGACGCGATCACGACGACGAATTCCGGAAAACCCATAGGACGGTGTCCCGAGGACACCCATTCGTCGGCATTGACGTCGGACAAGCAGCTCACCTCTGAAATTCAGGGGCTTTTCTATCGTCTATGCTGCGTTGCACAACCCATTTTTCGGGATGGCTGTCAGGCGGGGCGGTCGCGGACACGAGTTGGCGAGGTTGCGGCCTCGGCCTGCGATGTGTCGGGGTTAAGCACGGCTTAAGCGCGACGGGTCTTTTGAGCTGTTTCGACCAGGCCGAGCGCCAATTGCCCTGCGGTCTCGACATAGGCGAGATCGCGGTGGATCAGCATCACGGTGGTGGCGCCGTCGAGCAGGATCACGAGCTGGCGTGCGAGCGCCGTGGCACCGGCAACGCCGTGGTCGCGCAGCTCCGTTGCGAGCCACGCCTCAAAACGCTTCTTGTGCGCCGCGCCTGCCTTGACCGCCGGATGCGCCGGCGTGTTTGCGAGTTCGGCGATCGTGCGCAGGAAGCCGCAGCCGCGCCATCGCGGCGTATCCACGGAGCGTCCGAGTTTTGTGAAGAGACCGCGGACCTTGTCGGCCACACCACCGTCGGTCTCCGCGAACCAGCGCATATAGAGCTCCAGCGTCGGCTGGTCCCTGGCCGCGATGGTTGCGGCGACGAGCTCGTCCTTGCTGGTGAAGTGATAGTACAGCGTCTTCTTGGTGACGCCCGCCTTCTCGGCGATGGCGTCCATGCTCGCCGCACGGATGCCTTCGCCATAGAACAGGCGTGTCGCCGCAACGACGATCTGCTCGCGGGTGGTGTCGCCTTTCCCTGACATCCGCGCAAGGTATACCGCCTAGTGAGTATACACAATGCGGCCGCTGTGGCTGACTCCCTTTCCTGTCCGAGCTGGAAGGAGCTGCGACTTGTCCGACCTGGTACTCTCTGAGACGCGCGGTGCCGTCGCGCTGCTGACGTTCAACCGCCCGAACAAGCTCAATGCGCTGAGCTACGCCCTCATCGACCGCCTGATGGCGGTGCTCGACCGGATCGAGGACGACGCAAATATCCGGGCGGTAGTGCTGACGGGCGCGGGCGATCGCGCCTTCTCGGCCGGTGCCGACATCGCCGAATTCTCGGACAGCGTGAGGTGCGGGCCGGATGTCGCGGTGAAGCAATTCGTGCGGCGCGGGCAGGGCATGACGGCGCGCCTGGAAGCGTTTCCGAAGCCGATCATCGCCGCCGTCAACGGCATTGCCTTCGGCGGCGGTTGCGAGATCACGGAAGCGGTGCATCTGGCCGTTGCGAGCGAGCGGGCGACTTTTGCCAAGCCCGAGATTGCCATCGGCATCACGCCGACCTTCGGCGGCACGCAGCGCCTGCCGCGGCTCGCGGGCCGCAAGCGGGCGCTGGAGCACCTGCTGACCGGAGATCCCTTTTCACCACAGCGAGCCCTGGAGATGGGACTGGTCAACCGCATCGTTCCTCATGAGCAACTGCTGGACGCAGCCTTCGCGCTGGCGGATCGCATCACGCGGCATTCGCACCTGGCGGTGGCCCGAATCATCACCGCCGCCACGCGGGGGCTCAACGTCTCGATTTCGGAAGGTCTCGCGATCGAGAGCGAGCAGTTCGCGCGCATGGCGGCGACACAGGACACGCGCGAGGCGCTCGATACATGGCTCGCCGCCCGCGCTCAGCGATAGACGCCGCCGGGCTGTGTTGACGGCTGCGACGACGGCGGCCGGTTCCGCAGCCATCCAGGCGGCGCGCCGGCAACCAGCTATTCACCATAAGCGCGACGGCAAGGCCTCAGGGAGATGAATCCGCAACCCATCCTGTCCATTCTGGCCGGGCCTGGCGCCGCTTTGGCGCCGGCCGATATCAGGCCAGACAAGGTATCCGATTGTGTCCGATCTCACCGGTGCAGCACGATGGCTGGAGCCTGCGGCCGACATGACGCCGCGGCGGAACATCTGGCTCGCCGGCCTGATCGCAGTGACCGCGCTGCTGGTGTTCGGCAATCTCGCCAACGATGCCGTGCTCGATGTGAAATATGGCTGGGACGTCCGCGTCAATTGCGCGGCGGTCGATGCGCATGTCGCCGGACTTGATCCCTACGTCGTCAAGAACCTGAAGGGCACGCGGCTTTCCTATCCCTATCTGCCGGTGACGCTGGATGTTTTCCGTCCCCTGTGTGCGGGCGGCGTTCTGGTCGGTCACTATAGAGGTGTCTTTTTCGCTCTCGCCGTGCTCTGCGGGCTCCTTTTGCCCGGTCTCGGCCGCGCACGCCCGAGCGCGCGCGACGTCGGACTCAGGGTGCTCTGCGCGCTCGGCGCGTTCGTCGGTTTCGAATGGGTGCAGGCGCATGGCAATTTCGCGATTTTGAGCGGCGTCCTGACCGCGATCGCGCTGAGGTTCCTGCTTTCTCTGCCTCCCTCCCGAACGCCGGAGCACCGCGGCTCTCCGCTGCATCTGGCCGGCGCTGCGTTGCTCGGCCTCGTGATGTCGTTCAAGCTGGTGTTCTTCCCCGTGCTGGCTGCGCTGTATTTCCTGCCGCTGCCGCGCGGCCGCAAGCTGGTGTTGATTGCGGTGGCGGCGTTCAGCTTCGCATTGCCGATCCTGATATCGTGGCTGGGATACCCCGATCTGTTCGCCAGCTGGCAGCTTGCGATGGCCGGCAAGATTCCCGACCAGCACATCGTCGATCTCTTCGAGCTCAATCCGTCGCTGCTGCTGCTGGTGCGGGACCTCATGACCGATGCCGGCCTCGGTGGCAGCAAGCCGGCCATCTTCGCGATCTACGCATTCGGGGCACTCGCGCTCGTGCTGGTGCCGTTCGCCCTGTCCGTCTTCCGCGCGGTCGCAAGCCGGCCGTTGCGGGAAGGAGAGACGCTTCTTGCGCGACTGGATCGCTGGCTGATCGATCATCCCCGCGCGGCCATGCGCATCACGGTGCTCGCCATGTTTGCGCTCTATCTCTGCTCGCCGCGCCTCAAGGAATATGCCTTCTTCGAGCTCGCGCTCTATGCCGCGATCCTGCTCGCCGATCTCCCGGCCGCGGCACTCGCTGCCGTTCTCACCGTCGGCCTGCTCGTTCCCTCGGTGAACTCCCTTGTGGGACATTCGCTTGAGGGCAGTTATCTGCTGCTGTTTGTCGCGACGGCATGCTTCTGGATCCTGCTGCTCGATTTTCGGGCGGAGCCGAAACGCCTCGATCAGCAGGCGGCGGACGCATGAATGCCGCTCCGTCCGCCGGGACGCGTGCGTGAACGGCACGGCGCGTGACCCTACCGGGACACGGGCTCTTTGAACTCCTCGCGCGAGGAGGCCTGCTGCCTGGTGTAGAGGCTCACATAGGCGCCGGTGTAGTCCTCTTTCCAACCCCGCTCGCCAACGAGGAACCGCCTCAGCTCTTCGTGTCCTCGGAGCCAGAGCACGGCGTCGATGTTGTATTTGCTGATCGTCCTGTCCCACGTCGCCGCGTCGATGTCCCACCGCACCAGCTTGCGATAGTCCTGCAGCAGATCATCCGGATAGGCGGTTGCCGCGCGGCCGTCCACGAACACGGGCGCTGATCCCCGCGTCCGGAAGATCAGCAGCCCGCCGACGTTCCAGTGGTTCAGGACACGTGCATGCGAGCAATGCGCCGTGAGATAATTGGCATCCTCGTCCGAGAGCATGTCGGGCAATGCCAGGGCCGGTCTCACATGCATGAGGGTCAACGGCAGAAGCAGCACGCCGACCACGCCTGCGGCCAGCATCGCGCGCTGGATCTTGAAGCTCGAAAGGCGTGCGGGCAAGAGACGGTCGATGTGAAGCGCCATCGGGACGCTCGAGAAGATGAAGAAGAACGCGATGTACCTGAACTGATAGAGACCGAGCGCGAGGAATAGCCACGCAAGCGCGCGCGCCTCGATGGGGATGCGCGTCGTGTTGCGGTACCACAGCTCCAGCACGACGAACGCCAACGCATAGACGATGCCCGGAAGGCTTCCCGGCATCACCATGTTGTGCAGATAGGGGCGCCATTCGCCGATATCGGCCTGGACGAAATGACCGAGCGTCGCCGTCACGCCGTCATAGACATGCCATCCCAACGGATTGACGAAGATCGCGAGGATACATCCGACGCCCGCGAAGACGTAATGCCGGAAGTTGGCCCAGTCCCGCCGCAACAGGGCGCCGGCGCAAAAGACACCGATGATGGGAAAGGCCAGCACGAAGCCGCCGTGCAGATTGACCCAGAGCACCATCAGCGGCGGCAACAGGAACCATCCACGCCGGTGCAGGCATTCCCCGTAGAAGACGACTGCGAACAGCATGGTCGCGATGTTCGGCGATGCCGCCAGATACATGTTCGGCGACGCTTCGTAGCAGGGATAGAGCAGGCAGGCGGCGAAGACCGCGATGCAAACCGCGGGCGCCGATGCGCCGCTGCGCAAGCCGCAGAAGGCGAGATATCCGGCAATGACCGCGCCGGCGGCGACGACCATCAGCACGATGCCGGCAAAGCCCGTGTGCTGATACAGCACGCTGGCGATCACGTCCCAGAGCCACGACAGATTATACCAGCGCTTGTCGCCGAGGGTGAACGCCCAGGGATCCTGGAGCGGGACTTCGCCTCGCTCGCGGATCAGGTCGCCGGCGGCAAGATGCCAGCCGAGGTCATAATGGCCGAGCATGAGCGGCCCGTTCGACAGATAGAACACGCCGAGGAAGGCGATCAGGAAGACGTAGGCTTCGACCCCATCAGGGAGACGTCCGATTGCCGCGGGCGCTCCGCCAATCCCGGACCCGGACCAATTCTCGCGCGCGTCCATCGGAGCTCTCACCATCGCAGCCCGCCGCCCCAGGCCCTGCATGATTCCGGGCCAGCATCGATCGGCGGCAGACCTCGCTTTAGGAGGCAACAATCTAAGGATGCGTAAATGCAGAGCGCGCAACTCAGGTTCCGGACGAGGAGGGCGGCGGTCCGGTGAATGAACGATTGCGTGTGCGGCTGGCGATGGTCGGCGTCCGGCTCGCGCCTCGGCCTACGCCGTCAGCTCTGTTGGTGCGGGCAGCCGGGGTCGAACCGGCACAGCGCTTGCGCACCGAGGGATTTTAAGTCCCTTGCGTCTACCAATTCCGCCATGCCCGCTTGATCCAACCAGATCAAACACTTAAGTCCACCTCCGGCCGTCTGGAATTGGCACGCGTCGCGGGCCGGATGGATGGTTCTTCCTTAAGCGAGGCGGCCGCGCAAGGCAAAGCCTCAATCCGGACATCTGGCCCTGCTTTAGGCATTCTCAATTCAAGAGGACTATCTTTCCGGCATGCCTGCTTCGTTTTCCTTCCGCCTGCGCTCTTGTTGCGCGGCTGCCGCGCTCCTCGCGGCCGGTGTCGCGCTGTCCGCTTGCGCCAGCGTCAGCGAGACGATCGCTCCTGCCTTCGCCGATCCGGCGAGGTACGAATTGTACGACTGCAAGCAACTCGAGACCGAGCGCAGGACGCTTGCGAAGCGCACCGAGGAGTTGCAGAAGCTGATGGAGAAGGCTGAGACGGGGGCAGGGGGCGCAGTTGTGTCCGAGCTCGCCTATCGCAACGACTACGTTGCGGTGCGAGGGCTGGCGCAGCTCGCCGAAGACGCCTGGCGGCGCAACAGGTGCCGGGAAACCCCGCCGGGTGCGCCACCGGTGACCTCGGCGCCGCAGCGGCCCGACATCAAGCCGGCGCCGCAATCCGGCCGCGCCGTTCGCTGAGCCGAACTCCGCCTCAGGGGCGCCAGCCGTAGATCCAGTCCTGCCGCGCCAGCATCCGCTCCGGGCCGAGCGCGCGGATCGCAAGATCGCGCGCGATCGCGAGCGGTCCGCCCAGATGATAGATGCGGCCCTGCTGCCGCGCGGTCCGCTGCACCCGCCGTACCCGCGCCTGGCGCGCGCGGCCATATTGCGTCAGCGCGGCGGTGATGCCGGCGGTGCTCTCGGCGGCTTCAGCGCTCAAATGCCGGGCCAGCACGGCGGCATCCTCGATCGCCATGCCGGCGCCCTGGGCGGCGAATGGCAGCATCGCGTGCACGGCATCGCCGAGCAGCGCGACCTGGCCCTTGCTCCAGGGGCAGCCATCGGGCACGCCGAACAGTGCCCATTTGCGCCAGGTGTCGACCGCGGCGAGCATCATGCGCGCCGCCGGCGGCCAGCGCGGCGCGGCGAAGGCGTCCATCACCTCGAACGGATCGCCCGGCGTGCTCCAGCCCGGCCTGTTCCAGGTGCCCGGCAGCACCGCGACCACGTTGATCTGGCGTCCGCCCGCGATCGGGTAGGCGACGAGATGGGCGTTCGGACCCATCCAGAGCTGCACCCGCCGTGCCGTGAAATCCTTCGGCAGTTGCGTGGCATCCAGCGTGCCGCGCCAGGCGATCAGGCCGGAGAAGCGCGGCTGCACCTCGGGAAACAGATGCTGGCGCACCGTCGACCAGATGCCGTCGGCGCCGATCAGCGCGCTCGCAAGATCACTGCGGCGGATCGTGCCGCTGCGGTGGACGACCGTCAGCCCCCTGGCGTGGGGCGCGACATCCTCGAAGGTCGCACCCAGCTTCAGGTCGATATCGGGATGGTCGGACACCGCCCCGGCCAGCGCCGATTGCAGGTCGGCGCGGTGCACCACCCAATAGGGAGCACCGGCGCGCGCGGACGCGGCTTCGCCCAGCGGCATGCGCAGCAATTCGCCGCCGGCCCGCGCGCTCATGACGCAGAGCGCCTCGGGCGTGACGGCGCGCAGCTTGAGCCGCTCGGTGAGGCCGAGCTCGACCAGCACGCGGCTGGCATTGGGGGAGAGTTGCAGGCCGGCGCCGACTTCCTCGAGCCGCTCGGCCTTTTCCAGCACCACGATGCGGAAGCCGCGGGCCGCGAGCGCAAGCGCGGCCGTCAGTCCGCCGATGCCGGCACCGGCGATGACAATCGTTCGGGAGAGCGTCACCCCTGACCGAAGGGGGCGGTCAGGCCACCTTGTCCTTCAGCACGCATTCCGGCGGACGGGCTTCACCCGGCTTCAGGTCGGCGGCGAAGCGGTACAGCGTCGAGCAGTAGGGGCAGATGATCTCGTTGTCGTTGCCGAGGTCGAGGAAGACGTGCGGATGGTCGAACGGAGGGTTGGCGCCGACGCACATGAACTCTTGCGAGCCGATCTCGATGACGGGAACACCGGCATCGTTGTGGAAGTGCGGGACGACATGGTCGGACATCGTAGTTCATCCTGGGGTGGCAATGGCGGCAGACACAATCAAGAACTGACGCGGCATCCTTGAGGCGCCGCGGACCATACTGGCGGGTGCCGCTGATTGCTAGTCCGGCGGAACCGAAAGGTTCGCAACAGCCCCATGCTCATTTGCTCATGCAAATTCGACACAATCTTGCGGCCTGAGAGAAGCCCTTCTTTCGTCGGGGACGTTGTGTCGCAATTTTGGCATACTATGTCTGTGGACAAGCGGGATTGCGACGAAAGACCAACCACAGGCAAGCATCCGGGCTCTCTGCATGAAGTGGCTGCGAATCAGCACAGCGTTGACCGGGATTGCAGCCTGCGGCTTTCTGCTCGCGCAGGTGGCGCCGCATGCCCGCGAGGCCGGCGCGATCTTCGCCGCCCAGGACGATCCGGCCGCGCTGTCCGAGCTCCAGCTCGACGCGCTGCTGCGGCAGGGCGACCGCCTGGTGCAGGACAATATCGAGGCCGCGCTCGCGGCGGGTGATGCCGACCTCGCCGACAGCTTCGTGGCGCTGGCGCGTGACCGCAACATCGCGCTTTCAGACGATCTGCTGAGCCGCGTGAGCGATGCGGTCAAGGCCGAGAATTCCAACGCGCATTTTGCCAAACGGTTTGCCACCGGCCTCGTCACCGGAACTGCCGACGACGTCGCGAGCCTGTCCGGCACGGTGGCCGGCGATCTCTTCGTGATCGGCGATGTCAGGGACGTCGTGCGCGAGGGCAAGCACCTGGCGATGGGCGAGGACACCGACCACCTCGTGCTCGGGCTTGCGACTGCGGGCCTTGCGGTGACGGCCGTGACTTACGTGTCGGTCGGCGGCGCGGCCCCGGTGCGCGCCGGCCTGACGCTGGTGAAGGATGCGCGGAAAGTCGGGCGGCTCGGTGAAGGGCTCGCCGTGTGGGCGGGCCGGTCCGCGCGCGAGGTCGTCGATGGCCCGATGCTGCAGAACGCGGTCGCCAGGGGATCGGTGTTCCGCCCAGGCGAGACCGTCACCGCGATCAAGGCCGCGTTCCGTGCCGAGAAGGCCGGCGCTTTGGTCCGGCTTGGCAAGGACGTCACGCGGGTTGCCGAGAAGACCGGCACGCGCGGCGCCATGGACAGCTTGCGCATCGCCGAAGGCCCGAAGGATGTCGCGCGCGCGGCACGGCTTGCGGAAGCGCAGGGCGGCAAGACCCGCGCGATCATGAAGCTGCTCGGCCGCAGCGCGCTGCTGCTCGTCGGCGGTGCGTTCGACCTCGCGCTCTGGCTGTTCGGCGCGGCGCTGACGCTGTTCGGCCTGGTGTCGTCGATCAAGGCGACCGCCGAGCGCCTCACCCAGGCTTGGTGCGATCGCAGGCGCGCGCGGCGGCTGCGCCGGGCGCAGATCGCCGCTGAAGCCGCTCTGGCGAACGCGGCGCTGACCGCCTAGGATCAATCTCTCCCCCTCAATACCGGAACTGATGATGCCGAGCTTTCACAACGGCGCCGTTGAAATTGCCTATCTCGACGAAGGCGAGGGCGACCCGATCGTCCTGGTGCACGGCTTTGCCTCCAGCAAGAACGTGAATTGGGTCTATCCGACCTGGGTCTCGGAACTGCGCAAGAACGGCCGCCGCGTCATCGCGCTGGACAATCGCGGCCATGGCGACAGCGCAAAGCTCTACGATCCCGCGCAATATTCCATTCCCATCATGGCCGGCGACGTGCTCGCGCTGATGGACCATCTCGCGATCCCGCAGGCCGACATCATGGGCTATTCGATGGGCGGCCGGATGACGGCCTGGCTCGGCCTGAACGAGCCGCAGCGCCTGCGCTCGGCGATCCTCGGCGGCATCGGCATCGGTGGCCTGATCGAGGGCTCCGGGCCCGGTGAGAATGTCGCCAAGGCGCTGGAAGCGCCCTCGCTCGACGACGTCACCGATCCCGTCGGCCGCACCTTCCGCGCCTTCGCCGACCAGACCCGCTCGGACCGTGTGGCGCTCGCCGCCTGCCTGCGCGGCACGCGCGACCTCATGACGAAGGAGCAAGCCGCGCGCATCGATGTGCCTGTGCTGATCGCGGTCGGCAGCACCGACGACGTCGCCGGATCCGCCAGCGCGCTGGGGGCCATCATTCCGGGCTCGGAAGTGCTCGACATTCCCAACCGCGATCACATGCGCGCAGTCGGCGACAAGGTCTACAAGACCGGTGTGCTGGACTTCCTCTCACGTCGCGGCTGAGTTGTCGTCCGCCGGTTCGTCGTCTCCGAATGGCTGCAGGAACGATATCTGCCAGCGCAAACGTGATAACACCGGTGCCAGCCCCTCTAGGCAGGGGCGGCGGCACCGGCGCATTCTCGAATTTGCGTTCTTGATCGTAGCCTGGGGTCCGCTAAGGGCTGGTACCGGGCTCTTCGACGGCGAGCCGATGGCCAAGTATCAAGCGGATTTCCTCTGCATCGACCGCAATCCGTCAAAGTAAGCTTTGGGTGTCCATTCGGATGCCAAATTATCTGTTATGAAGCCGCCTAAGATCCCTGCGCCCGATTTAAGTGCCTTGTCTCTAAGAGTCGCCAATGTCGTTGCTCCCAGGCCCGTCAGCGCGGCAGCGCCAGCGGTCAGTGCGTCTGCTCCTAAGGCAGTTGCGGCGGAATGGCTTAAGTGTCCAATTGCCCCCACGGTCACCATTTTAAAGAATTTGCGCGGAGCTGTATCAAAGAAGCCCTTTTTGCCTTTGCAAGCGTCGACGTACTCGCGAACGATGTCGGTTGAGTCAGTTAAGTTGATGCTCGAAAGCCACGCTCGAAAGTTGCGCGCTACACTTGTGGCGCGAAATCTCGCGGCGGTCTTGAATGGTTGATCAACCTGATCGAAAAGTGCGCGCAGGCTAGGAAATCGCTCGAATTCTGAAATCACACCGAACTGTTCCAGTTTCAAGTCGGGCGTTTCAAGTTTACTCATTCCCATGGCAAGAAAGTCGAAAACGCTCTGATCGCCAGTCGAAATCATGTTATTCGCGAGAATGTGCCGATAGGCGAGCAGGGCTTCTGCTGCTTGCGCTAAGATGGTGCCTTCAGCGAGAGGGATATCGATAGGAGATGATCGAGTAGAGACGCCACGGTCAACAAGCACGCCTTCAGACATCGCTTTGAATGCTGACTGCCAAGCCTCGGAACCGAAGCGCTCCTCCAAAATGGACGTCTGACGCAGCAGCTTCTTTTTGACGCGTTGTCGGTACGAAGCTGAGCCGGCATGTTCCAAGGCAAAGCCCGTGTCGATTCGCTTTTCAATATCTATTGGGCCGCCGTCATCCACGCGTCCCATGAACATCGCCTTTACCGTCTTTCCATCGTGCGTCATCATGGGTTCAGGCTCCCATTGGACGAACAGGATGGCATCTTGGTCCAATAGTTCTTCGAACACGCGGAGGCCCATCTGCTTACAAAGAAGCGGTGCAATTACGTTAGGGCCCGTCACGCTAATCTGAATCGTATCGAACAGCAGCAGCTGCTCAAAAAGAGTTTTCTCTGCGCTTCGAAGAGCTAACGGATATGTGGGCGAGTTCTTCGCTAGCGGTGCATTATTGAGGGTGACAGCGCCGGGATTTATTGCAGCGTGATCTAATCGCAGTTGTTTGAAGTCTCTCGAAAATGCAATTTGGCGCATATAGCCTCACATCGAGGAGATAACTTAGGCTGGAGTCCGCTAATGGTTCTTGTCCGACTCCAGAATTGTTGAACCGTCTCAAAATAGCAGTAAGCGCGATGACTCTTCACCCCAATCTCATCGCCCTTTAACGTCCTCGCCAAACCGTCTCGCCACCGCCATCAGCACCACGAAGGTGGCGACCCACACCATCCGCGCGCCGTAGCGGTCGTGAGGGCCCGATATCACGGCGCAGATGAAGGCGTTGCCGAGCAGCGCGAGTGCGACGGTGGCCGCCAACAGCGTAAGATCGTCGAGCCGCCGATTGATGAGCGAATGCGCGAGCAGCGCCACCAGTCCCAGCATCGAGGCCAGCGCGACGGGAACGTGCAGCCAGTTCACGTATTCGAAATCGAGCCGCCAGTTCTGCTGGCGCGCCGCGCGCATCGGCGCGACCTGGGCGGGGATGTAGCGCTCGATGATGCCGTAGGTGTGCGGGATCCAGCCATTGGTGCCTTCGCCGGTCGCCACATGCAGCAATTGCTGGCCCATCGCGCGCAAGGCTGCGGCGGCCTGCCACGCCGGATAATCCCTCAGCGAACCCACGACGATGGCGCCCATCTCGTCGTCGAGCCCTTCGAAGCGGCCGAGCGTGTTGAACATGCTGTTGCCCCACAGGAACTGGTCCGCAGTCGCCGGCAATTCGTTGCGATACGGGCAGAGCTTGAATGTTTCGCGCGGGCAGTGGTCGTTGAGGAAGCGCGCGACGATGCCGTCCTGCATCATGCGGCCGAAGGCGACGCCGGTGCCGCCGGGTGTCCAGGCCCATTTGCCCGACAGCGCGTGGTTCGCCGCCACCAGCATCAGGCCGCCGGCGACGATCGTCAGGCTCGCCTGCGCCAGTCCGGCGATCGGGAGACGACGCCCGAGCAGCGGCCGCGCCATCCAGCCGGCGAGGCAGAGCCCGAGCAGCACGCCGAGCGTGGCGCTGTGGGTCGCGGCGGCAAAGGCCGTGAAGACGAACAGCGCGATCTTTTCGAGCGCCGAGGTTCGGCTTGCGCCGACGACCAGCAGGAACAGCGACAGGATCGAGAGTCCGGCAAAAATGTCGGTGAGCAGCATGCTGGCAAGCCAGGGCAGCGCGGTCGACAGGATCAGCAACAGGCTGATCGCGACGAAGCGGAAGGTCTGCATCAGGCCGAGCACGCGCAAGGTGAGCTGCAACAGCCACAGCGTCGCCAGCGACTGCAGGGCGAGGTTGATCCAGAAGCCGAAGCTCTCGCCGTAATGCAGATAGAGGCCGAACACGGTGGAACGGCTGGGGACGAGATAACCTTCATACCAGCGCGCCAGATAGCCGCCGGTATCCCACTGCAACAGCGGGTAGCCGTTCCAGAACGCCGGCGCGATCATGAGCAGGGGCAGGGCCATCGCCACCAGCCGCAGCCAGAGCGAACCCGTGGCGCGGCCGCGCCGATGATCGGTGGTGGTGGTCAAATCCGCTCCGTCGTCTTCCGGACCATGTCCGCAATAGAGCGTTTTCGAGCGAAGTGGAAACCGGTTCGCGTGAAGAAAACGCGTCAAGAAAAGAAACCTGGAGCCAAGGGCTCCAGCCGTTGGCATGGAATTCACCAAGAGTTTGAGGCCGTACGGCTTGAATTTGCCAAAACCCTGACCATTTTGAGCCGACCTTGCCGCCTGGGGGCGTCAGACAAAACTATTGTGTTTCAAGGCGTTGGCATGGTTTCGCGGGGCAAGGCGCTGTTCACTCTCAGGCAAGCCCGTCAGGACTTTGTCGCCTAGACTGTGTTATAGAGCCCGCCAAACGAGCCCATTCGAAAGAGCAGATCCCAAAGAGAAAACCAATGGCAGTGCATCAGGTCAATCCGGGAGGAAAGCTCGCGTCCCTCGATCCGATCTGGGATCGGATCCGCGGCGAGGCGGAGCACATCGTCCATCGCGAGCCCGAGCTTGCGACCTTCATCTATTCGACGGTGCTGCATCACAGCCGCCTGGAAGATTCGGTGATCCATCGTGTCGCCGACCGGCTCGATCACTCCGCGCTGTCGGGCGATCTGGTGCGCCAGACCTATGACGAGGCGCTGCGCGACGATCCCGATCTCGGCAACGCCTTCCGCGCCGATCTCGTCGCCGTCTACGATCGCGATCCCGCGACCTCGCGCTTCATCGATCCCTTGCTCTACTTCAAGGGCTTCCACGCGATCCAGACCCATCGCCTCGCGCACTGGCTCTGGCTGAAGGGCCGCAAGGATTTCGCGTATTATCTCCAGAGCCGCGCCTCCGCGGTGTTCCAGACCGACATCAATCCCGCCGCACGCATCGGCCGCGGCATCTTCCTCGACCACGCCACCGGCTTCGTCTGCGGCGAGACGGCGGTGATCGAGGACGACGTCTCGATCCTGCACGGCGTCACGCTCGGCGGCACCGGCAAGGAGAACGAGGATCGTCATCCGAAGATTCGCCACGGCGTGCTGATCGGCGCCGGCGCGAAGATTCTCGGCAATATCGAGATCGGCCATTGCGCGCGCATCGCCGCGGGCTCGGTCGTGGTCAAGCCGGTGCCTCACAACGTCACGGTTGCCGGGGTGCCCGCCAAGATCGTCGGCGAAGCCGGCTGCGCCGAGCCGTCGCGCACCATGGATCAGATGATCAACGCCACGGGACTTTGAGACATGGGTCCTTTAAGAGCCGGGGCTTTGATCCCGTGAGGTGAGGGCCGGATTCTCCGGCCCTTTCGTCCCCAAATTGTTTGGCAATTCATGCTGGCGGTTCGTCGCGTCTCGTCCTAAAACGCGGCCAGCCAATTTCGATCGGAGACTTGCCGTGGACGTCAAAGAAGTCAGAAAGTTAGATGCGTATCTGAAGCGCGTATTCGGCAATCCCAAGATCCGCGTTGTGCCGCGGCCGAAGAAGGACGATTCCGCCGAGGTCTATATCGGCGAGGAATTCATCGGCGTGCTGTTCGTCGACGACGAGGACGATGATCGCTCGTTCCAGTTCCAGATGGCGATCCTCGAAGACGATCTCGTCGATCAGGAATAGTTTTTTTCGTTATTGCGAGCGAAGCCGTTGCTCGCAATGACGCTGCGCGAGTGACCGCCGCTCTCGTGTCCCGGACGCGCTGCAACGCTTGTGGCGTTGCTGCGCAGAGCCGGGACCCAGTAGCCCCACAACGCATCTCTGCAACATGTGCCCCGGACGCAGCGCACCGTCGAAGAGACGCTGCGCTCGCAATGACGAGGGGGCCTCCATTGAGATCCCGCAAAGGAACGGCCGGGTGGTCGGCATGGAAGATGGCTGAGCGCATCGTTCAAACCGACTGCGCCAAGGGTGACATCATGCACCTGTTTTGCCCGACGGGTCAAGTTGAAATTCGAAAAATACGAAATATCAAAAATACGAAGCCATGACAGCGGCCTGGCTACTGTGCATGGGGTTGTTTCGATGGTCTCGTCGGGAGAGGCCCGCGCTCACCCCTTCGGCCCGCGCAACTGCGCCGTCAGCCTGTCCATCGCGTGTCCCACATCCTGCCATTGCGAGAGCCAGCTGCGCGGAAAGCGGAAG
Source organism: Bradyrhizobium betae (assembly GCF_008932115.1). Lineage (NCBI taxonomy): Bacteria > Pseudomonadati > Pseudomonadota > Alphaproteobacteria > Hyphomicrobiales > Nitrobacteraceae > Bradyrhizobium > Bradyrhizobium betae. The sequence continues at coordinate 5,907,530 of NZ_CP044543.1, forward strand.
GTGAGGTCGGCGCCGCCGACCCGGCGTTCGGACAGGCACATGCCCGGGGTGGCCGCATCGCGCGTGCAGCGCGCGGTCAGGGCGGGGTTTGCGGCGGAATAGAAATCCTCGCTGCCATAGGGCGTGTCGCTGCGGAACATCCGCATCGTCAGCCCGTCGGCGGGCATCGTTGCAGCCTGGTCCAGGTAGCGCGGATAGATCGTGGCCGTGCGCTGCTCCGGCGCCAGCGCATCGTGATGCGCCGCGATCGACAGGAAGATGCGGTCGATCGGCTGCATCGTCGAGTCGACGCTGTCGGCGGTGACATGCTTCGGTGCGCCCGGCGGCTCCAGCGAGGGATACAGGAAATCGAGGTCGATGCGCTCCTGCGGTCCGGAGTGCCGCTGGATCTTCATCCGGATCGCGGCCGCCGGCAGGTTGAACAGAGTGCCGCCGACGCTGACCGGCAGCTTGTCCGGCGCGTTCGCGCCGCCCGCGCCCCAGGTCGGCCACAGCAGATAGGCGACGAGCGCGACCGCGCACACCGCGGCCATGCCGCCGAGCAGGATCGGGACGACATGCGCCCGGGGGCGCGCCCTGGAGGACCGGGAAGAGGTTGCCGAAAACATCGTCATGAGTTGCGCGAGCAGCCGAAGGTCGGCCGGTGGCCGACGAATCAGCGGCGAATATGCCACGCGGCGGCGATTTCGCGGAGCATTCCCGGCTCTAGGTATGGAGGAGGGCTCTGCGCCGACCGGCGGGCCTTGTTAACCTTCCCTTAAGGATAATGTAGCGTTAACCAGCACTATTTGTCACAGGAAGGCTCCGGCGTTGCGTAAGGGCGGACCGTTCCGATGACACCTGAAGCTTTCAATACCCTCTTCTCGATCTGCATCGGTTTCGCGCTCGCGGGCGCGCTCGTGAACGGGTACCAGGCGCTCGCACAGCGACCCGCCGGGTTCGGCCTGTTGCAGGATGGCGTGGCGCCGAAGACCTTTGCCGCGGTTCCGTTCCTGGTGTTCGCGGCGCCCTTCATCATCATGCGCAACACGCTGCGCGGCATGCGGGTGGAAAGCCGCCGCGTGGAATTCGTGATGATGGCGACCGTCATCGCCGGCTTCTGGAGCATGATGAGCGGGACCTTCTTCCTGATGACGCTGCGCGCGACCGGCGTGCTGGGCTGACGCGCGCAGCCAGGCCGGGCCCTTTGCTTCAGGCCCACCGTTTCGCTATGGCTGGGGTCAAAATGACAGGAGGCCTCCATGGCGATCTATGAGCTCGACGGGCAGGCGCCCGATCTTCCCGCCGACGGCAATTACTTCATCGCTGAGACCGCCACCGTGATCGGCCGCGTGCGCCTGAAGCCGGGCGCGAGCGTCTGGTTCGGCGCGGTGCTGCGCGGCGACAATGAGTGGATCGAGATCGGCGAGGGCGCCAACGTGCAGGACGGCTCGACCTGCCACACCGACCTCGGCTTTCCCATGGTCATCGGCAGGAACTGCACCGTCGGCCACAACGTCATCCTGCACGGCTGCACCGTCGAGGAGGGCGCGCTGATCGGCATGGGCTCGATCGTGATGAACGGCGCCAGGATCGGCCGCAACAGCATCGTCGGCGCCGGTTCCGTCATCACCGAGGGCAAGGAGTTTCCCGAACGCTCGCTGATCATCGGCTCGCCCGCGCGCGTGATCCGCACGCTCGACGACGCGCAGGTGCAGAAGATGGGAAGCGCGGCGAGGTTCTACGTCGCCAACGGTCCGCGCTTCAAGAAGGGCCTGAAGCGGATCGGCTGATGCGCTCGCGGACGAAGCCGGGTCCGCTTCGCGTGCCTCCCGTAGAAGTACCGACCGGAACTTTTAGTCCCCGCTAGCGGTACCTCCCTATGGTCGGTGTCTTCAACCAGGGGGAGCGGCGCGATGAACGCTGCGGCGCCGGGATCCGGACTCGAGGCCGCATCCCGACTAGTGAAGAAGTTCGCTCGTTTCGCGCGCGGCATCGACACGCTGACCGTCGCGGAGAAGGTCTACAGTATCGCCGGCTTCCTCGCGATCGTGACCACCTTCCTGCTCGTGATGTCGATCCAGACGGTGCGGCTGCAGACGACCTATCGCCACATGCACGCCTCGTCCGCCGAGGCCGCGATCAATGTCGGGCGCATCAACGCGTTGATCTACGCCATCGTGATGGAATCGCGCGGCATCTACATGTCCGCCGATCGCGTTGCGATGAAGCCGTTCGCCGACGGCCTGATGCGTCGTAACCGCGAGCTCGCCGAGGCCGTCAAGGGCCTCGAACGGACCGTCGACTATGACGATGCCGAGCAGGTCTCGAGCTTCCGGCAGCGCATCGCGCAGTTCATCGATTTTCGCCAGGAGCTGGTGCGCCGCGGGCTGGAGATCAGCCCGGCGGCGGCGCGCGAGTGGGGCGACAATGACGCCAACCGGACGCTGCGGGCCAGGCTCAACGGCGATCTCGAGTCGCTCGAACGGATCTACGGGCAGCGTGCCCGCGAGGCGGACGAGCTCGCCAACTCGAACCGCTATGCCGCCGCCTATCTGTTCGCCCTCGGCCTCGCGTCTCTCGTTCTGGCGGGTCTGAACGTCGTCGTCATGCGGCGTTCGGTGGTCGGGGCGCTGGCCGAGATCACGCTGGCGACCGACCGGATCGCGGACGGCGACGTCAAGAGCAAGGTGCCGCATCTGGGCCGCAACGACGAGATCGGGCGCCTTGCGCGTGCGGTCCAGCATTTTCGCGATGCGGTGGCGCGCATCTTCGAGCTCGAGGAGCTCGAACTCGGCACCGCGCAGGCGCGCGATGCCGCGATGACCGAGCGCGACAAGTTCAACGACAAGTACCAGGCCAAGAAGTGGCAGCTCTCCGCCGCGATCAACAGCATGCCGCAGGGCCTGATCATGCTCGACGGCAAGGCCAACGTGGTCGCGATGAACGGCAACTACCGGCAGATCTACAATCTGCCCGAGACGATCCAGTCGGGAGCGACGCTCGGCGAGATCCTGCAGCACCGCGTCAAGAGCGGTTTGTTCAGCGGCGACATCGCGACATATCTCGCCGCCGTGCTCGACCGGATCGCCAGGCGCGAGCCGGCCGCCTATGAGATCACCTTGAACGACGGCCGCACCATCAGGATCCACGAGCGCCCGATGGACGGCGGCGGCTGGGTGTCGGTCCAGGAGGACGTCACCGAACAGCGCCAGCGTCAGCGAATTCTCGAACGGATGGAGCGTTTCCTCGCCACCATCATCGAGAACGTGACCGAGGGCATCATCGCCAAGGATGCGCGAAACCAGCGCTACGTGTTCGTCAACAGGGCGGCCGAGCAGATGATCGGCATGTCGCGTGGCGAGATCATCGGCAAGACGGCGCGGGAATTGTTCTCCCCGGAAGCAGCCGAATTGATCGAGCGGCGCGACCAGCAGCTCCTCGCGCAGAAGCAGCAGCTCGAGCCGATCATCGATACGATCGACAATCCGACGCGCGGTCGCCGCGTGATCTCCACCCGCCGGGTCCAGGTCGGCGGTGCCGGCGAAGAATCCCACATGTTCGTGACGATGATCGAGGACCTGACCGAGACGACCGGGGCGGTCGCCGCGTAGCGAGACGTCATCGCCTCTTTGTCTTCTTTGCCTTGCTGCGCGGCGCCGCCTTGTCCGCCGTCTCGCCGAGCCTGGCGCTCTTGCGCAGGGCGTCCCTGAGATCGACGGGGATGCCGTGCTTCTTCAAGAGGTCGGCGAAGGCTTCGTCGGCGAGCTCCTGAAGCGTCCCCATCCTGTCGCGTCCCAATTGCTTCAGCTTGTCGAACGTGTCCTCGTCGAACGCGATCAGTTTGCGCATGATCGTGCCAGCCTCCCTTGGCTCAAGCTGATGAGGCGGCATTTGTTCCGGAACCGGCCTCTGCCGCAGCGGTTGACCGCTAAAGGAGAATTTCCGATGGCCAATTCGCATGCAACCGTTTCAACGAAGATCTTGATCGTGATCCTCAGCCTTGCGGCGCTGCCGGCGGTGTCGTTCGCGCAAGCGACCGGCGGTGCAGCCGGCTCGAGCGGATCGACCGGAGGTGTCGCCAACGCTCCGTCATCACCGCCCGGCACCAACAGCCTGGGCACGGCCCAATCGTCCGGCGCGTCTGGCGGGGCCACCACCGGCACCGGCGCAGGCGGGTCCGCTGACGCCGCCGTCAATGCCGAAAACCGGATCCTCGACAAGAAGCTGAAGAGCATCTGCCGCGGCTGCTGACGCTCGCGCGGAAGTGAGGCTGCATGGCTGTCCGGAATGCCCGTGTGACGTTAGTTTGATCCGGCTTTGAGGCGTGGAGCGTGTCCACGCGGAGGATCAAGTGATGTTGCGTAAGACGATGATGGCGGCGCTGGCCGCTGCGACGATCGGGCTGTCGATGCCGCAGGCGGCACAGGCGGGCGGTCACGGTGGCTGGGGCCACGGTGGTGGAAGCTGGGGTCACGGCGGTGGCGGCTGGGGCCATGGCGGCCATTGGCATGGAGGCGGCTTCTGGCCGGGCATCGCGATCGGCGCCGGCATCGCTGGCGCCGGCTACTATGGCGGCTATTATGGCTACGGACCCTATTATTACGGTCCCGGTCCCGCTTACTATTCCGAGGACGGTGGCTATGGCGGTTGCTACGTCGTCCGCAAGCGCGTCATGACGCCATCGGGCTGGCGATATCGTCGCGTGGATGTTTGCGAGTAATCGCGACGCTGGGCGAGGCCGTTAAAAAACAAGGCCGTTGACGCAGTATACCGTCAACGACCTTGCCAGCCCCGGACATTGAAATCGGCTCACGCCATCCGGTAACCGCTACCATCGCGCGGAATCATACGGGCAAATGTGATCCAGTTCACAAGCGGCGAAAATAATAGTCCAATTGCGTCGATCTCCGGTCAGCTGCGCGATTTGCCGCGTTTTCGCACGCTGGCATGATGCCGGGCCGGTTTCCTGCGGGTAACCGAGGGCGTTTCGGCCTCGGTGGCCCGGGCGCTGGCAAAGGACTGCCGCAGATTGTCGATGGACTCATTCAGCGTGGTGACCTGCTCGGACAGCCGCTTGGTGTCGGCTTGCTGCGCCGCCATCAGCCGTCTCATCGTCTGAAGCTGGTCCTGCACGACCTGCAACTGGTCGATCGATTCCTGCTGTGTCGCCTCCAGCCCCTTGGTCTTCTCGACCAGCTGCTCGGAGGCCTGTGCGGTGCGGGCCTGAAGCTGCCGCGACGCCACCACCCGATCAGGCTCAGGAGCTGCCCCGGTGTAGGCACGCCAGATCGCGATCGACGTTACGCCGGCGATCAGCAGGAGCAGGGCGGCGGCGGTCAGCGCGATGGGCTGGGCGCCGAGGCGAAGGAGGGGGTGGGACCGTGAGTCCTCTGCGAGATCGATCATCGCTGACAAAACCCAAATTGAAACTTGGTGAGTGGCGAAGACCGGCAAGCCGAAAGCCGCCGGGACGTCCCGAAAGCGTTACTGTTCGGCAACAAATGGGACCAAAAAGAGGCTGGCCTGCCCAGATCAGCGCAATAAGCGGGAAAAGAGGTTTCTTACTACCTCTAGCGCTGCGTCGGCCCAAGCCGGTTCGCTGGCGGCCTATCCGAAGAAGCGGTGCCAGCCTGATCGATCAAGGCCGCGCCAGGCAGTGATCCGAATCAGAATCGGTAGGCGATACCGACCGTCGCGGTGTGTGTGCGGTCCTTGATGCGGGCGGTGAAGCGGTCGTCGAACGCGATCCCGACTCCCCCTGCGGTGAAGAAAGTCTGGGTCCAAGTCCCGAAATCGGCATAGCGGTAATCGACGCGCGCGAGCCAATTGCCGCCAATCATGTGCTCGACACCGCCGCCGACGGTCCAGCCGACCCTTGTCGATGCATAGGTTTCATTGTGAGGCGTGTTGAAGCAGAAGGAGTTTCCGGGAACCGGGGCGCAATTGGCGTTCAGCTCAATGCGGTGCCACGCTACGCCGCCAGAGCCGTAGACCAGTGTGGCGGGTCCGATGAGATAACCGAGACGGCCGCGGAGGCTGCCGTCCCATGTTTCCTTCACCGTGCCGGATGGAAGGCCGACGAGGGGTGTGCCGAAGAAGAGCCCAGCCGTCCCCGGTACAGGACTCGTCGTCTTCTTGTTATCGGCCCACCCGAAATCGGCCTCGACGCCGGCGACCCAGGATCTCGAGATCTGTGCGTTGTAGCCGAGATAGCCTCCGAACCTGGCCGCGACGCTTTCGATTGCGCCGCCGGTGCCGCCCGTCGGTACGAACGTGCCGGCACCGAAATTCGGGGCGATGTCGGAGGTCTGCCAGTCGTTGGCCGCCCAGCGCGCGCCGAGCGACAGGCCGGCGTAGAATCCAGACCATGACGGCGCTGCTGGCAGCGCCTTCACCGGCATATCGGCCGCCAGCGCCGAACCCGCCAGAGCGGCCCATGCCAGTGTCCCGGCAACCGTCGAGATCAAGTATTTCACCGTGTTCAGCCCCACCGCGCGCCCCGAATCTGCGAATCTTCTACGGCAAGCTCGCAGTTCACGGTATCGGCTACAACAATCGCGGAACTCGCAACCGCAAAATGAACCCGATGTTGCGGGCAAGACACGACGCTCCCGCATCAGGCAGCGCGGTTGTGCAACGCTTACGGCTCGAAGCTCGACAACATTCCCGAATAAGTCTTCGACCGCGGCGCCGCGTAGGGCCCGAGTCGCGACGTCTTCAGCCCCAGCCGCACCAGTGATTCCGCCAGCGTCACCGCTGCGGCGACGCCGTCGACCACGGGCAGGCCGTGGGTGGCGGCGAGCTCGGCGGCGAGATCGGCCATGCCGGCGCAACCGAGCACGATCGCCTCCGCGCGGTCGTCGCGGATCGCGGCGGTGATCTCCGCGGAAATCCTTCCGAGCGCATCGGTGTTGCGCTCCTCAAGCGCGAGCACGGGGACCTCGGCGGCGCGGACGCGGGCGCAGCGCTCGGCGAGGCCGTACTTTTTCAGATTGTGTTCGATCGGCACGATGGAGACGCCGAGCGTCGTCACCACGGCGAAGCGCGCCGCGATCAGGCTCGCCATGTGGAAGCCGGCCTCGCCGATGCCGATTACCGGTGCTTTCGCGGCGGCGCGCGCGGCGTCGAGGCCGGTGTCGTCGAAGCAGGCGATAATGTGGGCGTCCGCGCCGTCGCGGTCGGCGTCACGGATGCAGCCGAGCATGCCGGGGACCGCAAAGGCCTCGTCGTAAAAGCCCTCGATCGAGACCGGGCCCATGGCGGGCTGGCGCGCGTCGATCACGGTGTCGGGCAGTGCGACGCTGCGCGCCGCAGCGGCGATCTTCGCCGTCATCGACGCGGTGGTGTTGGGATTGACGACGTGCAGTCGCATCGCGATCAGACCAGCCCCTTGTCAGACGAGTCTCTTTTCAGACGAGCCCTTTGCCGGCGTCCGAGCCTTTGGCCGCCTGCCGCTTGTTCAGCACGTGGATGGTGCCGAGCGCAAGGGTGATCACCGTGAACGAGACGGCCGAAATCACGGTGCCGAGCGCGTAGATGTCGGGGTTCGTCACGGTGGTGGTGAGGCCCTGCAGATCCAGCGGCAATGTATTCACCGCCCCGATCGCCTGGCTGGAGCGCGCGAGCTCGTCCCAGGACAGCGTGAAGCCGAACAGGCCAATGCCGATCACGGAGGGCAGGATGATCGGCAGCACGACGTGACGGAAGGCCTGCCACGGCGTTGCACCGAGATCGCGCGCGGCTTCTTCGAGCCGGGGATCGAAGCGGTTGAAGATCGCGAACATGATGAGCAGGCCGAACGGCAGCGTCCAGGTCAGGTGCGCGCCCAGCCCCGAGGTCAGCAGGCCCATCGAGGTCTCGAAATTCTCGTTCCAATGCGCCTTGATCAAATCGTCGATGATGCGGAATTCAAGCGAAATGCCGAGCGAGGTGATGATCGAGGGAACGATCAGGCTCGCTATCGCCGAGTAGAACAGGATGCTCTGCGCCCTGAACTTGCGGCGGAAGGCCATGCCGGCGGAGACCGACAGCACGACCGTGACGATCATCACGATGATGCCGAGCAGCAGCGAGCGGCGGAAGGCCGCGCCGAGATCGACGATGCCGGTACCCTGAAACAGTTTTGCGATCCAGAAGGTCGACACGCCATTCATCGGGAAGGTGAGGCCGCCCTGCGGGCCCTGGAACGACAGCACGTAGATCGCGATCATCGGGCCGTAGAGGAACAGCACATAGGCCGCGAAGAAGATCGCGAGCACGTAGAACGAGCGGGAGCGTCCTTCCTTCATGCGCTAGAGCTCCTTCTTGATGTCGACGATGCGCGACATCATGGAGATGATCAGGAAGGTGATGATCAGCAGGATCACGGCGTTAGCCGCCGCCGCCGGGAATTGCAGCGCGTTCACCCGCGTCTCGATGATCTTGCCGGCGGCCGCGATCTGCTGGCCGCCCATCACGCCGATGGTGATGAAATCGCCCATGACGATGGTGATGACGAAGATCGAGCCGATCACGATCCCGGGCTTTGCGAGCGGAATGATGACGTTGACCAGCGTCTGGAAGCCGGTGGCGCCGGCATCATAGGCGGCCTCGATCAGCGACTTGTCGATGCGGATCATCGAATTGAAGATCGGCACCACCATGAAGAAGGTGAAGAGGTGCACCAGCGCCAGCACCACGGAAAACTCGGAGAACAGCAGCCACTCCAGTGGGTGGTTGATCAGGCCCGCCTTGACCAGGCCGGAGTTCACGAGGCCGTTGCGGCCGAGCAGCGGGATCCAGGCGATCATGCGGATGACGTTGGAGGTCCAGAACGGGATCGTGCATAGCAGCGACAGTCCCATCTGCCAGGTCTTGGATTTGACATGGAAGGCGAGGAAGTAGGCGACCCAGAAGCCGATTAAGAGCGTGATGGCCCAGACCATGAAGCAGAGCTTCAACGTCATCACATAGGTACGGCCGATCGTGCAGAGTTCTGGCAGCTTGTCGATGCAGCCCTCGAACGTGTCGGTGTAGCCGCGGCCGGAGAAAGCCGGCAGCAGCTGATATTCGTTGTAGTCCCAGAAGGAGACGATGACGACGAAGACGAGCGGAATGAGGAAGAAGGCGAGAAACACCAGCATCATCGGCCCGGCCTGGAGCCAGGAGATGACGGACGGCGACAGGCGCGTCGGCTTTGCGGCGCGCGCCGTGCCCGACCCCGGGATCAAGCCCGGGGATGCCTGTTGCAGAACCTCTTCCGACATGTCCATCACGCCGCGATGAACTCATTCCACTTGCGGACCATGTAGTCGTTCTCGTCCATCACGGCATTCCAGCAGGCGACGCCGCCCATGCGGTCCTCGTAGGAGCCACCGTCGCGCACGGCATCGGCCTTTTCGAGCAGCGAGCCGTCGGGCGCCTTGATGTCCTTCTCGGCCGGCTTGCCTTCCATCCAGTACGCCCACTCGTAGGGCTCCATGTGCGCCTTCGCGGTCGAGAGCACGGCGGAGTAGTAGCCCTGACGGTTGAGATAGGCGCCGGCATAGCCGGACAGGAACCAGTTGACGAACTCATAGGCCCATTCGAGCTTCGGACCCGACACGCCCTTGGAGACGCAGAAGCCAGAGGCCCAGGAGCGGTAGCCTTCCTTGAGCGGCTGGAAGGTGCAGGGGATCCCCATCGAGCGCACCTTCGTCACCGCGGGCGACCACATCGACTGAATGACAGTTTCACCTGATGCCATCAGGTTGACGCTCTCGTTGAAGTCTTTCCAGAACGCGCGGAACTGGCCGGCCTTCTTGGCTTCGGTCATCACCTTCATGGTGAGATCGATCTCTTCCTTGGTCATGTTGCCCTTGTCGGCATATTTGTATTTGCCGGTGGCTTCCACGACCATCGCGGCATCCATGATGCCGATCGAGGGGATGTTGAGGATCGAGGCCTTGCCCTTGAACTCGGGGTTGAGCAGTTCCGACCACGAGCTGATCGGCCGCTTGATCAGGTCGGGGCGGATGCCGAGCGTGTCGGCGTTGTAGACGGTTGGGATCAGCGTGACGAATTCGGTCGCCGACGTCGCGAACTTCTTGGAGTCCTTGCCTTCGAGATAAAGCACCTTCCAGGGCGCGGTGCCCTGGCCGCCGATCTTCTTGCCGCCGGGCGTCTCGCCCTTGGTGAAGACGGGCGTGATGTTGCCGAACTCCTTGATCTTCCTGGCATCGAGCGCAAGGATGTTGCCCGACGGCACGATCTTCTTCAGCGAGAAATATTCGGTGTCCAGCACGTCGAAGGAGTTCGGCTGGGTCATCACGCGCTTGGTGACGTCGTCGGTGGTCGCGGTGATGTATTCGATCTTGATGCCGGTGTCCTTCAGGCACTGCTTGGAGATGTCGTCGCCCTCGTTCACGGCGGTGCCGAGATAGCGCAGCACCTTGGTCTCGGCCGACTTCACATAGGGAAAGCCGGTGATGGCGCCGGAGCCGGCGGCGAGGCCGGCGAGACCCGCGGTGCTCTTCAATAGCGTGCGGCGGCTGAGGCCGTTTGTCCTGGTCTTCTCGGTCATGTCGTTCACTCCTCTGTGTTGCGCATTTCTTGAGATGACGGCGCTATTGCAGGCGCTGCGCCTTGGCGGGATCCCAGGTGGCCAGCACGCGATCGCCCGGACGGAACGGGTGAACGTCGAAGGCGGCCTCGGGGAGGTGGGAGAACAGGGCGGTGCCGTCGTCCAGCGTGAGCGAGACGGCGATGTAGGAGCCCTGGTACTCGGTCTGGGTCAGCAGCGCAGGCGCGCCGAACGCGCCGTCAACGAACGGCACGATGCCGAGTTGATCGGCGCGCACGGCGATGAGTTTGCCGGCGTCGCTGAGGACGTTGTGGCCGCCGATGAAGCGCGCCACGAATTCGGTGCGGGGGTGGTGGAAGATCTCGCGCGCGGTGCCCTGCTGCTCGATCCTGCCCTGGTTCATCACCACGATGTGGTCGGCGAGGGCCATCGCCTCTTCCTGGCCGTGGGTGACCTGGATGAAGCTGATGCCGAGTTCGCGCTGCAGCCGCTTCAGCTCGCAGCGCATCTTCACCCGCAGGAACGGGTCGAGCGCGGAGAGCGGCTCGTCCAGCAGCAGGATCTGCGGCTCGGTGATCAGCGCGCGGGCGAGCGCCACGCGCTGCTGCTGGCCGCCGGAGAGCTGCGCCGGCAGCCGGGACGCATAGGGCGTCATCGCCACCAGCTCGAGCAATTCGCCGGCGCGCTTGTGCCTGGTGGCGCGATCGACGCCGCGCATTTTCAGGGCAAACGCGACGTTGTCGAGCACCGTCAGGTGCGGAAACAGGGCGTAGGACTGGAACATCATCGCCGTGCCGCGCTTGGCGGGCTCGAGATCGGTGACGTTCTGCGCGCCGAGGATGATGTCGCCCTCGCTGACCGCCTCGTGGCCCGCGATCATGCACAGGGTCGAGGTCTTGCCGCAGCCGGAGGGGCCGAGCAGGCAGCAATAGGTGCCGGCCGGAATCTTCAAATTGACGGTGTCGACCGCCAGCGTCGTATCGTAGCGCTTGGTGACGGCGACCAGTTCGAGGGCGGCGGGAGTGGCCATGGCGTGTCCGAGGCGAGGGCGATGCGTCTCGCCTCTCTCCGCAAGGTCCGTGCCAACCGTCCTTGGTCGCTCGAATTCCAAAACTGTGAAGCGGAGTCAGATTGTTAGATCGAATCCGGCGCATTGAGGCGGCTTGCCGCGTGGGCGCTAGTCTGCACACAAAACGGGCGCAGATTGTATAATGTTTCGCCTGTGATTGGATACAGCTGGTCGACTAACATCGGCCGATATCGCCGATCGCGCCCTCAAACCCGCTCTCAAACTGATGGCCGCCAAGACCCGCCTGAAATCCGAAGCCCCCGACGTGAGCGATCGCGTCAGCCGGATCAGGGACGGCGTGACCGCGGCGATCCTCGAGCATCGCCTGCTGCCGGGCACCAAGCTCGGCGAGGACGAGATCGGCGAAATCTATGGCGCGAGCCGCACGCTGGTCCGCACGGCGCTGCAGCAATTGACGCATGAGGGCATCGTCAACATCGAGAAGAACCGCGGCGCCTTCGTCGCGCGGCCGACGCCGGCCGATGCCCGCGAAGTGTTCGAGGCGCGCCGCCTGATCGAGCCCACCATCGTCGACCATGCCGTCGACGCGGTATCGCCGGCCTGGATCGATCGGCTCCAGCGCCATCTCGCGGAGGAGCGCGAGGCCGAGCTGCGTGGCGACGCGCGCGCCTCGGTCCGGCTCTCCGGCGAGTTTCATCGTCTCGTCGCCGAGATGAGCGGCCACAGCATCTATCTCGGTTTCCTCAAAGAGCTGATCGCGCGCTCCTCGCTCATCATCCTGCTCTACCGCCGTCACGACACGCCGGCCTGCGGCACCGATCACCACGCCGGCATCGTCAGCGCGATCCGCAAGCGCGACAAGCAGGCCGCACGCGCGCAGATGCTGTCGCATCTTCGCGAGATCGAGGCCGAGCTGTTCCTGAAGGATCCCGCCGCCGACGAGTTGCGGCTCGCGGACGTGCTGGGCGCGTGAGCACCCGCAAACGGAACCGCAACAGGCGCACAGAGCCTGTCACAATCGCAGGCGGTCATCTCGGTTTCGAGAGAGGTCGGATTCGCTACGAATTCGATCGCTGCGGCGCGCGACGGCAATTTAGTTCGCAAGGTCACGGCCGATTGTGACAATCCTTGCCTGATTTTAGCGCCTCGTGGGGATGATCGCGCGCTGCAGCGTAACGTGACTATTCCTCGCCGGCAGCACCGGCTATAGGATGTGGCTCTGTCATTGAACTGTCATGTCACCAGAAATGCTGAAATCAGACGCAAGCCCGGCTCGCAAAACTCAGAGCGTGCCGGGGAACCCTGTCGCCAGGGACAACAAGAGGACGCAAGTCGTCGCCGGCTTCCTCAGGCAGATTGAACCGGTCGACCACGGCGCGGAACCTGCGATCGTCGAGGGCGCTGTGATTGATCAGACGCCATCACAAGATGCGGCGGCTGCACCAGAGAAAGCCCGGTCGCATCCCGCCACGCGGCTCGCCGGCGAAATCGAGCTCAAGCTTCTCGTCGATGCCGATCGCATGGCGCATTTCAACGCCGCGCCCGTCATCGCGGCCAACGCGCGCAACAAGGGTTCGCGAAAACATCTCAAATCCGTCTACTACGACACGTCCGAGCGCGTGTTGCGGCGCAACGGTCTGAGCCTGCGCGTGCGCCAGAGCGGCGCGCGCTTCGTGCAGACCGTGAAGACCGACGCTGCCGATGATCCGCTGCGTCGTGGCGAGTGGGAGGCGAGCGTTGCCTCGCTCGCGCCCGATCTCGCCTTGGCGATGCCCTTCATTCCGGAGAAGCTTCGCGATCGTCTTGAAACGCAGCCGCTCGAAGCCGTCTTCACCGCCGACGTCCATCGTCACGCGCGGATGATCGACCTGCCGGCCGGCAGCGTCGAGATCGCCTTCGATCACGGCGTCCTGACCGCCGGCGATCGCTCCCTGCCGGTGAACGAGATCGAACTTGAATTGAAGAGCGGCAGCGCGAGCACGATCTACGAGGTCGCGTTGCGGCTTGCCGAGCACGGGGCGGTGAAACCGTCGATCCGGACCAAGTCGGCGCGTGGCTTCGACCTCGCTGCCGACACGCCGCCATCGGCCCGCCGGCCGGGCAAGCTTCGCCTTGATCCGTCCGTGACGCTCGACGAGGCCTTCTCGACGATTCTGCGCTCCTGCTTCCTCCATCTGCTGCAGTCGCTGCCTGCGGCAGAGGACGGCCGCAATCCGGAAGGCGTGCATCAACTGCGCGTTTCGCTGCGCCGGCTGCGATCGGCGCTCGATCTGATGCGATCGGTGGGTGCGCTCAGCAATCTCGACGCGCTACGATCGGAAGCCAAATGGCTGGCGCAGGACCTCTCCGCCGCGCGTGACTGGGACGTGTTCCAGCTCGAGACCTTGCCGACGATCGCAAGAGCCTGTCCTGCGGTCGCTGGCTTCGACGCTCTGGGCAAGGCTGCGGCCGGACGTCAGTCCGATGCCTATCGCAAGGCCCATGATGCGCTCGGCGATCGCCGCTGCGCCATGTTTCTGATCGGCCTCGGCGGATGGATCGAGACGCGGGGCTGGCGCAACGACGTTGCCGCCGAAGATCTCGGCCAGCTCGCCGAGCCCGCCGTCAACTTCGCGCAGCGCATCCTGTCGGAGCAATACTCCAAAGTGCTCAAGCGCGGCCGCCGCTTCAAGTCGCTTCCGGCGCCGCAGCTGCACCGGGTGCGGCTCGCGACCAAGCGGCTGCGCTATCTCAGCGAGTTCCTGCTGCAGCTGTTCGCCGATCGCAAGTCCGCGAGGAAATTCTCGCGCCGGCTTGCCGCCTTGCAGGAGGAGCTTGGCGCCTTCAACGACATGGCGGTCACGGCATCGTTGCTCGACGGGCTCGGCGCGGGGCCTGACAGCGCCATCGCGGCGGCGGCGATCGCCGGCTGGCAGGCGCGCGCATCGGTGGGTGTGCAGCCTGCCTTGCGAGATACATGGCGCGATTTCACCGCCGCGCGCGTGCCGTGGTCGTCACAGGGCTGATTGCGCATCCCCAAAAAAGTTGCGGCCAGCCATTGGGGGATGGCTGGCCGCGCGCGAACCGGTCTGGGACGGGGAGGGGTGGGGATGTGACCGGGTCGCGTAACCTGTTTGTCTCGTTCGTGAACTACTGATCTCTTGCGCTGGCGGTCGAAACCGCCGGCCTGGTATCGCCCAGCGAGACCCAGACGTTGGGATCGCTCTGCGACTGGCGCTTGACGAAGCGGTAGCCGGTCTCCGTCCAGGCAACGACGCTCTCGTTCTGATTGTCGAGAACGAATTCGCCCTTGTCGGTCTTCACCGTCAGCACCGCGTGCCCTTCGCCCTTCTTGTCGCGCACGACGGTGATGAGCAGGGCCTCGCGCGGCCATCCGGCATCGATCAGCATCTTGCGCTTCAACAACACGTAGTCTTCACAGTCGCCGTAACCGTCGGTCGGCAGCGACCACTTCTCGATCACGCCCCAGTGCTCCTGGTCGGTCAAAGGCTTGACGGTCTCGTTGACCCAGCGATTGACCTTGACGAGGTCGCGCCATGCGGCCTGCGACATCACGATGTCGCGCGGCTGCGTCGGTGCGCCCTGGCACTGCGCGGCATTGTCCGCACAGAACTCGACCCAGCCGATCGGCGCACGCGTGGTGTCGCCGAGGCTCGCGTAGAGCAGACGGCTTTCACCGGCCTGCGCTGTCGCGCCGATCCCGAAGAGGATGGCGGCCAGCGCCAATCCCTTCCCCTGTCCCCTGAAGTCAAACATTGCGGCCCCCGTTTCTTGTTGGGACCACAATGCGCATGGAGCTTTTGAGCTGCCGCTAAGTCAGCCAAGTCAAGTCGAGACGAATGCAAGTAAAATGCGCCGCGAATTCGATCTATACTTGAGTCAAATTCGAATAAAATTCGATATGACTGCAATTGATTCAAATTTTAGGAGTTAACGCGGAAACGCTGGCGGAGCCCTCGTTTCCGCGCGCAAAGGGACCGGCGTTAACGCGCGCACGGCCCGCCGCCATGCATGAAAAAGGCGGCGTCCGCATCGCGGAGGCCGCCTTCAGGGCTGGAAATCATGTGGTTTTGAGGTCCTCGCGCTTTACCGCGCGGTAACGCTCTCTTCGAGAGTCTCGATCGGCTGCGAGTGCAAGAACTCCAGCGCGAAGCCGTCTTCGAGGTTTCGGACCACGCGGCCCTGGATCCGGCCGAGCAGAACCGTCGATTTCAGCGGCGGACGGTTCTCCGCGGCGATGGCGGCCCCGGACAGCGAGAGGTCGATGATGCGGCAGGTCATCTTGGTGCCGTCCTCGAGCGTGAGCACCGCGATCGGGTTGCGCGGCACGATACGGTCGTGGCGGCGGTCTTCCGGCAGGTTGAGGATGTCGCGGTTGGCGAGCCAGGTCAGCTGCGCCGCGAGCTTGTCGCGCTTGCGGGGCGTCGCACCCACCGTCATGGCGAAGCCATTGTCGATGATGCGGGTGATCTTGCCCTCGACGCGGCCGATATGGTCGAGATAGGCGACCACGCGGTCGCCGACATTGCCGATGCCGGGCGCCAGCAGGGCGAGGCCGCCCGGTGACATGTTGATCACCTGGCAGGGGAATTCCCGGCGGTCCGGCAGCATGTAACGGCCGAGCAGGTGGACTTTCACCCGCTGGAAACGCCGACGTTCCTCGGCGGCCGGAAGAAATTTTTTGTTCGCCAACGCCATTTTCAGCACCCGACTCCCCGCCCGGGCGGAGTCCGGGACGACCCTAAGGTACACAGGGTTAATGCCGCGTTAGGATTGTGTGCGTCGATGACGGACAGACACAATACGCGCGAAAAGCCACATCAGGGGTGGGCAGGCCAGCACCGTCAGCGCGCCGAGGTCGAGCGCGGCCGCAGCGGTTCCGGCCGATTTGGCGAGCCGCCCGGCCACGGCCGGCCCCAGCATCATCGCCGCATAGAAGAGAGTGTAGAACACGCCCATGCCGATCGCCCTTGTTTGCGGGGCGAGCACCCGGGCCGGCAGGCTCACGATCGGGCCGGCCGGATGGCCGCTGATCAGACCGATCAGCACGATGATCGCCATCACCGCGTCCGACCGGGGCAGCCACGCCAGCAGCAGCGCCACCACGAGGCACGCCGCGACCGCGAGCGTCAGCGGCCGTCCGGTCCGGTCGGCGATGAAGCCGCCCAATGGCACCGAGATCGCCGACAGCCACAGCACGAGGCTGATCGCCGAGCCGGCCGCCGCAATGCTCCAGCCGCGCTCGGCGAGCAGCGAGGGGCCGAACGAGAAGATCATGGCGAAGCCGACATTATAGAGGCCCCAGATCAGGCCGGCGACGATCACGGCCAGCAGCGCGAGGGGATCGAGCCGGCCGGAGCCGGCCGCGCTGGCCGTCGCCTCCGGCGGCGGCAGATAGAACATGATCAGCACAATCCCGATCGCCGTGAGTGCGCCCGCGGACAGGAACACCGCGCCTGCGCCATAGGCCGTGCCGATCGCCGGCAGCACCAGCAGCGAGATCGCAACGCCCGCCGGCCAGGAGTTGACGAAGATCGCCATCGCGGTCGCGATCTCCTTACCCGCGAACCAGTCGGTGCCCATCTTGGTGAGCTGCACGGTCAGCAGCACGCCGCCGGCGCCGGAGGCGAGCCGGCCCGCCATCTGCCAGCTCCAGATGTCTGTTGCGGCCATCACGAGGCTGCCGGCCGTCATCAGCAGCAGCGCCGCGATCGTGGTCGGCTTGTCGCCAAGCATTCGGCCGATCGCGCCGCCGGGCAGCGCCAGCACCACGCCCGGTGTGAAATAGAGCCCGATCAGGATGCCGATATCGGCGAGCCCGACGCCGAAGGTTTGCTGCAGCAGCGGCGCGACCGCAGCCACGCTCTGGAACTGGAACGCAATGGTGAGGCGCACGGCGAACAGGATCGCAAGAATGCCCCAGCGATTGCGCAATGCCCCATCTCCCCAAGCCCTCTATCGCAAGCCCTCTGTCGAAGGTGCGGTGGGGAGAGGCCGGAGTCAACCGGCCGCCTTCCTGGTCGCACGCTGATAGAGCAGGAACAGCAGCGCGAGCAGAACCGCAGCCGACAGCCCGAGCGACCAGTGAATGCCGATCGCCGCGCCTGATACCCCGACGGTGATGCCGCTGAAGGCCCGCATGCCGAGCCCGGCCATATTATAAAGCCCGACGACACGGTCGCGAATGTCGTGCGGTGCGTTCAGCTGCACCAGCGCCTGCGCCATGGTGTTGAACGATAGCTCGAAGAAGCCCGCGAAGAACAGCAGCACGATTGCAACGGGATAGATCCGCACCGCCGCAAAGCCGAGCAGTGCCACGCTCCACAGCATCGCGAGCGTGATCGCGGTGCGCGGCGTGCCTTTCAGCCGTCCCCACGATTCCAGCGCGAGGCCGGCGAGCAGGGCGCCGCCGGCATCCGCTGCAAGCAGCACGCTGTAGGAGACGCCGGGATCGCCATGGCCGAGATCGCCGGCAAAGCCCGGCATCTGGGCGTGATAGGCATTGCCGATCATGAAGGAGGTGAGGCCGGCAAGCCATGTCATCGCCGTCAGCACCGGCTGGGTGCCGATCGAGCGGATGGTCAGCATGATGTCGGCAAGGCCGCGCACCGCGAAGCGCCTGATGGCGACGCTGTTGTCGCGCACCGGCGCCCAGAACAGCCAGAGCAGCATCGGCAGATAGAACAGCGTGTTGAAGATGATGCCGTGCGAAGTGCCGAGCGTCAGCATGATCACGCCGCCGACGGCAGGCCCGACGAGAATGCCGAGATAACGCGCCATCGCGTTGAGCCGCACCGCGCTCGGCAAATCGGCGGGGCCGACGAGGTCGTAGAGTAGCAGCTGGTTCGGCGTCTGCCACAGCACGCCGGCGCAGCCGTGGATCACCAGCAGCAGCATCGCGTGCCACATCTCGATCGTGTCGGTGATGAAGAAGAAGCCCCAGCCGGCCGAGGCCACGATGAACAGCAGCATGCCGCACTGGATGATGCGGCGCGGATCGAACCGGTCGGCGAGCCCGCCGACCGCGACCGAGAACAGCAGGAACGGCAGCCAGTGCGACAGCACGGCAAACCCTCCCAGCGTCGGCGAATGGAATTTCTGGAACACCACCCAATAGCTGATCACATGCTCGATATTGTCGGCCATCATCGCCAGCACATAGGCGATGAACTGGAGACGGTACGGCACGGACTTCATCGCGGCGAACGAGCCGGACGCGGCCACGGGATTTTGCGGGAGGGGGTTCAAAGGGGGCGCCTGGAAAGGACTTGAGCCGTCGGTACACGGTCAATCGGGGGCGCTCAAGACACTTGGGGTGCTTGGACATCAGCCATGCACTGCCGCCACACACGCCGCCGTCATCCTGAGGTGCGAGCGAAGCGAGCCTCGAAGGATGAGCTACGGGCGCTCGCGGCCCATCCTTCGAGGCTCCCCTCGCGATGCTGACGCATCGCAAGGCTCGCACCTCAGGATGACGTCGGTGGTCATAGCTGCGTGTTGCTCCATACGGGCTACAAGAGCGTATCTTGGCACCACCGCCCATCTCACATACGCTTCGCCTCAGCCCGCGCCATCAATCATAACAGACGGGCATGGAGGACACGCCCATGGATCAAATCCGCGTCTGCACCCACGCAGGACCGGGCTCGGAGCCCGTGATCAAGACCGTGCCGTGGCCGAAGGTCGGCCGCAAGGCCGCGCTGATCAAGATCGGCGCGTGCGGCGTCTGCGGCACCGATCTGCATATCCTCAAAGGCCATTGGCCGAAGCCGCTGCCGTGGCCGTTCACGCTTGGCCACGAGATCGGCGGCGTGATCGTCGAATGCGGCGACGAGTTCACCGAGGACTTCATGAGCAAGCCGCTCAAGGTCGGATCGAAGGTAATGATCCCGCCGCTGATGCCGTGCGGCCGCTGCTACTACTGCATCCACTATCCGCAAACCGCGAACAAATGCCTGACGCCGGTCTATTACGGCCGATATCTCGGCTTCGACAAGGCGCCGCACATGTGGGGCGGCTGGGCCGAATATGTCTATGTCGATCTCGAGATGCTGCCGGGCACCAAGATCTACAAGCTGCCCGACGACATGTCGCTGCGGCTCGGCGCGCTGTCGGAGCCGCTGACCTCCTGCATCCGCGCCTTCAACCGCGCCAGCCGTGCCGGCGGCTTTTCCTGGGGCGATACGGTGGTGATCCAGGGCTCTGGCCCGATCGGCATTCTCGCGGTCGCCGCCGCGAAGGAGATGGGGGCAGGGCGCGTCATCTGCGTCGGCGCGCCGGAGGAGCCGCGGCTCAAGCTGGCGCGCGAGTTCGGCGCGGAGGCGACGGTGAACATCGAAGAGGTGAAATCGCCGCAGCAGCGCATCGCGCGTGTGCGCGAGATCGTCGGCGGCTTCGGCGCCGATCTCGTGATGGATTGCTCGGGCCACCCCTCAGCCGGCCCCGAAGGCATCGAGATGCTGCGCGACGGCGGCACCTATGTCGAGATGGGCCAGTTCACCGACGCCGGTTCGATCGACACCTCCTGGCATCGCATCTGCACCAAGGACCTCAATTTGCTCGGCTCCTGGGGCTTCACCGCCAACGATCTGCCGCTCGGCGTCGAGATGCTCTACCGCACGCGTGACAAATATCCGTGGCTGAAGATGCAAACGATCTATCCGTTCACCGAAGACGGCGTCGCGCAGGCGGTGAGGGATGCGATGGCAATGAAGACGATGAAGTCGACCATCGTGCCGTGGCCGGAACTGGTGGAATAGACGATGCCGTCCATTCCGCACGATCTCGCGGCGTTCCTGGTCGAAGCCAAGCGGCGCACCTATGCGGGGCTCGACGACGACGCGACGATCGCCATGCCTCTGCTTGCAGGCTCCAGGCAGCTCGAGCATCGCGCCGCGCCTTATGCCTATCGCGATATCTATTTCGGGATGGGATTTTTCGTCGGGCAGGAGACGGTGTCGCGGGATGACCGCGTCATCTGGTCGATGAGCTACAGCGGCGGCGCCCGCGCGGACATCACGGATCGGGACACTTTCCTCACGATCTACAGATTCCTGCGGCAAGCGCTGCTGGGCGTATGCGAGGAGGAGCCTTATCGAGGACCGCGCCTGTTCGAGCATGCAGGCATGGTCTACCGCAACGAGGTTCAAGGCGCGCTCGATCGTTTTCACGGCGTCGAGACCATCGACCGAGAGGATGACGCGCCTCTCTACGAGCTGCGCTATAGCGGCGGTTTGCTGCGGTAGTTATTGAAATTGTAGCCCCGTTGGCTCCATACGGGCTACGAGTAGGTGTTCGGAATGAAGGACACGACGATGAACGAACAGACTTCCGAACCAAACAGGCGCTCGCCCTTCAGCGCCATCCGCGCGATCGACTACACCGTCATCTTCGTGCGCGACATGGCCGCGATGCGCCGCTTCTACGAGGACGTCCTCGCCTTATCCCTGCTGCGCGAGCTCTCGCCGAACTGGATCGAGTACGGCCTGGGCAGTAACACGCTCGCCTTGGCGAAGCCGGGGCGGACCGCCGCCGATGTGCCGGTGCCGCACGGCACGGCCTCGCTGCAATTGGCGTTCAAGGTCTCGGCAGCCGAAGTCGACGCGTGCGCCGACGAACTGGTGCGGCAGGGCGTGGCGCTGCTGTCACCGCCGACCAACCAGTCCTTTGGACATCGGACGCTGTTCTTTCGTGACCCCGACGGCAATCTGCTGGAGGTCTACGCCGAGATCTGAGAGCGGGCTGGAAGCGACCGGTTGGCCGCCAAATTCCCCCGCTTTGGCCCCGGATCCCGCTATATGCAGCAAACGGCTCCGGAAACGCTGGATGTAGTGGGTCGGGCGGCCGGTAAGCTTATTCTCGATGGTGCCAAAGCCATGCATCATAGGCATGGTGATTTGCCTGCGCTTGGCGTAAAGAGCGTCCAAATCAAATCACCACGCGTGCGGCTGGACCATTTTGCCGCGTACGCAGCTTCAGGTCGCGCGGGTCGACGTTCCGCGCCTGGACCAACCAAGGTTTATCCCGTGTCTTTCCCGACCATGAGTGCGCCGCTCGCCCGAGCTTTGGCCGAGCGCAACTACGACCGTCCGACCCCCGTTCAGCTCGCCGTGCTCACCGGCGAGGCCGCTGACCGTGACCTCCTGGTCTCGGCCCAGACCGGCTCCGGCAAGACCCTCGCTTACGGGCTCGCCATGGCCAAGGATCTGCTCGGCGACGCCGAGCGATTTGAACGAGCGGGCGCACCGCTCGCCCTGATCGTGGCGCCGACCCGCGAGCTCGCCTTGCAGGTTCAGCGCGAGCTGGCGTGGCTGTATGAACATGCGGACGGACGCGTCGTCTCCTGCGTCGGCGGCATGGATCCGCGGCGCGAGCAGCGCGAGCTGGCCGCCGGTGCGCACATCGTCGTCGGCACGCCCGGCCGCTTGTGCGATCATTTGCGCCGCAACCGCCTCGACATCTCCGAATTGAAGGTGGTCGTGCTCGACGAGGCCGACGAGATGCTCAATCTCGGCTTTCGCGAGGACATGGAATTCATCCTCAAGACCACGCCGGAGACGCGCCGCACCCTGCTGTTCTCGGCGACGTTTCCGCGCGGCATCGTCGCGCTGGCCAAGCAATATCAGCAGCAGGCGTTCCGGATCGAGGTCGCGGGCGACGAAGGCGGCCACGCCGACATCGAGTACCGCGCCATCCGGGTCGCCCCCGGCGATGTCGAACATGCTGTCGTCAACGTCCTGCGCTTCTATGAGTCGCCGAGCGCGCTGGTGTTTTGCAGCACGCGCGATGGCGTCCGGCATTTACAGGCGGCGCTTTTGGAGCGCGGTTTCTCCGTGGTCGCGCTGTCAGGCGAATTGACGCAGAACGAGCGAACCACGGCGCTGCAGTCGCTCCGGGACGGACGCGCCCGCGTCTGCGTCGCGACCGACGTCGCCGCCCGCGGCATCGACCTGCCGAGCCTCGACCTCGTCATTCACGCGGACCTGCCCAACGATGCCGAGGTCATGCAGCATCGTTCCGGCCGTACCGGGCGTGCGGGCCGCAAGGGGACGAGCGTCCTGCTGGTGGTGCCCGCCCGGCGGCGGCGCGCGGAGCTGCTGCTCAATCTCGCTGGCGTCGATGCAAACTGGGGCACGGCGCCGCAGGCCGACGAAATCCGCAAGCTCGATCATGCGCGCATGAAAGACGTGTTGTTCACCGAGGAGACGACCGCCGACGATCAGGTCCTCGCGCAGGCATTGCTGGCCGAGCGGTCGGCCGAGGATATCGCAGCCGCGCTGGCGCGGCTCTATCGCGCACGGTTGCCGTCCCCCGAAGACATCATCGATCCCGGCGAGCGAAGCAGCCGGCCGCGCGAGGATCGCGGCCGCAACGACGCCCGCACGCCGCGCGACGATCGGACTCCGCGCGACGATGTCCGAAGCTCGCGCGGCGATGATCGCTCCGAAAGGCTCCGGCCAAAACCCGGAAAATCGTCCGCGAAGCACGGCATGGCGGATGGCAGCGTCTGGTTCCGCGCCAACATCGGCCGAAAGAAGAATGCGGAGGCGCGCTGGCTGCTGCCGATGATCTGCCGTCGTGGCGGCATCGACAAGGGCGACATCGGCGCCATCAAGATCATGGACACGACGACCGAGTTCGAGATCTCCGAGCGCGTCGCGGAGTCCTTCGCCGCCAAGATCAAGCGCCCGGACAAGGAAGACAATATCCGCCTCGAGGCGATGGCGGATGCGCCGCAGCGCCAGGCGCCTTCCGAGAAGCGGCCGCACACGCCTCGGCGCGAGAGCGGCGAGGGTGATCATCGTGAACGCCGCGACGATCGCGCGCGCGACGTGAGCGAATTCAAGCCACGCGAGAAGGCGCACGGCGAGCGCGCGCCGAAATTTGAGGATGCTCCTTCTTTCGCGAAGAAAAAGAAGCACAAGAAGAAGCCGGGCCACACAGAGCCGTCAGTCACGCCGTGGGCCGGGAAGGGCGCGCCGGGAAAGAAACCCAAGAAGAAACATCGGGGCTGAGCTTCAGCCTGATAG
Source organism: Bradyrhizobium betae (assembly GCF_008932115.1). NCBI lineage: Bacteria > Pseudomonadati > Pseudomonadota > Alphaproteobacteria > Hyphomicrobiales > Nitrobacteraceae > Bradyrhizobium > Bradyrhizobium betae. The sequence goes on from NZ_CP044543.1 coordinate 5,931,111, forward strand.
CCCAGACAGGAAGCATGCCGCCGGATCGCACCGGCGGCATTTTCATTTCGAATTTCAGGTGGGCTCAGCGACCGCCACCGCCGCCACCACCTCCGCCTCCGCCGCCACCACCACCGCCGGCATCACGCATCGCCGAGCTGTAGCGCGGATCGGTCTGCTTCATGTAGGTGGGCGAGGTGTCGTGCGTGAGGTTGACGCGGCTTCTGCCAGGCGGGGTCGGTGCCTCGATCAGGATGCCGCAGCCCTCGAAGAAGGCGGAATCGCAGCCATAGGTCCGGAACTGCGCCGCGTTGGCACTGGTTGCGCTGAATGCGGCCGGCGCAACGAGTGCAATCAAGGCAACTTTCGACAATGTGAGCTTCATGGAAATTCTCCAGTCTCGTTTCGGCGAGACCGGAAACGGCCCGCACACACCTTCGACGGGAGCTGATTGAAGCCGGTTCGAGGGGATGGCTTCACGCCCGCGTGAGCCGCGCCGATCGGGGAGGGACGTTACGTCGCAGCGAGGTCGCGCAGCATGTAGGTCGCGCTGTCGCCATAGGACGCGAGCTTTGCACGCAGTTCCGCATCCGCCATGACCGGCCGAAAGCCGAGACGTTCCCACAGCGGCCGCGTGGCGTAGACCGAGACCAGCGCGAGCGCTGTGATGTGAGAAGCGCGCGCCAGCGTCTCGATCGTCGAAACATAGTCGCGCGACACGTCGCCGCGAAAGTCGGGCAGCACCGCGACATCGTGGACGTAGAGGCAGTCTGCATCATCGGGCAATCGTTCGAGGAAGCCGTCGAGCGGTGGAATCCGGTGCTGCTTCCAGGGATGCGCGAGCCCGTAGCCGGCGATCGCATCGTCCGCGACGAGCACGCGGCAGCCATCGGGATAGAGCCGCATCTTCTCCGCGAAGACGTCGGGACGTTCCGGAAGATCAGGATGGATTCGCGCCGCGATCGCGCTGATCGCGGGCAGGTCAGTGGTGCGCGCGGGACGCCAATGCGGCTTGCTCATGTCGATTCGTTGGTCCGTCTCTCTCAATCCAGTTTATTCCGCCGCGACGCCGCGCGCAGCGAAAAATATCTTTGCCGCTGTCTCAGGAATACCGCGGGCCGCGCGGCGTCCTACCTCCTGCAAGCCAATTGCATGACAGGAGAGACCATGACGACATCCTCGATCCGCCTCGCGCTCACACTCGCCGCAGCGCTCGCGATCATTCCCGCCGCGTTCGCCGCGCCGCCGACCAAGACCGGCAAGACCGACAAGGGCAATGTGCTCACCGACGCCAAGGGGATGACCCTCTATACGTTCGACAAGGACGCGGACGGCAAGTCGGCCTGCAACGGCCCCTGTGCGACCAACTGGCCGGTGCTGAAGGCCGAGGCGAGCGACGCCGCCGGCGACGGCTACACCATCATCGCGCGCGATGACGGCTCGAAGCAGTGGGCCTACAAGGGCAAGCCGCTCTACACCTTCGCCAAGGACACCAAGCCCGGCGACATCACCGGCGACGGCTTTCTGAACGGCGCCTGGCATCTGGCGACGCCGTAAAGACGGAGAAGGCGAGCTTTAGCGAAGCCCCTCATACACCATCAGCCCGCGGGCGATCTGCAGTTTGCGGATCGCGCGCGGCAGCAGTTTCTCCGGCTGGTGCAGATAGCGCCAGGAGGTGAGGCTGAAGGTGCCGAGCGCGCCGCATTCGTCGTCGAACGGCGCGAGCACGCCGGTCACGCTGACCGGCGTATGCGGGCGGGCGTTGAAGGGCAGCAGCAGCAGCTCGAGATGCGCCTTGCTGCCGTCTTCGCGCGCGGCGGTGACACCGGCGATCGCACCCAGCGTCTCGTCGGCGACAACGGTGGTGATCTCCTCGATCTCGCGGCGGCTGGCTTCGGTGAACAGCGCCGCAAAACTCTGGTCCTTGAGGTCGCGCCCTGCGAGCGCGCAGACGCGCGTGCCGGCGACGCGGAACGGGAAGCCGAGGTTCTGCTCGCTGGCCAGCACGAAGATGTCGCCGAGCAGCTCGCGGACGGCGGCCGGATCGATGTCGGCCCGGTCAGGGGCCCGCGTGGTGCCGCGCTTCTCGTTCCAATACGCAAAGAATGCGCGGCTCGACGGATGTTTCATGACTGAACGCTTTACCCCGGGGGACATCTGGCGGGACAAACCTGTCCCGCTTCAGTGCACCCGCGATCCCTTTGTTGTTGTGCAGGAGGGGATTTGCAGCGTCCATGCCGCAGAGGCGTTTTCGGCCACCTCGGGCCGGCCTTTGCGTCATTAACGTTAAATTAACTATGCGCTTTGCTCCGGCAGCGCCGCTGCTATGGTGACTGCGGTCGCAAGCCTCGCCGCTTTGCTCCAGGTTCTCGGCGGGGTCTGTACACAGGCGTCAAACAGTTTGGTCACGGGCGCGGGGAGGGGTGGGGATACACCTATTCCCAAAGCCGCCGGAAGACCGACACGGACAGGCAGGGCTTTCCCAGAGCCCTGCCTTTTCCTTTTGTGTACTTGCGCAAGGCCCGGAAAGGCGACTATCTCCAGATGGACCGTTCCGATCGCGCCTGAAAGCGAAGCTGCCTTGGATTCCCCGCACAATTCTCCGCCGCACGATTCCTCGCAGCAAGGTCTGCCGCAGGACGTGCCGGCCGTCGCTGAGGAAGCTCCGCGCGAGCCGATCCTGACGCTGCCCGTGGCGCTGACCGCCTATATCGTCCTGCTCGCGGTGATCCATCTGCGGATGCTGCTGCCGCCGGAACTGGAGAACTGGACCATCGACGTCTTCGGCTTCATCCCGAAGCGCTACGATTCCTCGCTGCTCAATCTGCAGATCCCCGGTGGGGCCGGCGCGAAGGTCTGGAGCTTTGTCACCTATTCGCTGCTGCACGCCAATTTGACGCATCTGGCCTTCAACGTGCTGTGGCTGCTGCCGTTCGGCAGCGCGCTGGCGCGGCGGTTTGGCGCCGTTAGGTTCTTCCTGTTTCTCGCGGTGACGGCGGCGGCGGGTGCGCTCGCCCATCTCGTCACCCATGAGCATGCGGTGGCGCCGATGATCGGCGCCTCGGCCTCGGTGTCGGGCGCGATGGCGGCGGCGATCCGGTTCGCCTTCGTGCGCGGCAGCTTCCTGTCGTTCAGCCGATCGGACGCCGATACCGCCGCGAAGGTTCCGGCGCTGCCGTTGTCGCGCGCGCTGCGCGACGGACGGGTGGTCGGCTTCCTCGCGGTGTGGTTCGGCGTCAACATCATCTTCGGCGTCGGTGCGATCGGCGTCGACGCCGAGACCACGAGCGTCGCCTGGCAGGCGCATATCGGCGGCTTCTTCGCCGGCCTTCTGCTGTTCGCGCTGTTCGATCCCGTGCCGCGCGTGCGAAGCGATGCTGCGGATGCGTCATCACAGGACGTTTCAGACCGTATTTGAAGCGGCGCTTGCGGCGCGGCCCGAATTCATCCATCATTCCCGAGAAGAATGTTCCGAAGCGACAAGCCCGTAGAGGCAATGCTTCGCAAAGCGCCCGAGCGTGAAACCGGCGCCTAAACTGTTAGTTGAAGACTCGACGAACAAGTCCGGACCGCGAAAGCGGACGGGTCCGATTCAGGGAGGCGACAATGACGGTACGTTCCATTCTCAATACCAAGGGCCACCAGATCATGAGCGTCGAGCCCGGCGCCAAGCTCGCTGCCGCGGTCAAGCTGCTCGGTGAGAAGAAGATCGGCGCGGTGCTGGTGATGAACCAGAGCCGGCTCGAAGGCATCCTGTCCGAGCGCGACATCGTGCGCGTGATCGGCGAGCGTGGCGCCGGCGCGCTGGACGAGCCGGTCTCGGAGGTCATGACCCGCAAGGTCGTGACCTGCAAGGAGGCCGACACGGTCGCCGAGCTGATGGAGATGATGACCGAAGGTAAGTTCCGCCATCTGCCCGTGATCGACAACGGCAAGGTGGTCGGCCTGATCTCGATCGGCGACATCGTCAAGCGCCGCGTCCAGGAATACGAGTCCGAGCAGGAAGCCCTGCGCGACTACATCAAGACGGCCTGACCGGACGTTACGCGCCGCCCTTAACCGCCGCCTTTGGGCGCATGACCGGCGGGCGCCGGTGCCAGCACCTCGATCGCCTCCTGGATCGACTCCAGCGCGCGCTCGGCCGAGCGGGCGCCGTGTGCGATCAGGTCCTCGGCGCGGTGGAAGTCGAACCAGCCGAACTGGCCGACCCGCGGTGAGATCAGCAGGTCCGGCGGATCGCCGGCGAGGCGCGCGCGGGTGATGCGGTCCTGCATGATGTTGAAGGCATCCACCATCACCGAGGAAATGCCGGGCCGGCCGCCGCCGCCGAAGAACTCGCGCTTCATGGTCTTCTCCGCCGAGAACAGCCGCGGAAAGCGCCGCTTGGCCGGCGGCTCCTCGACCTCCGGCGCGGCCGGCGCGGGCATCGCACCGTGCGAATAGATCGTCGTGGAATGGGTGAAGATGTCGCTGGAAAGATTTGCGGCGATGACGATTTCGGCGCCGAGCGCCCGGGCTGCCGAAACCGGCACCGGATTCACCAGCGCGCCGTCGACCAGCCAGCGGTCGCCGACCAGCACCGGCGAGAAGATGCCGGGCAGGGCGTAGGAGGCGCGCATCGCATCGACCACGCGGCCGCGCGTCAGCCAGATCTCGTGGCCGGTGCGGACCTCGGTCGCGACCGTCGCGAATTTGATCGGCAGGTCCTCGATCAGGGTCTGGCCGACCGCCTCCTCGAGCCGGGTTGCGAGCTTCTCGCCGCCGATCAGGCCGGAGCCGGTCAGGCGGATGTCGAGATAGCCGAGGATGTTGCGCATCCCCTGCAGGCCGAGTCCCCATTCTTCGAGCGTGTCGAGCCGGCCGGCCGCATAGAGGCCGCCGACCACGGCGCCGATCGAGGTGCCGACCACGACGTCGGGTACGATGCCGTTGGCAGTCAGGGTTCGGAGGATGCCGATATGGGCAAAGCCGCGCGCGGCGCCGCCTCCGAGCGCAAGGCCAATCACCGGCTTGCGAATGCTGCCAAGTCCGACCTTTTCGCCATTGGAGCCGTTCGCGCCCCGACCCTTCAAGATATCCAGCACCGAAACTCTCCTACCCGGGCCAGCCCTCACATCAGAGTAGGCACCGTACTCGCGCTTCGCCAGAACGACGGCGAAGCATGGTTTATACCGTTCGGGACGCAGGGGGCAGCAGTGTGGCGAGGGTGGGTTGCCTCATCTCTCATCACGCAGGCGTCAACCGGGTTCCATAGAACCTGATAGGGCCGTATTTCCTGGGATATCAGAGGCTTGAATTTGCCGCGTTTTCGGTGAAAAGCAGGTGGCATGACACGCGGGGGTGACGGCAGCATCGGATGGCGGCGCAGCGGCAGGCTGCTGCCGGCGCTGCTCCTTGCTGCGTGCCTCCTGCCGCTGCTCGGCCAAAGCGCCGCGCAGGCACAGCTTTTCTCCGATCGTCCGCCGCCGGTGCCCCCCGCATCGGTGCCCGACCCCGGCGGCGCCGTCAGCCTGGCGCCGCCCTCCGGTCCCGGCGCCGGCCCCCCGAGCCTGCCGCCGACCCTGATGCAGCCGAATACGCCGAGCATGCCGCCGCCCGCGGTCACCACCGTGCCGTCGGCTCCGCCGCTCAATGCCGCCGTACCCGGACAGGGCGTGCTGTCGCTGACCGCGAAATACGGCAAGGACTCTCCCGCGATCACCAGCGGCCTGGTCTGGCGGGTATTTGCCGATCGTCCCGACGAGAACGGCACCTTCAAGCTGATCCGCGAGGACCGCAGCGCCACGCCGAACATCGTGCTGCCGCCCGGCAATTACGTCGTGCACGTCGCCTTCGGCCTCGTCAGCGCGGTGCGCACCGTCAGTCTGAAGGCGGAGACCGACCGCGAATCCTTCTTGCTGCCGGCCGGCGGCCTGCGCATCGAGGGCCGCGTCGGCACCAGCCGCATTCCGCTGAACCAGATTTCATTCGCGATTTACAAGGGCAGCCAGTTCGAATCCGGCGAGCGTGCCTCGCTGGTGCCGAACGTCGCCGCCGGCGACGTCGTGCTGCTGCCGGAGGGCACCTACTACATCATCTCCAACTATGGCGACGCCAATTCGGTGGTGCGCTCGGACATCCGCGTCCAGGCCGGCAAGCTCACCGACGTCACCATCACCCACCGCGCCGCCGTGATCACGCTCAAGCTGGTCAGCGACAGGGGCGGCGAGGCGCTCGCCAACACCGCCTGGTCGGTGCTGACGCCGGGCGGCGACGTCATCAAGGAATCGATCGGCGCCTTTCCGCGCGTCGTGCTCTCCGAAGGCGAATACCGCGCCATCGCCAAGAACGAGGGCAAGGTCTACGAGCGAGGCTTCAATGTCGTGAACGGCGTCGACGGCGAAGTGGAAGTCGTGGCGCGCTAGCCTCGTGTCCCGGACGCGGTGCGGCATGCAATGCCGCTCCGCAGAGCCGGGACCCATCTCTCGATGAGCATGCGGCAGCCATGGGCCCCGGCTCAGCAGCGCACCGTCGAAGGGACGCTGCGCTGAGTCCGGGGCACGAGAGCGCAATGACGAGGCTCCTCACTTCCGATACCGCAACGCCTCCACCAGCACCGCGAACGCCGGGGTCGGCTGCCGCCGGCTCGGGTAGTACAAATGATAGCCCGCGAACGGCGCGCACCAGTCGGCGAGCACGCGGACCAGACGCCCGTCGGCGATCTCGCGCTTCACCATATCTTCGGGCATGTAGGCCAGACCGAGGCCCGCCAGCACGGCATTCATCCTGAGCAGGCCGGTGTTGAACACCAGTTGGCCGTCGACCCGCACCTTCATGGCGCGGCCGCGCTTCTCGAACTCCCAGGCATAGATGCCGCCATAGGTCGGCAGGCGCAAATTGATGCAATTGTGCTCGGTGAGATCCTGCGGCTGCTTCGGCTTGCCGCGCGTGGCGAAATAGGCGGGCGCGCCGACCACGGCCATGCGCATCTCCGGTCCGATCCGCACCGCGATCATGTCCTTGGCGACCTGCTCGCCGAGACGCACGCCGGCGTCGTAGCGCTCGGCGACGATATCGGTCAGGCCGTAGTCGACGACGAGCTCGACCTTGATATCGGGGTAGCGCGGCAACAGCTTTGCGAGCGCCGGCCACAGCACCGTCTGCGCGGAGTGCTCGCCGGCGGTGATGCGGACGGTGCCGGCCGGCGTCTCGCGCAGCGCGGTCAGCGCCGAGAGCTCCGCGTCGATCTCCTCGAAGCGCGGCCCGATGTTGCGCAGCAGGCGCTCGCCGGCCTCGGTCGGCGCGACGCTGCGGGTGGTGCGGGTGAGCAGCCGCAGGCCGAGCCGTTCCTCCAGGGCGCGTACGGTGTGGCTGAGCGCCGATTGCGAGACGCCGAGCTGGGCGGCGGCGCGGGTGAAGCTTCGCTCGCGCGCGACCGCGAGGAAGGCGAGCAGGTCGTTGATGTTGGTGCGGGCCATTCATGAGTCCGGATCATGAGTACATGCCGCTTTTATCACCTAATCGCAGGCCCTCGCGTCGCCTAAATTCGCCGTCGAACGTGATTTTGGCAAAGGAGAGCTGCGATGCAGACGCGCAAACTGGGCAAGAGTGGTCTGGAGGTCTCGGCCCTCGGCCTCGGCTGCATGGGCCTGAGCTATGGCTATGGCCCCGCCACCGAGACGTCACAAGCGATCACACTGATCAGGACCGCGTTCGAGCGCGGCGTGACCCTGTTCGACACCGCCGAGGCTTACGGTCCCTTCGTCAACGAGGAGCTGCTCGGCGAGGCGCTGGCGCCGGTCCGCGACAAGGTCGTGATCGCCACCAAGTTCGGCTTTAAGGGCGGCAAGGTCGAGGCCGGGCTCGACAGCCGGCCTGCCAACGTCAAGGCGGTGGCGGAGGCCGCGCTGAAGCGGCTCAAGACCGACCGCATCGATCTGTTCTACCAGCACCGCGTCGATCCCGACGTGCCGGTCGAGGACACTGCGGGCGCGGTCAGGGATCTGATCCGCGACGGCAAGGTCCTGCATTTCGGCATGTCGGAGGCGGGCGCGCAGACCATCCGCCGCGCCCATGCAGTGCAGCCCGTGACCGCGTTGCAAAGCGAATATTCGCTGTGGTGGCGCGAGCCGGAGCAGGAGATCCTGCCGACGCTGGAAGAGCTCGGCATCGGCTTCGTTCCCTTCAGCCCGCTCGGCAAGGGCTTCCTCACCGGCGCGATCAGCGAGAGCACGACGTTCGACGCGAACGACTTCCGCAACATCGTACCGCGGTTCTCATCCAGCGCACGTAAATCCAACCAGACCCTCGTCAATCTGCTTGGCGAGATCGCCGCGGCCAAAGAGGTGACGCCGGCGCAGATCGCGCTGGCCTAGCTGCTCGCGCAGAAGCCGTGGATCGTGCCGATCCCCGGCACCACCAAGCTGCACCGGCTCGAGGAAAATCTCGGCGCGGCCGCGGTGACGCTGTCGGAGGCGGATCTCGCTGCCATTGCAGCGGTGCTGGCCAAGGTGGCGGTGCAAGGCGACCGCTATCCGGCGCATCTGCAGGCGCGGGTCGGCCGCTAGATGCTGCTGTGAACGTCCGGTGAGCGTTCGCTTACCGGACGTCGTCGTCCTGTGTTCTGATTTGAATACCCGATCAGCGCCATCGCGCCGCGTCGGTGGCGCCCATAACACCGGTAACGTCGGCTTATTCCAGCAGCGTCGCGGCTTCGCCAACGCCGGTGCAAGATACGTATTTCCGATAATCAATTTTATTCTCTTTCCGTCCTGCTGCGTTATATGTCGGGCATCCGTCCAACGGAGGAGGCCGGCGCAGGGCTTGTATGGCTTGCGAGACCGGCAGGAGCAGGGGACCAAGCCCGCCGACATGTTCGAAGTGATCCTTACGAGGCGTAAGCGGATTGGCTGGCGATGGCAGGTGTGCGACCAGTCCGGCAAGATATTTGCCGATGGCTTCGAGCGCACGCGGCCGTCCGCCAAATATCAAGGCGAGCGCGCATTGTTCTTCCTGTTGTCACAAGCCTATCTGCGCAAGCGTTCCGCGGCGTCCAGCGAGGACTAGTTGCGCGGTGGAGCCGTAGCCCCGATGGAGCCACCGGGCTACCGACTCCACCTCAGACATCGACAACCAGCTTGCCCTTCGCCGCGTGATCCCGGATCAGCGCGTAGGCATCGCCGACGTCCTCCAGCGTGAAGTGCCTGGGGTCGAGCAGCGGCGTCAGCTTGCCGGCCTCAGCCAGCCGCGTCGCCTCCGCCATGATCTCCCCGTGATGCGCGCGGCCTTCGCCTGACAGCAGCGGCAGCAGCGTGAACACACCGGAATAGGTGGCGGCGCGGAACGAGAGCGGCGCCAGCGCATGCGTGCCCCAGCCGAGCGCGCTCACGACATGGCCGAAGCGGCGTACCGCCGCAAAGGAGGCATCGAGCACCTTGCCGCCGACGGTGTCGTAGACGATGTCGAAGCCGCGGCCTCCGGTTTGCTCGGCAACGTAAGCCTCAACCGCAACGTCGCGGTCGATGAAGACGGCGCCATAACCTTCGATCGTCGCACGTTGCGGTGGCGAGCCGGTCGCGTACACCTTCGCTCCGAAGGCGCGCGCGATCTGGATCGCGACATGGCCGACGCCGCCGGCGCCGCCATGGATCAGGACCTTCTGGCCGGCCTTCAACACCGCGCGATCGATCAAGCCTTCCCAGGCAGTGATGACGATGAGGGGCAGGGCAGCCGCTTCCCGCATGCTGAGATTGGCGGGCTTGAGGGCCAGAAGGTCGGCATCGACAGCGGCAAATTCGGCCAGCGATCCCGGCACGCCGCCGACGCCGCCGGTCATGCCATAGACTTCGTCGCCCGGCTTGAACCGCGTCACGTCGCTCCCGGTGCGCTCGACCACGCCGGCAAGATCGATTCCGGGAATGGCGGGCAGCGGGTGGCGCGCGTGCGCCGCGGCACCGGCGTGGATCTTGGTGTCGAGCGGATTGACCCCGCTCGCATGGACCCGCACCAGCACTTCTCCCGGGGCGATCCCGGGCGTGGAGATGGTTGAGATGCGCAGCGGTGCGTTGTGTGTTTCCAGGATGGCCGCACGCATCGTCGATTGTCTCGTCATGATCGTCCTGCTCCATTGTCGGCCTCCAATATGCTCATGATATTTTGCATGGGAATGAACAAGGATGTACGATAGTCATACAATTATGTATGGCGGGGATTTCGATGGACTGGAGCGATCTGCGCATCTTCCTGGCGATTGCGCGCGAAGGCACGCTCGGCGCTGCCGCGCGAAAGATCGGCCAAACCCAGCCGACCATGGGACGACGGCTTCGCGCGCTCGAGGCCGCGCTGGGACAGACGCTGTTCCAGCGCACCGCCGACGGCTTCGTGCTGACCGACGAAGGCACCGCCGTGCTGCGCCATGCCGAGCGGATCGAGGAGGAAGCGCTCGCACTTGCGCGGCACGCTTCCGGCGCAGAGACGCAGCTCGACGGCCTGTTGCGGCTGTCGTCGTCGGACTGGTTCGGAACGGTGATGCTGTCGCCGGTGATCGCCGCGTTCGGCAAGCTCCATCCCAAGGTGACGGTCGAGCTCCTGACCGATGCGCGCCTCTACAGCCTGCCGCGCCGCGAGGCCGATCTCGTCTTCCGCATCAAGCGGTTCGACGAGCCCGAGGTGATCTCCCGCAAGCTGCTGCACATTCCCTACGCGCTCTATGGCAGGAGGGGCAGCAAGCCGCCGCGCGCGGGTGACGGCAGCGGCGTCCGCGTCGTCACCATGAACGCCGAATTCGCCGACATGCCCGACGCGGTCTGGCTGAAGCGCGCGCTGCCGAATGCGGACATCGCCTCGCGCAGCAACAACCGGCAGGTTCAGGCCGAACTGTGCGCGAGCGGAGGCGGATTGGCCGTGTTGCCACGCCCGCTCGGCGATCCCGATCGCCGTCTCGTCGCGCTCGACATCGGTACGCCGCCGCCCGGCCGCGACACCTTCGTCGGCTATCACCGCGATCTCAGGCGTCTCGCCCGCCTGCGCGCGCTGCTCGATCTGGTGATCGAGCGGTTGGCGGGCACGCCGTAGTCTGTAGGGTGGCAAAGCGAGGCGTGCCCACCATCTCTCGGCGATCGCATGTGGCAATGGTGGGCACGCTTCGCTTTGCCCACCCTACGTCTCAATCCCTTGTGTTGCCCGACGGGCAAAACACCCAAGCGATCGGTCAATCCGCGCAGCCAAAAATATTCGCCTTTACAGAAATTCGGAATAGGCGGATATTGCGCGCACTCCGGCCCAACGAAGAGGGGCGTATCGCGATCGTCACGAACGCGGGCCGGGCGGCGGTGGACGTGGGTTACACTGGTGCGACGGTGATCGCAGGGCGGGCAACCGTGAGCGAGGCACATCGCACGTACGACCGGTGTGATCTGCGTACGGCAAAATCGTGTGGTCCTGGCGCCCGCAGGCTGGCGCCAAGCCTTGTGGTGGTGGGTGTGGTCCAACCGGACCCGTGCATCAGTCATCCGCAAGGCGACGGGGGCAAGAGTGCATCGCTCCCCGGGGAGAGCGTGACATAAGCCGTAAAGCCACTGCGCAGGGAAGGCCGGATGTTTGGCTTCACCTGTATGCCGCTGTGCAGATTCCTGTTGCCACCTTTCGCACAGTGGACCGTGGGTGCCCGGCCGGCACCCGGTCTTCCCTGCGCCCTCTTTCATTTGAGGGTGAGACGATCATGCAGAGCCTCGGGCAAAACAAGCCGCGAGGATGCGAAGCTGTGTCTAACGCTTCAGAAGTCGAATGCTGCGAAGAGCATTTGCCTATCACCGTCACCCCCGCGCAACGGCGTAGCCGTTGTCGCTGGAGGTGCTCGCCTCTTCGGCGAGCCTCGAAGGGCGACGGCCCGGCTGCATCTCGGCCGTTCGTCCTTCGAGGCTCCCGGCGCGATGCTTGGCATCGCGCCACTCGCAACTCAGGATGACGGAATGGACATTGTCGCCGCGGCGAGGCTGCAGCGCGTTCGGGACACGAGAGCGGAGCATGCCGCTATTGCACGCTCCGTCGACGCGAGGGCGCCTTCGCACAACTGTCACAGTCTCTAACGCACGCTAACCAACGCCCGATTTAAAACTGTCATAATCGCCAAATGGAACCCGCGCCTGCGTCCTTTTTACACGGCATTAAGCGCTGCTGCATTGGATGCGGCGAGAAAGTGCGTTGGGGACTGCGATGAGTGCCGCGAAGAAGATGCCGGGAAAACCGGCCACCGAAATGTTCGACGACATCCCGGTGCTTCAGCGCAAATGGCGTGCCGCGTTGAAGCCGGGCGACCGGCTGCCGCGCTATGAGGACGTGATGCTCGGCAGCCTCGGACGGCTCGCCGACCATATTGCGCTGCTGAAGAACGACGGCGCGCTCGAATTGTCGCGCAGCGGACGCTACGTGCAGAAATGGCTCGGCGAGGAGCGCTGGGACATCCCGGTCGCCGAGCTGTCGCCCGATTGCGCCACGGCGCTGTCGGAAGCGGTGGCCAACGCGCTGAAGAGCGGACGGCCGCACCATGCCAGCGCGCATTGCGTGCGCGACGGCATGGTCAGGACCTACGATTTGCTGGCGCTGCCGACCTCCTCGCGCTGGGGCGCCACGCTGGTCGGCGCCTATGTCAACGAGCGCGGCACGCAATACAATCTGCTGGACGCGATCTTCTCCTCGACCGACGACGCGGTCGTCTCGCTGGCGACGCTGCGCGACGCCGGCGGCAAGCCGTTCGATCTCCAGATCGTGCATCACAACCAGAGCGCCGCGATGCTGCTGAAAGCCGCAGGCGCGGGCCTGTTGTGGCGCCGGATCGGCGAGGGCGGCAATTTGCTCGCCTCGCCCGACATCATCAAGTTCCTGCTCAAGGTCGTCTCCGGCGGCCGCGGCGAACAGCTCGAGATCGAGAGCGAAGGACGGAATCTTCGATTGAGCGCCACCGCATTCGCCGATGTGGTCTCGCTGACGATCTCCGACGTCACCGCGCTGAAGCGGCGCGACGCCTCGTTCCGGCTGCTGTTCGACAACAATCCGATGCCGATGTGGGTGTTCGACGCGCAGACCAAGGAATTCCTCAGCGTCAACGACGCCGCGGTCCAGCATTACGGCTTCAGCCGCGAAGCCTTCCTGCGCATGACGCTGCACGAGATCTGGCCGCATGACGAATGGGACAGCCATGCCGAAGCGCTCGAACGCATCGGCGACACCTATAACTCCTCGCGCAACTGGCGGCATCTGCGCGCCGACGGCAGCGAGATCGAGGTGCTCACCTTCGGCCGCCGCGTCGCCTTCGACGATCGCGACGGCTATCTGGTCGCGGTGGTCGACATCACCGAGCGGCGCAAGGCCGAGGCGCGGATCGCCCACATGGCGCACCATGACGGGCTCACCGACCTGCCGAACCGCGAATATTTCCAGCAACGCCTGAAGCAGGCGCTCGACCAGGCCGGCGGAAAACGGGTCGGTGTGCTCTATATCGACCTCGACCTGTTCAAGAACATCAACGATTCCTTCGGCCATCCGGTGGGCGACCGCCTGTTGAAGGAAGTTGCCGAGCGCCTGACCACTGCGGTCCGCGGTGCCAATCTCGCGGCACGGCTTGGCGGCGATGAATTCGCGGTGATCCTCGCGGCTGACGTCTCGCCAAACGAAGCCAGCGCCTGTGCCACGCTGCTGATCGACATGCTGAAGGCGCCCTACGACCTCGACGGCCAGGAGATGGTGATCGGCGCCAGCATCGGCATTGCGCTGTCGCCGGGCGATGGCACGACGTCGGAAGAGTTGATGCGCAACGCCGACATGGCGCTGTACCGGGCCAAGTCCGACGGCGGCGGCGTGCATCATTTCTTCGAGCGCGAGATGGACCTTCAGGCGCAGAAGCGCCGCGACATGGAGCTCGATCTGCGCCGCGCGTTTGCCAATGGCGAGTTCGAGCTGCATTACCAGCCGCTGGTGTCGATCGCCTCCGACCGCATCTCCGGCTTCGAATCGCTGCTGCGCTGGTGCCATCCCGACAAGGGCATGATCTCGCCGGCGGAGTTCATTCCGGTCGCCGAAGACATCGGCCTGATCACTCAGCTCGGTGAATGGGTGCTGCGCGAAGCCTGTGCCGAGGCGGTGAAATGGCCCGCCGAGATCAAGGTCGCAGTCAATCTGTCGCCGGCGCAATTCCGCAGCCGCAACCTCGTGCAAGTCGTGATCTCGGCGCTGGCGCAATCCGGCTTGTCGCCGAAGCGGCTCGAGCTCGAGATCACCGAGTCGATCTTCCTGGCCGAGACCGATGCCAATCTCGCAATATTGCACCAGTTGCGCGAGCTCGGCGTCAGCATTTCCATGGACGATTTCGGCACTGGCTATTCCAGCCTCAGCTACCTCCGCAGCTTCCCCTTCGACAAGATCAAGATCGACCGCTCCTTCGTGAAAGATCTGGCGCTGCGGCCCGATTGCGGAGCGATCGTGCGCGCCATTTCAGGGCTCGGCCGCAGTCTCAACATCACCACGACCGCGGAAGGCGTCGAGACCGAGGATCAGCTCGACTGGCTGCGCGCCGAAGGCTGCAACGAGGTGCAGGGGTTCCTGTTCAGTGCGGCCCGGCCCGCCGCCGAGATCGCAAAGCTGCTCGCCGATTTCGGCCAGCGCGCGTCACGGGCGGCGTAACCCGGATGGGTAGCAGTCGTAGACCAGCGCCTTGAACGCGGGCGTGATGCGGCCGCGCTCGGTCTGGGTCTGCTGCATCATGAGGTAGACCATGTCGAGCTTGGGATCGACGCCGAAATAGGTGCCGCTACCACTGTCCCATTTCAATTCGCCGAGCGAGCCCGCCGGCGGCGGCTTCGCGTTGCCGGGATCGGTGCGCACGCCAATGCCGTAGCCATAGCCAAAGCCGTCGCCGGGGAAATAGAAATAGTCGCGTCCGACACCGGACCCGGGCCCGACGTGATCGGTCGTCATGGCCTTGAACGCGGCGGGGCTGAGATAACGCTTGCCCTCGAACTCGCCGCCGTTGAGCAGCATTTGCGAGAAGCGCTGATAGTCGGTGATGGTCGAGAGCAGCCCGCCGCCGCCGGACTCCCATTCGGGATGGGCGAGGCGGTCGCGCTCGCCTTTGAGCAGGACCAGGTCGCTCGGCAGCGGACGTGCCATCCGCGCGCGCTCCTCCGGCGTCTTCAGCACGAATTTGGTGCTGCTCATCCCGAGCGGATCGAGGATGCGTTGCTTGAGGAATTCGTACAGTGTCTGTCCCGAGATGATCTCGATGATGGCGCCGAGCACGTCAGTGGAATGGCCGTAGCGCCACAGCGTCCCGGGCTGGCGCGTGAGCGGCAGCCTCGCAATGCGGTCGGCGAATTGTCTGTTGTCGAAGGGCCCCTCGAAAATGTTGGCGGCCTCGTAAACCTGCATCACCCAGGGGGCGCCGATATAGTCGTAGCTGATGCCCGAGGTGTGACGCAGCAGATCCTCGATGTTGACGGGACGGATCGGCGGAGTGAGCTCGATTGTCGAGCTGCCCTCCGGCTCCACGCCCACCATGGTGTCGGCAAACAGCGGGACGTATTTCGACACGGGCTCGGCGAGCGCAAGCTTGCCCTCGTCGATCAGCATCATCGCGCCGAGACAGGTGATCGGCTTGGTCATGGAATGGATGGCGAAGATCGTGTCCGGCGTCATGGCAAGGCCGGTCCTGGTGTCGCGCACGCCGAACGTTTTGAAATAGACCGGCTTGCCGTGCTGCTGCACCAGGATCACCGCGCCCGGCAGCCGGCCGCTTCCCACCTCGTTGTCGAAATACGCCGTGATGCGATCGAGTCCCGCGGACGACGGAGCAGGGATGTCGGCGGCACGGCTCCGCGCCATCGTGCCGGCGAGCAGCGCGGCTCCAGCCAGAAAGTCACGGCGCTTCATCCCGGGCTCCTCCCTCGCCGGGAACAAAGCCGCAAGACATCGGGGTCGTCAACAAGCTCCAGATTAAAACCGCGTCACGATGTCCGAAAGGACCGGTCGCGGACGGTCCTCGCTCGGCTTGGTCGGCGTGCCGATATGGACGAGGCCGGCGAGCTTTTCGTCCGGCTTGAGGCCAAGCCCGTCCAGCACGTCGCGGTCGAACGAGAACCAGCCGGTCAGCCAGCAGGCGCCGTAGCCGAGCGCGGTCGCGGCCGTGACGATGTTCATGACGCTGGCGCCCGCCGACAATTCCTGCTCGAACGCCGGCACCTTCGGGTGCGGCCTGGTGAAGCTGACGATGCCGATCACCAGCGGGGCGTCGGTGAGGCGCTTGCGCTCGGTCTCGACGTCGGCTGCGGGCGCGCCGGGATTCTTGCGGGCAAACACCTTCGCGATCACCTCGCCGGCGCGCTGGCGGGCGTCGCCTTCGAAGATGATGAAGCGCCAGGGCGCGAGCTTGCCGTGGTCGGGCACGCGCGCGCCGATGGTGAGGATGGTCTCGAGCTCGGCCGGGGAGGGGCCGGGTCCGGTCATCTCGCGCGGCTTGACCGAGCGGCGGGTCTTCAGGAGTTCGATGGCGTCGGGCACGGGTGTCACTCTCATGGGGTCGATTTGAGCCACGCATTAGCATGCGATCCCGCTCGCCACGAGGCCATGGAGGCCCAATTAGACCGATTGTGATCGGTGCCTATTTGCGCTTCGCCGGCCCAGCGACGGCTGGCACGCCCGGCATGCAGTTGATGCTGCCGATGCCGTTCGGACCGTATTGTACGAACCCCGTTGCCATCGTCGGCGAGTGCGGCGCCGAGATCGGCAGGTACAGGTAGCAGACGGTGCCGTCGACCGGATCGCGCAGGCGCTGGACCACCGTATCCTGGAGCGGGCCCGCGAATTGCCGTTCCAATTGCATGCGCGGGAGCTTGGCCCATTCGCCCGATGGCTGGAACTGCTGTTGCGGTGCAGGTGCCGGCGGCTGCGGTTGTTGCGCCTGTTGCGCGACGACAGGAGGGGAGCCGAGCACGATTGCGGCCAGCACCAGGACCGGGACATGAAGCTTCATTTGTCACACATCAACGTTAGAATTCGACGGCCATGCCGGCGCGGCCGATATGCTCGCTTCCGCCGCCGTTGGAATAGCCCCCGAACACCACCGTCGGCACGGCCCAGTTCAGGCGATGCGAGATGCCGATGCCGACACCGGACTGGCCGCGATAATATCCGCTGTTGACTGCAACCGTCGTCTTGCCGGGAGCCGACGGCATCAGTGTCGGTGCAGCCGACACGGCGGCAACGATGCCACGACGCGCCTCCAGTTGGTTGGCAGCGATATCCTGTTGCAGACCGCCGATCTGCGACTGGAAGCCGGCCACGGTCGACTGCAGCTGTCCGACGTTGACGGCATCCGTGGCGTTGACGCCCGCCGCGACATTGGTGAGACGGCGCTCATTGCCGGCCGTGCCGAACGATACGGTGTTGGCGACGGTGTTGGTCGAGCCCGAGCCGATCGCCACCGAGTTGGCTGCGGTTGCCGAGGCGTTGGTCCCCAACGCGGCCGAGTTCGAGCCCGTTGCAACCGCACCGTCGCCGAAGGCCGCGCCGCCATTGCCCGCGGAGGCCGCTGCGCCCACGGCCACCGAGCCGGTTGCCACCGCACCGGTGCCGATCGCAATCGCATTGGTGCCGGTCGAGGCGGAATTCAATCCGATCGCGATCGAGCCGGACTGGGTGGCCTGCGCGTTGCCGCCGATCGCGATCGCATCGGCGCCGGAGGCGTTGGCTGCTGCGCCAGCGCTGTTGACCCTGGTGTACTGGGTTGCGCCGGAGATGCCGGCGACCGTCGCACTCAGCGAGGCAACGGCCTGGTTCGTGGCGTAGAGCTGGCCGCCATTGACGGCGTCGGTGCTGGTCGCGTTGACGGCGCCGGCGGCAACGCCGGTGACGGTGCGGTTGCCCGACGTTCCCGACACGTCGACCACGGAGCCATCGGTGGCGCTGCCGATGCCGATGACCTTGGTCGACGAGTTCTGCTGCACGAGGCCGATCGATCCGTTGTCGATCTGGGTTTGCAGGTTGCTGATGCTGGTCGCGGTGCTGCTCAGCGCGGCGTTTACGGCCGAGAACGCGCTGCCGACATTGCTGTAGGTGACGCCCTGGATCATGTAGCTCGGGGCGACCATCTGTCCGCTGCCATCGAGTGTGGTGCCGAATGCGGCGGCCACCCTCTGGTTTGCCGTGTAGAGCTCGCCGCCATTGACGACATCCGTGCTGGTGGCAGAGAGCGCGCCGGCGGCAACATTGACGATCTTGCGCTCCTTGCCGACCGAACCGACCGAGATCGTGTTTGCGACATTGGCGACGGACTGCGAACCGAGCGCAACCGCGTTGGATGCGGATGTTTGCGCGCCTTCACCGATGGCGACGCCCGAAATTGCCGCTGCCGAAACATTCGTATTGAAACCAAGAGCGGTCGAGTTCGAGGCACTGGCGCGCGCGTTCCAGCCAAATGCCGATGCAGCCGTGGCACTCGCGACACTGATGTGGCCGTAGGCCGAACTGCCCTGGCCGGTTGCCGCTGCCGCGTGCCCGACGGCGGTGCTGTAGTCGCCATAGGCATGTGCCGTCTCTCCAATCGCGGTTGCGGAGAGATGGGCTTGGGCGGAGCTGCCGACTGCGACTGCGCTTGAATCGTCGGCGAGTGCAGACGATCCGAGTGCGGTGCTGTTCGCTCCGGTTGCCGCGGCGCTCGGTCCGATCGCCAGCGCGCTCTGCATCGTGGCCTGGCTCTGCCGGCCGAGCGCAATGGCGTAATCACCGCTGGCGGTCGCGGCGTAACCGGCAGCGACGGAGCCTACGCCGCTTGCCGTGCTTGACGCGCCGAAGGCCGACGATTGCGCTCCGCTCGCTATGCTCGAATTGCCGAAAGCCGAGGCCTGTTGGGCGGTTGCGCTGCTGTATGAGCCGAAGGCGGAGGTCTGCGACGCTGTCGCTTCGCTGCCGTAGCCCACCACCGTCGAATCCATTCCGCCGGCGTTGCTCGCCGCACCGACCGCGATGGCGTGGTTTTGCGACGCGTTGCTCAGGAAACCGACCGCGACACTATAGGCTCCCGCGGCATCTGCGTGATTCGCCACCGCCGTACTGTTGGGAGCCGAAGCGGATGCAGAGTTGCCGCAAGCGAATGAATCGGCGACGGGCGCGCTGCCACTCCCGGAATCGAGCTGACAGGTCTCGGCGAAGACAGATTGGGGATACACCGCGACCCCGGCCACGATCATGACGAGACCGACGAGGGCGCCCAAAGCCCGCCGCCCGCCAGAATCGGGCGTGGTTCCCGGGTTCGTATCGAACTGACCAGACATAGCCAAGTTTTGCGCGTTGCCCGGTACGCAGGTATCCCCAATTCATGGGGTAGTGCTCCGGCAGTCGGGCGGGTAGCGCGCGCCGAGGGAGGCAACCTCGCCCGCAAACGCACAGAGCGCGCCGGCAGGCGCGCTCTGTTCGTCACGCCCGAGCGTGGGGTCTAAGCGATGCCGCGTGCCCGCTTCACGTCGGGCGCCGTCGCTTCCTCGACCAGAGCGGCGATCGCCTCGGCGGTCGTCATCACCTTCTGGCCGTCGCTGCCGAGCCGGCGGACCGAGACCGAATGCGTCTCGGCCTCCTTCTTGCCGACCACGAGCAGCGCCGGAATCTTGGCCAGCGAGTGCTCGCGGACCTTGTAGTTGATCTTCTCGTTGCGCAGGTCGATCTCGACCCGCAGCCCCGCGCGACGGGCCTGCTCCAGCACCTGCTTGGCGTACTCGTCGCCTTCCGAGGTGATGGTGGTGACCACCGCCTGCACCGGCGAGAGCCAGAGCGGGAAGTTGCCGGCATAGTGCTCGATCAGGATGCCGATGTAGCGCTCCATCGAGCCGCAGATCGCGCGGTGCACCATCACCGGCGGTTTCTTGCCGCCGTCATGGTCGATGTAGAACGCACCGAACCGCTCCGGCAGGTTGAAGTCGACCTGCGTGGTGCCGCACTGCCAGTCGCGGCCGATGGCGTCGCGCAGCACATATTCGAACTTCGGCCCGTAGAAGGCGCCTTCGCCCGGGTTGATCTCGGTCTTGATGTGGTTGTTCTGCGCCTGGATCTCGCGCAGCACCGTCGCCATCACCCGCTCGGCGTGATCCCACATCGCATCGGTGCCAACGCGTTTCTCCGGCCGGGTCGAGAGCTTCACCGTCAGGTCGCCGGTGAAGCCGAAGTCCGCATAGGTCGACAAGATCAGATCGTTGATCTTCAGGCATTCCTCGGCGAGTTGATCCTCGGTGCAGAAGATGTGGGCATCGTCCTGAGTGAAGCCGCGCACGCGCATCAATCCGTGCATGGCGCCGGAAGGCTCGTAGCGATGCACCACGCCGAACTCGGCGAGCCGCAGCGGCAGGTCGCGGTAGCTTTTCAGGCCGTGCTTGAAGATCTGGACGTGGCCCGGGCAATTCATCGGCTTCAGCGCGAACCAGCGTTTGTCCTCGGCCTCGTCGCCGGCCGACTGCGCCGCGAACATGTTCTCGCGATACCAGCCCCAATGGCCGGAGGTCTCCCACAGGGACTTGTCGAGGATCTGCGGCGCGTTGACCTCGCTGTAGTCGCCGGTCAGGCGGCGGCGCATATAGGCGATCAGCTGCTGGAAGATCGTCCAGCCCTTGGCGTGCCAGAACACGACGCCCGGACCTTCCTCCTGGAAGTGGAAGAGGTCGAGCTCGCGCCCGAGCTTGCGATGGTCGCGCTTCTCTGCTTCCTCGATCTGCTTGAGGTAGGCGTCGAGGTCCTCCTGCTTGGCGAACGCCGTGCCGTAGATGCGGGTCAGCATCGGGTTGTTGCTGTCGCCGCGCCAATAGGCGCCGGCCACCTTCATCAGCTTGAAGGCGTTACCGACCTTGCCGGTCGAGGTCATGTGCGGGCCGCGGCACAGGTCGAACCAGTCGCCCTGGTAGTAGATCTTGATCGGCTCGCTGCCGGGAATGGCGTCGACCAGCTCGACCTTGAAGGCCTCGCCCTTGTCGCGGAACACCTGCTTGGTCTTCTCGCGATCCCAGACTTCCTTGGTGAACGGTTTGTCGCGCGCGACGATCTCGCGCATCTTCTTCTCGATCGCGGCAAAGTCTTCCGGCGTGAACGGCTCGTTGCGGAAGAAGTCGTAATAGAAGCCGTTCTCGATCACGGGACCGATGGTGACCTGCGTGCCCGGCCACAGCGTCTGCACGGCCTCCGCCAGCACGTGGGCGCAGTCGTGGCGGATCAGCTCGAGCGCGCGCGCATCGTCGCGGTTGATCAGCTCGATCTTGGCATCGGCTTCGATGGGATCGTCGAGGTCGCAGACCACGCCGTCGAGCGCCATTGCGACCGTGCGCTTGGCTAGCGACGGTGAGATGCCCTTGGCGATCTCGAGGCCGGTGGTGCTCTTGGCGTATTCGCGCCGGGCGCCGTCGGGGAAGGTGAGGGTGATTTTTTCCGGCGGGGTCACGGGTCTCAAATTGCTGAGGCTGTACTGGAAGCCGGACTCGGATTTGGGCTGGTCGGTCATTGCTTTTCTCCTGAGGCTCACTCCTGCGAACGAGCGCAGGTAAGCGGGAACGAGCGATATATCAGGCGATTCGGCCTGTGCAATCCGGCATTTCCAAGAAAGTGGAGCGTAAAGGCCGGACCATGCACCAACTATTTCGCGCGGTGCCCTTTAACTGGTCACGGGCCTGCTCTACATGCACCTGCATGGAAAATTCGCCTGCCGCGGCCCGTTTCACGCCGACCGCCCTGATGCTTGGCAATCTCGTCACAGGCTGCTCGGTGCTTGCGCCGGCGGGGATGCTGCCGGAATTGTCGGCCGGGCTCGGCATCAGCATCCATGCGGCGGGGCTCCTGATCACCTTCGGCGCCATCACGCTGTGCATCGGCTCGCCGCTCACGGCCTGGCTCACCAGCCGCATCGAACGGCGGACGCTGCTCGCTACCACGCTCGCGGTGCTCGCCATCGGCAACCTCGCCTCGGCATTTGCGCCCGACTACGGAAGCCTCCTTGTCATCCGCCTGGTGATGCTCGCGGTCGGCGCGCTCTACACGCCGCAGGCGGCCGGCACGGCGGCGCTGATCGTGCCGGTGGAGCGGCGGGGGAGCACGATCGCCTACATCTTCCT
The DNA here is from genome assembly GCF_008932115.1 of Bradyrhizobium betae. Lineage (NCBI taxonomy): Bacteria > Pseudomonadati > Pseudomonadota > Alphaproteobacteria > Hyphomicrobiales > Nitrobacteraceae > Bradyrhizobium > Bradyrhizobium betae. The sequence continues at coordinate 5,953,199 of NZ_CP044543.1, forward strand.
CGGCTGGTCGTTAGCTGCCGCCGTCGGCCTGCCGCTGATCACCTTCGTCGCCAGCCGCTATGGCTGGCGCGCGGCCCATTGTGGGATCGGCGCGCTCGGCTGCGTCAGCTTCCTGCTATTGCTGCTGCGCCTGCCGGCCGGCTTGAAGGGCACGCCGGTGGATCTGAAGACATGGAGCGCGGTCTGCCGCAGCAGGACGATCCTGCTGCTGCTTGCGATCACGACGCTGCAGATGTCCGGGCAGTTCGTGGTGTTTACCTTCATGGGCCCGCTGCTCAAGAAGCTCACCGATGCCGGCCCTGATGCGATCGGCATGGTGTTCGGCATCTACGGCGTCTGCGGCTTCCTCGGCGTCGTCATCGCGACCCGCATCGTCGACACCTGGGGGCCGTATCGGACCTCGCTGCTGTTCACCTGCCTGCTGCTTGCAGGCATCACGGGCTGGGCGCTCGGCGCAGGCACGCTGCTGTTGATGGCAGTCGCGGTCGCCATCTGGGGCCTCGGCTTTGCCTCGACCAATTCGATGCAGCAGGTGCGGCTGGTCGCGGCCGCGCCGCCGCTTGCATCGGCGACCGTCGCGCTCAACACCTCCGTGCTCTATATCGGCCAGGCCGTCGGCTCCGCCATCGGTGGGCTGTTGTTCGCCCGCGATCTGCTGCATCCGCTCGGCTTTGTCGCGGCCGGCTTCGTCGTGCTGGCGCTGGTCCTGGTGATGCTGACCCGGCCGCGGCGGGCTGCCGCGACGGCGTGAACTGCGCGTTTCCCCGTGCGCAAGGCGCTTGGCAAATGGCGCGTCAGAGCGCTAGAAGGCGAGGCATGGGGACCAAAGAGAGTTGACTGAGATGAGGATGATTCTGGCGGTTGCCGCGGTGCTCTATTCGGCCTCCGCGTTCGCGCAAACCGACAAACCACCGATGGTCGGGGACAAGCCGCTGGTGCAGGTCAAGCCCAAGGGGGCTAAGGCCGGGACCAAGGCGGCGGCCACGGCAACTCCGGCGCCGAAGGGCAAGCCGCAATCGATCGCGGCGCGGCTCCAGGCCTGCCTCGAACTCGATGACGGCACCAAGGACCGGCTCAACTGCTACGACGCGATCATCCCGCCGGCACCGAAGCCGAAGCCGGCGAAGGCCAAGGGCTACGCCGACTGCCGCTTCTTCAAGGAAGAGGACGAGCGGCTGGCCTGCTTCAATGGCTTTGCCGAGAGCATTCCGAAGCTGCCCAAGACCTGAAGCTGCCCAAGACCTGACGTTTGAAGCCGGACGGTTAGTCGCTGATCCGGCTCAGCACGGCCCTGAAGGCTACGCCTGGCACTTGCAGTGCGGTGCCTTCGAATTCCGCCGCGTCGCCGTCTTCGCGGCCGGCAAGCGTCAATGTGATCCTGTCGTGCCCGAACAGCGCCTTGAAGGACGGATCGTCGTTGTAGCGCTCGGTCGAGATCCTGACCTTGATGCTATCGCCTTTGCCCGTGTAGGTGCCGATGAACGCGAAAGCTGAATTGCCGCCGCGCATCTTGCCGTCCGTGACATAAACGACGCCACAGCCGGTTCCATGAACCGTGTGGAAGTCGACCTTGTACAGCCCCTGGCGCACTCGCTGTCCTCACGGAATCCCAATTGCAACTCGGCGGCAAAATATGAGAGTTGCCAGCGGAAACAATCCGGTGGCTCCCGGGGATGTCGGCCATCAACATCACATTTTGATCAACGCATGAGATAATTGCAGGCAACGCGGTCAAATGCCGACTGGCGCAATATCGGGCCTAGCGGCTCGATGCCGCGGCCACGCGCGTCAGCGCCAGCGCAGGCGTTGCCGACATCTTCACCAGCACGTCCTTGAGCGGATACTGCGTCCATGCGCGGTTGACGTAGTCACGATGGGTGATGCCGTCGCCGGTTTCGACGAACACCACGCTGCCGGGACGCAAGGGCCCGTCCATGTCTTCGGAGACGCTGATGCCCTTTTGCCTGAGCGTGCTCATCAGCTCGCGGTCGCGCCGCGCGGTGTAGCGGGTGTAGGAGCTGACGAAGAAGCTGGAGCGGTGGCTCTCGATCCAGGAGGCGAACTTGTCCATTTCGCCATAGACGGCGTCGAGCAGCACGACTCCGCGGACGCGGTCGCTGATGCCGCCGACTTCGAGGCTCCAGGCGGTCGGGAGGAAGCCGCCGCTATAGCCGACGATCACGATCGGCATGTTGGCGAAGGCGCGTGCGCTGTTGGGATCGCCGGTGGCGCGGGCGAGGTGGTCGGCCGACTCCGCCATGAAGCGCTTGAAGCCGCCGGGCTGCCAGAATTTTCCGGCGCTGGAATCGGCGGCATCGACCGCCATCTGCGGCGCCAGCAGGACGGCGTTGGCGCCGGAATCGGTGATCTGCTGCGGCACCAATTGCCGGTCGCGCACATCACGCTCGAGCGTTGCGCCATTGCCGTGGAAGAACACCACGATCACGCCCGGCTTGCGCACGTCGAAATGCTCGGGCACGTGCATCAGCACGCGGCTGTCGCTGTAGGTCTCGTCCTGCCAGTAGACCCGGCCGGAGTAGCTGCGGTGGCCGCGGCGGTCGCCCTTGGCGATGTTGAGGAAAGGCGCCTCGGAGGCGGGGTTGTTGCCGAAATAGGGGAAGGCAGATGACTTCATGCTGACTAGAGCTGTCAGATCCTCGCGGGGCGGACGCTGGTAGGGCACCTGCGGCGCGAGCGAAGCGACCTTGTAGGGCGCCTGCTCCGGCTGTTGTTGCACGGCGCGCTTCGGCGAGAAGTCCGACATCTGTCGTTGCAGGAAACCCTCGCTCGCCGACGGGAAGCGTTCCCTGAACTGCGGGGCGGGGAAGCGATCCTCGAACGTGTCGCTGCTTGCGACTTGCTGCCTGGTGGCTTGTGGGTTGGTTTTGGCGACCACCTGGACATTGGCCTGCGAGTTCGCCGCGAGCGCCGCCGGATCGGGCGCCTTGCCGCATTGAGCCAGTGTCAGCGACAGTGGCACCAAGGCTGAGATCAGGCCGATCCGGAGCGCACGACCGCGCGCATCGGACAGCGTCCGATCCGCACGAATGTCAGCTCTCAATTTCGGAACGGCCCCGACCATCCACCCATGACCCCAAGTCACGATCCACGTCCATCGGCATGATCAAGACAATTGAGCCGACCGGCGTTTAGGCGACGTTAAGTGTCCGGAGAAACTTCCCCACATCCGGAACGCTCAAAAGGACCATGCAATCGTGTCGTGATTGTGGGGGAAGGGGACGGCATTCTCCTGTGCCTTGGCTGGTTTGTTGCCCGGGACCGTGCGTAGATGGTGCTTTGATACCTATTTCGGCCGCCTCATTTAACTCGTGTTAACCCTGCTTGAATTGACTGGACCAAACTGCACGATGCTCCCACGAGGCGTAACGCCTGAGGTTGAGGACCCCGATGACGGCATCAGATGCGGGAACCGCGCCCTGGACTGGGCGGCTGACCGGAAGCGGGCCGGGGGTCTCCGCTCTGGTTGCAACCGCCATCGTCGTCGCCGACATGATCGGGGTCGGCGTCTTCACCAGCCTCGGCTTCCAGGTGAAGGACATCCCGTCCGGTTTCTCGATCCTGTTGCTGTGGACCGTCGGTGGCATCGTCGCGCTGTGCGGGGTGTTCTCCTACAGCGAGCTCGGTGCGATGTTTCCGCGCTCGAGCGGCGAGTACAATTTTCTCGGTCGCGCCTACCATCCCGCTTTCGGCTTTCTCGCCGGCTGGGTCTCGGCAACGGTCGGTTTTGCGGCGCCGGTCGCGCTCGCGGCGATGGCGTTCGGCGAATACGCCAAATCGGTCGTCCCCGGCCTGCCGCCGATTCCGCTGGCCATTGGCGTGGTGTGGCTGGTCTCGCTCGTGCAGTTGACCGGCGTCAGGCACTCCTCGACCTTCCAGCTGATCTCGACCATCCTGAAAGTCCTGTTGATCGTCGCCTTCCTGGTCGCCGGCTTCATCATCGGCGTGCCGCAGCCGATCGCCTTCACGCCGCAGCCGGGTGATCTCGCGCATATCGTTAGCGCGCCTTTCGCCATCGGCCTCGTCTTCGTGATGTACTCGTTCTCGGGCTGGAACGCCGCGACCTACATCATCGGCGAGATGAACATGCCGCAGCGGGACCTGCCGCGCGCATTGCTCGCGGGCACGCTGATCGTGCTGGTACTCTACGTCGCGCTGAACGCGGTGTTCCTCTACTCAACGCCGGTCCGCGCGCTTGCCGGTCAGCTCGACGTCGCCAGCGTCGCCGGCAGTGCCATCTTCGGCAGTCTCGGTGGCCGGATCGTCGGCGCGATGATCTGCTTCGGCCTGATCTCCTCGATCAGCGCGATGATGTGGATCGGCCCGCGCGTGATGATGACGATGGGGGAGGACATTCCAGCCCTGCGCGTGTTCTCGAAGCGGTCGGTGAGCGGCGCGCCGGCCTATGCCATCCTGTTTCAGCTCGCGGTCGCCAATCTGTTGCTGTTCACGCGGAGCTTCGAGGCGGTGCTCGACTTCATCCAGTTCGCGCTGCTGTTCTGCTCGTTCTTCACGGTCGCCGGCGTCATCAAGCTGCGCATCACCGACCCGGATCTGCCGCGGCCCTACCGCGCCTGGGGATACCCGTTCACGCCGCTCGTTTTCCTGCTCGTGACCGGGTTCATGATGTACTACCTGTTGACCGAGCGTCTGGTGCAGTCGCTCTCGGGGATGCTCGTCATGCTCGCTGGCCTGTTGATTTATGCTGTTTTCCGCAGGCGGCCGGTCGCCGCTGGCACGTCACACAATCGCGAATAGACATGGTTCGAGCCCTGAGAATTGCGGCCGTCGCACTTGCCCTGCTGGCTGCGGCCGTTTCGTCCACACGCGCCGCCGACGTGACCTTCGATGACACCGCGCGATTCCTCGCGGGCATGCAGCCTTCGGCGGACTCGCCGCTGGTGCCGCTCACCCAGGATCCGGGCTGGCAGCGCCACGCAAAATTCTTCGACGGCGCCTTCACCCAGCTCGAGCAGCGGCAAATCTCCAGGATCCGCAACTGGGCTGACGTCAACCTGGCCGCGCCGCGACCGACCATGTTCTACATGTTCAGCGGCCCGGATTTCCTCTACGCCAACGCGTTCTATTCCAAGGCGAGCACTTACGTGCTCGGCGCGCTGGAGCCGGTCGGCACCGTGCCCGACCTGACGAAGCTGCTGCGCGGCTCGGTCGGCGCTGCGCTCTACAATGTCGAGCGCTCGCTCGGTTCGATCCTGAGCTTCTCCTTTTTCATCACCAAGCAGATGAAGGTCGACCTGCACGCCAACCAGGTCAACGGCACCTTGCCGATCCTCTATGTCTTCCTCGTCCGCTCCGGCAAGACCATCCGCAACGTCGAGATGGTTGCGCTCGACGACAAGGGCGGGATGCACACCGGCAACGACAATCCGGGACCGAATGCCACGCGCGGCGTCCGCATCACCTTCGCCGGCAGCGATGGCGAAGCGCGCACGCTGTATTATTTCTCGACCGACCTCTCCAATCCCGGCGCGCGTGCGGCGGGTTTCCTCAAGTTCTGCGAGACGCTCGGGCCCGGCAACAGCCTGATCAAGAGCGCGTCCTATCTGCTGCACTCCGGCAACTTCACCGTCGTTCGCGACTGGCTGCTGGCCAACAGCGCCACCATCGTCCAGGACGATTCCGGCATTCCGCTTGCGAACTACAATGCGCGGCAGTGGCGGTTCTTCCCGTTCGGCCGCTATCTCGGGCCGATCGGGGAATTCCCCGGCCGCTATCAGGAGCGCTACGCCGAACTGTTCACGCGTGCCCAGCCGATCGATTTCGGCGTCGGCTATCGCTGGCGCATGCACGAGTCGAACTTGCTGCTGTCGGTGAGGGTGCCGGGAAGCGAGATCGCACCGGCCGCGGAGACGACATCTTCCGCCGAGCCGCCGCCAAAGCCGCCGCGTCCGAAGCGGCCGCGCCCACCCGAGCCGGTCCCGCCGCCGCCCGGACGTTTCTACTGGTTCCGCTAGCTACCAGTGCACGCTCTGGCTCGGCACGATGAATGCCGTCGTGCTAGGCGGCGTGGCGAGACTCGTCGCCAGATACCAGCCGGAGCCGAGGACAAGCGCCAGCAGCGCGATGATGGCGAGCATGTCGATGGTTCTGGGATCGTGATCCCGTGGGCTGAACTTCGGGTGCGGACCAAACCTGACGTGAAAATGAGGGCTGATTTTCCAGCGCATTGTTGTTTCCTCCCTGGGGAGCAACAGAACAACGCGAGGCAAAAGTTCCAGTTCCGGTCAAGGCAGCGATGCGCAAAGCACTGCAGCATGCTTACGGGGCGTTGACTCCGCGCCAGCGGCCGTAGCGCCAGGGCAGATACCAGCGCGCGCCTTGTGGCGCGGTGAGTGGCACATTGTCGATGCCCGACGTGCCGAACGGATTGCAGCGGAGCAGGCGCGCCAGCGTCATCCAGCCGCCGGCCCAGAGTCCGAACCGCTCGATTGCCTCGTCGCCATAGACGGAGCAGGTCGGCAGGTGGCGGCAATTGTAGCCGACCAGTGGCGAGAGCGTATGGCGGTAGAGCCAGATCAGCGCGCGTCCGAATCTGCGTGGCAGTCTCAGCGCGCCGTCGACGGAAGTGGAACAATGCTCGCAGGCTGAATGCTTCATGTGCGGCGTGCTGCGATCCTGTGCGAGATGTTGCGCGGTTCCGGCGCAGGGAACAGCGAGCTGTTGTGCGCGCGCCATACTTTGTCTGATTTCAGGGAGCATTGCAGCAAGTACCTATGGACGATCTGTATTCCCCCGGATACCATTTTTGTGACGTCCATGTGTAGACTCGTTGAACGTCTGAACGGGGATTGCCTGAATCGGCTTGGGCTTAGTGCTTGGGGCTTGGGGAAGGGACCAGTTTGAAACTTCTGAAGTCGCTTTATCTTCGCGGCTGGTTGCTGGTGGGAACCGCTGCTTGTGGGGTCGTGTTTGCGGGCGCCGTCACGACCTTCGGATCGTCGGCTCGGGCCGGTGCTACGCTCGGAGAGCGCAAGCTGCCGATGAAGTTCAACTGGGTTGCCTGCGAGCCCAACTGCCGCGGCTGGGTCAGCGCGGTCGGCATCATCACCGCAGATACGCCGAAGGACTTCGAAGAGTTTGCCCGCGAGCGCCAGCTTGGCGGCGCCACCGTGGTGCTCGACTCCAGCGGCGGTTCCGTCAACGACGCCATCACCCTCGGCCGACGCTTCCGCAATCTCGGCCTTTTGACCACCGTCGGCATCAGCCTTCAGAACCGCGGCGGCCAGTCGGCGCGTCCGGCGGTCGCGCCCGAAGCCTATTGCGAATCCATGTGCGTGTTCCTGCTGCTGGCCGGCAAGACGCGCTATGTGCCGGACGCGGCGCATGTGCGGGTCCACCAGATCTGGATGGGCGACCGCGCCGACGATGCCAAGGCGGCCAGCTACAGCGCGCAGGACCTGATGATCGTGGAGCGCGACATCGGCCGGCTCGCCAAATACACCTTTGACATGGGCGGCGCCGGCGACCTGCTGTCGCTCGCACTCAGCGTGCCGCCGTGGGAAGATCTGCACGAGCTCGACACGGCCGAGCTGAAGCTCACCAATCTCGTGACGACCAATCTGGTGGCCGATGTGCTGCCGCATGTGGACGTCGGCGCGCCCGCGGTGGCGGAGCTCGCGCCGAAGACGCAGGCGAGGTTCGGCGCGGAACAGGAGCAACAGCCCCTCAAATCGACCAAGACGGCGGAGGCGATGGTACCGACCGGTGCGGTGCAGAGCGCGGGCTCCCAGAAGTAGGACGTCCCGCAGGTCGTCGTTCGGGATTCATGTGCCGGCGCGTGGCCAAGACCACATCAGCCCTGAGCGGCGGCCGGCTGCTTGGCCTTCGCCTCGATCTGGCCGATGGCATCGACCACAGCATCGAAGGTCAGCAGGGTCGAGGCATGTCGTGCCTTGTAGTCGCGGACCGGCTCGAGGAATTTTATCTCTTCCCATTTGCCTTGAGGAGGCGAGCCATTCTCTTTCAGCATCTTGCGAACGGTTTCGCGTAACTCACGGAGTTCGCTCGCAGTCGAGCCGACCACGTGACTTGCCATGATGGATGAGGAGGCCTGGCCGAGCGCACAGGCCTTCACGTCATGGGCGAAGTCGGTGACGGTATCGCCGCTCATCTTGAGGTCGACCTTCACGGTCGAGCCGCACAATTTGGAGTGGGCAGTGGCGGTGGCATCGGCGTCCGATAGCCGTCCGAGGCGTGGAATATTCCCGGCCAGCTCGATGATCCGCTTGTTATAGATGTCGTTCAGCATGTGATGGAGTCCAACACTTCCGCACCGGATCGGCCTTGGCGGGCGCCGTCCAGGGTCCTATATAGGATTGGAACTGACGGAAAAACAGTCCAGCGGTGCGACGGCGGTGATCCAGAACCGTGCGGCCGGCGTAGTGACCTACGGATGTTTTCACCCAGATTGTTCTCTTCAGGCGTCCGGCGGCATGCCGCCCCGTCTGCCGGTGACACTCCGGCCGCAAGGCCGTCGAACGGAGTCGACATGGACGCTGCGATCAAATCAATCCGCCCGGGCAAGCCCGCCGACAAGCAGCTCGAGAGCCGCCCGGCAGAGCTCGATCCCGCCGAATTCCTCGCGGCCGCCGTCCGCGCCGACCAGCCGCGCCCGGCGCGCGCAGAGGCGGAGGCGGCGGTGAAGACGCTGCTCGCCTATATCGGCGAGAACACCGAGCGCGAGGGCCTGCTCGACACGCCGCGCCGCGTGGTCGAGGCCTTCGACGAGCTCTATCAGGGCTACCACCAGTGCCCGGCCGAGGTGCTCGACCGCACCTTCGGCGAGACCGCGGGCTACGACGATTTCGTGCTGGTGCGCGACATCGAGTTCACCTCGCAGTGCGAGCATCACATGATGCCGTTCTACGGCAGGGCGCATATCGCCTATACGCCGGTGGAACGCGTTGTCGGCCTGTCCAAGCTCGCCCGCCTGACCGACATCTTCGCCCGCCGGCTCCAGACCCAGGAGCATCTGACGGCGCAGATCGCGGCGGCCATCGACGAAATCCTCAAGCCCCGCGGCGTTGCGGTGCTGATCGAGGCCGAGCATACCTGCATGTCGGTGCGTGGCGTCGCCAAGCATGGCGCGTCCACCTTCACCAGCCGCTTCACCGGCATGTTCCGCGACAATCCGGCGGAGCAGGCCCGTTTCCTGTCCCTGGTGCGAGGCCTGCAGCGCTGACCTCGCGAAAGCTTTTTGGCGAGGACGCCCGTGTCCGCTCACTCTCATGACATCGAGGAAGGCCTGTCCTTCCAGCCGCGCTTCGACGCAAGCGGCCTCGTGACGGTCGTCGCGACCGACGTCGCCACCGGCGACGTGCTGATGGTCGCCCACATGAACGATGAGGCGCTGCGCAAGACGATTGCGACCGGCGAGGCCTGGTACTTCAGTCGCTCGCGCAACGCCTTATGGCGAAAAGGTGAGACCTCGGGTCAGACCCAGCGCGTGGTCGAGATCCGCACCGATTGCGACCAGGACGCGGTCTGGATCCGTGTCGAGCAGATCGGCGCGGCCTGCCACACCGGCCGAAGGTCCTGCTTCTACCGCAAGGTCGAGGCCGAGGGCGGCGGGGCGAAGCTCGTCTTCGTCGATGCGGACAGGCTGTTCGATCCGGACGCTGTTTATAAGAAGTAGCCCTCCGTCACTCCGGGGCGCGCGCAGCGCGAGCCCGGAATCCATTGTGCGGCATCACGCGCAGCTTGATGGATTCAGGGCTCGTGCTGCGCGCGCCTCGGAATGACTCGGGGAGGAGCCGACCCGGATTAACCCCGCATTAACCATACCTGTCCCACGGTGAGACGACAGGGCGTCCGAATTGCCGGCGCCGCTCAACGCCGCACGGGGCGGGCACTCCATCATGTCGGTCGACAATTCCAGTGCCTCGCAGACGGCGGTTCTCGACCCGTCGCGGGCGCGTGTCGCCGGTGCGATCAAGCAGGCCTCGAACATCTCCGGCGTCAGCTTCCAATACATGCTGACCACCGCCAAGATGGAATCGGATTTCGATCCCACTGCGGGCGCCACCACATCCTCCGCGCACGGGCTCTACCAGTTCATCGACCAGACCTGGCTCGGCACGGTGAAGGAGGCGGGCACACAGCTCGGCTATGGCAATTATTCCGACGCGATCAGCAGGACGTCGTCGGGCACCTACACGGTCGACGATCCCGCCATGAAGCGGTCGATCATGAAGCTGCGCGACGATCCGGAGGCCGCGTCCAGCATGGCCGCGGCCCTGACGCAGTCGAACAGCTTCAAGCTCACGGGCCTGCTCGGCCGCAGGCCGTCCGACAGCGAACTCTACATGGCGCATTTCATGGGCGTCGGCGGTGCCGCGAAACTGATCGCCAATGCCGAAGACAATCCGCAAGCGGTCGGCGCGCGGCTGTTTCCGAATGCGGCATCTGCCAACCGCTCGATCTTCTATGCCAAGGACGGCCGTGCCCGCAGCGTCTCCGAAGTTTATTCGGTGCTCGACGCGCGCTACGCCAGCGCCGCGAATTCCAAGACGACCCGCAGCGCGATGGCGATGTACGGCGGCACGCCGTCGACGACACAGGTTGCGAGCGCCAACGGTGTGCAGCCGACTGCGCCGGTGATCGACAATGCCGCCTATCTCCAGACCTTCCCCAATACACGCGCGGTGACGCCGGTGAGCGCGACATCGTCAGCGTCGGTCGCGGACAATACGCCGGCCACGCCGGTGTTTCGCTCGATCTACCAGCCCGGCGACGTCACGCAGCCGGTCTCGACCACGGTGCAGAAACTGTGGGGCAACAACGCCTCGCTCACGTCAGTTGCGTCGACGACTCCGGACGTGCGACCGCCGCAACCGCTCGATCTCTTCAGCGATCGCAGCGGCACGTTCAGCAGCTGATATTGCGGCCGGCGGGCCGCCTCTGTTCCCTTAACAAATCATCAACAAAACCAGCCAGTTATGGTGAACGCTTTGTTAAGCGTCGTGGTTTATTTTGTGTTGCAGGTGACAAGCCGTCACCGCTTCGTCTTCGTTGCGTAAGCCGGAAGCACCATGATCGTTCGGCAGTTCATCAATTGGATCAGGACGGCGCCCGCAGGCGAGCGGGCCGAGGCGACACGGGCATTGGCTCGCGCCTGGCTGATCTCGGACCTTTCCCACGACGACCGCGTCGCCGCCGAAGGCGCGCTGCTGATGCTGCTCGACGATCCTTCGCCGCTGGTGCGGCAGGCGATGGCCGAGGCTTTTGCACGCAGCACCGAGGCGCCCGCCGCCATCGTGCGGGCACTGTCGGCGGACCAGCCCACCGTGGCGCTGATCGTGCTCGAACATTCTCCGCTCCTGATCGACGCCGATCTCGTCGACATCGTCGCCACCGGCAATGACGAGGTGCAGTGCGCGGTCGCCCGCCGCATCGCGCTGCCGGTGTCGGTCTGCGCCGCCATTGCCGAAGTCGGCTGCGCGGCGGCAGCGCTCGAGCTGATTGAAAATTCCCAAGCCGAGCTCGCGCCGTTCTCCTGGGATCGCATCGTCGAGCGTCACGGTCATCTCGCCGCGATCCGCGAGGCGATGCTGGTGCTGGAGGATCTGCCGGCTGCCACGCGTGCCACGCTAGTGGCCAAGCTCTCCGAGACCCTCGCGCAATTCGTCGTGGCGCGGAACTGGCTGAGCGCGGACCGCGCCGAGCGCGTGACGGTCGAAGCGCGCGACCGCTCCACCATCAACATCGCGGCGCGTTCGCGCGGCGAGGACATGCAGGGCCTGGTGCGGCACCTGCGCATCACAGGCCAGCTCACCGCCGGCCTGATCCTGCGCGCGCTGCTGTCGAGCAATCTCGATCTGTTCGACGCGTCGCTTGCCGAACTGGCCGATCTTCCGGTAGCGCGCGTGAGCGCGCTGCTGCACGATCGCGGCGGCAATAGCCTGCACGCACTGCTGCGCCGCGCCGGCCTGCCCGAAGCGACCTTCGCGGCGTTCCAGGTCGCGCTCGATGCCTGCCACGAGCAGGGCTTCGTCGACAGCGACGACGGCGCGGTGCGGCTGCGCCGGCGCATGGTCGAGCGCGTCCTTACCCATTGCGAGACCGATCGCGGCGCTACCGAGCCGCTGATGGTCCTGCTCCGTCGCTTCGCCACCGAGTCGGCGCGCGAAGAGGCGCGGCTGTTCTGCGACGAGCTGGTCGCGGACGATGCGATCGATCCGGCTTATGATGATCTGATTGCGGCGTAGCGAGATGCCGCAAGGGTGGGTTAGCCGAAGGACTGCGCGAAGCGCGGTCTGCAGGCGTAACCCGCCATGTCTGCGTCCGGGGAAATCAAAGAGGTGGGTTACGTTGCGCTAACCCACCCTACAACTTCGCCGCGCTCGCAATGACGAGAGGAGAGCTACTCCGCCGGCACGATGCTCGGCGCCAGGATCACCTCGAGATGCTCGGGGCGGTCGCGATTGACATCGGCGAGGTAGTCGTCTGCGACCTTGCGCAGGCGGCGGCTGAGCTCGGCGGAGACGCTGATTCTGTCGAGCTTGGTGTTCTCGTGCACGATGGCGAGAACCGCGTTGATGTGGTGCGTGAACAGCTCGGCCGGCACTCTGTCGAGATCGGGCGCGTGCTCGATGACGCGGCACAGGCTCTCGGCGATTCCCGCGGCCGCCGGAAAGCCGAACGTCGCGGCGTCGCCCTTGATGTCGTGCGCGGCGTGGAACAGCTCGTCGCGTCCTTCTTTGGTGAAGCCGTCATTGCGGATGGCGGCGTAGGCGGCGGAGAGACGGTTGACCTCGGTCGTCATCCAGTCCTTGAACTCGCCGGAGAGGCCTGCCAGCGCCTGCTCGGCGCGGGCGACCGGATCGTCCATGTCTTTTTCTTCGACTCGGCGCAGGACCTTCCGCAGCGGATTGGGCTGCGTGATGATTTGATGCGTGGCGAAGGCCGTGACCTCGATGTCCTTTGCGCTGTTCTTCGCCATGATGTCTGCCCCGATCGTGTGAGACGTTGCGCTAGATGGAGGAGCGGGCCTTGTCGAGCAGCGAGGGCTGCTGGAGCACCTCGTGCTTTTCGCCGACGCGGCGCTCGGGGCCCATATAGGCGGAACTGGTGTTGCGACGCCGATCGGGGCCGAAATAGGTCTTGGTCTTGATGAAGGGCCGGGGACTGGCGACGACGTTGAGGATGCGCTGGTAGAGCCCTTTGGCCGAGATCGGCTTGGCCAGGAATTCGGTGACGCCGGCATCGCGTGCGACGGTGACGCGGCGCTTCTCGGAATGGCCGGTCAGCATGATGATCGGCGCGTAGGGATTACCCTTCGACTCCGGCTGCCGGATCATCTGCGCGAGCTCGAGCCCGTCGAAGATCGGCATCGCCCAGTCGGTGATGACGATGTCGGGCACGTAATGGCTGTACATTTCCAGCGCCGTCGCGCCGTCCTCGGCCTCGTAGACTTCGCGTGCGCCGAAGGAGTGCAGCAGCGTCCGCAGGATGCGGCGCATGTGCGGATTGTCGTCACAGACGAGGAAGCGCAGCTTGTTGAAATCGATGCGGAACATGGCGCCCGGGGCCGAAGCGGTCAACTTTCATTAACCATATCGTGGCGGGGGTTAACGAAGGGTTGCCGCCGGGCCGCCCGCATACTGAAAGGGATGATTGGCGTATATCGTAATTTTGCCATTTTTTATTGTAAAACAATAAAACATTCAAATGCTCAGGAGTGTCGTCCAATGAGCGTGATTGCCTTTCCTTATCCTGCGCCTGTCGCGCCGAACCGCTTACGGCGCATCGGTCGGATCGTGGCTGTCGGTGCGCTCGTCTGCGTCGCGGGCGCGGTGCTCGCGGTGCCGCTGCTCTGGTCCAGCGACGAGATGCTTTGGCATTGGATCGCGACACAGTCCCCGCTGGGGGCACGGCCGTTCACGCTCAATTTCGGCACGCGCTTCGCTGGTGCGTTGATCAGCATGATCGGACTTGCGCCTGTTCTCTACGCCTTGTTGGAGCTCTCGATGCTGTTCTCCCGTTTCGCGCGCGGCGAGGTCTTCGTGACCGGGAACGCCTGGCGCATCCGCCGGATGGGCCTCGCGCTGATCGTCAACGCACTGATATCGCCGTTGGTGCAGATGCTGACTACGATCAACCTGACGCGGGCCAACGTTCAAGGCGGGCTCGTGGTCATGTTCGGCATCGAACAGTCGCAGGTGCTGTCGGTGCTAAGCGGCCTCGCGCTCGTCGCGTTCGCAACCGTGATGGCCGACGCGGTTCGCGTGTGGCACGAGAACAGCGAGATCATCTGACCATGCCGATCATCGTCAACCTCGACGTCATGCTCGCCAGACGCAAGATCAGGTCGCGTGAACTCGCCGCGCGCATCGAACTCACGGAGGCGAACGTTTCCCTGCTGAAGTCGGGCAAGGTGCGCGGCATCCGCTTCGACACGCTGGAGCGGATCTGCGCCGTGCTCGACTGCCAGCCCGGCGATATCCTGGAATATGTTCCAGACAGCGCGGACGACGCGTTAGAGCCTCGCACGCCTGGCCGAAAGTCGGCCTAGCAAGTCCGTTCAACTCCAGAGTGGAGATGCCTGATGAACCGCCTTGCGCGCGTTCTCGTGAGCGCGGCTGCGTTCATGCTGGCCGGATGCGGCTCGGTGCCGCTGACATCGATCCCGCGGCTGGCCCGCATCGATGCCAGGACCACGGACCTGTCGATGCTGCGCGTCGCCGTGCAACTGCCAGATGCGTTGCGGCCTCGCTCGGGCGGCGTCAAGCTCGACGTCGTCACCAAAGTGGCGGGCGAGGCCGAGGCGAGGTCAAGCTTCGCCATGCTGGAGATGAGCGAGGCGCGCGAGCGCGGTGGCCTGCCTGCGGCGCCGCAGGGCTCGTCGACCTACGCCTATCGCTTGTCGCCAGGCGATGCTGCGCGCTTCGAGGCGCTGCGGGCGTCGATGGTCGAGCAGGGGAAGAACGGCAAGCGTGGATCGATGGGGCTCGGCGTAGCAGCCAAGGAATTTTGCCGCGCTAGCATCGCGCCGCAGGCATCGCTGCCGGTGGCGATCTATCTGATGACATCGGAGACGAAGAACTTCGTTCCGGTTGTCAGGGATTTCGATCTGCTTGGCGACCCCGCGATGGCGGGCGGTCTGGAATCGATTCAGCCTTGCGGCCAGTGATCAGCACTCGCGATCAATAGCCAAACTGTTCGCGCAGGATGCGTTCTTCCAGGCTGTGGCCGGGATCGAACAGCATGCGCATCGAGATGGTCTTGTCGGACAGGACTTCGACCCGGCGGACGTCACGCACCTCGTCGTGGTCGGCGACCGCTGCCACGGGGCGCTTGTCGCCCTCCAGCACCTCGATCACGACATAGGCCGTGTTCGGCAGCAGCGCGCCGCGCCAGCGGCGCGGGCGGAAGGCGCTGATCGGGGTCAGTGCGAGCAGGGCCGCGTTGATCGGCAGGATCGGTCCCTGCGCCGACAGATTGTACGCCGTGGAGCCAGCAGGCGTTGCCACCATGATGCCGTCGGCGATCAGCTCGGGCATGCGCTCGCGCTCGTCGATCAGGATCCGCAGGCGCGCCGCCTGGTAGGTCTGCCGAAACAGAGCGACTTCGTTGATGGCGTGATGCAAATGGACGCGGTCCTCGACGTCGGTCGCGCGCATCAGCAGCGGATTGATCTCGGATTCATGCGCCGCTTCGAGGCGCGCACGAAGATCGACCGTCGAATACTCATTCATCAGGAAGCCGACGGTGCCGCGGTGCATGCCGTAGATAGGCTTTCCCGTGTGCATGTGCTGGTGCAGCGTCTGGAGCATCAGGCCGTCGCCGCCGAGCGCGACTACGATATCAGCCTCGTTCGGGTCGCAATTGCCATACTCCCTGCTGAGCTGGCCGAAGGCCGCCTGCGCCTCGCTGCTCGGGCTGGCGACGAAGGCGATCCGGTCGTATCGCGCTGGCTTGGTCATGGCTTCCGGGCAGGGCCGCTGGCTGGAGAAAGGTCCGCCGGGCTCGTCTATACGACCTGGGCCTGCATTGTCGAGGAGGACCGCCGCTCAAGGCAAACGGGCGGTCGTTCATCCCGATTCAGGACGAATCCAGGTCGGTTTTCATCCGGTCGGCCTGTTCGGGCGCCGCCGGACCGGTGATCCCCCAAACCGTCGCAATTCCGCGCTAGCCTTTCGGCACGCAGCGGTCCTCAGAGAGCCGGGCAAGGAGACGATCATGATCACGAGTTTGTCGGCGCTCCGCCATGCGGCCCTGGTGCTGGCGGTGTCGACTTTCGCATTCGCAGGCTTTGCGCGCGCGGACGATCCGCCGCAGCCGCGCTCCGAGGCGTCCGCGCCGGCCGGACAGAAAGGCGGGCGCGGCGGTGGCGCGCAAAGCGCGTCGCAGAATTCGCCGGCGGCCGAGACGCACCGCTTGCCGCCGGATTCGACCACGAAGCAGACGCTCGATCTGCCCGGCCGCTCGCTCGATTTCACCGCGACCGCCGGCTCGATCCGCGTATTCGACGGCAAGGGCGAGCCGCTGGCCGATATCGCCACGACGTCCTATGAGCTTGCCGGCGCCGATCGCGCGACGCGTCCCGTGACGTTCCTGTTCAACGGGGGGCCTGGCGCATCCTCCGCATGGCTGCAGTTCGGCGCCGCTGGCCCGTGGCGGTTGCCGCTCGATGGCGAGGCGCTGTCGCCGTCGGCCTCGCCCGAGGTGAAGCCGAACGGGGAAACCTGGCTCGACTTCACCGATCTCGTCTTCATCGATCCCGTCAGCACCGGTTACAGCCGCTTCGTCGCGAGCGGCGAAGACGCGCGCAAGTCGTTCTATTCCGTCGACGGCGACGTCAATTCGATTGCGCTGGTGATCCGCCGCTGGCTGGAGAAGCACGACCGGCTGACTTCGCCGAAATACGTCGCGGGCGAGAGCTATGGCGGCATTCGCGGGCCGAAGGTGGTGCGGCAGCTGCAGCTCCAGCATGGCGTCGGCGTCAGGGGATTGATCCTGGTGTCGCCGTTGCTGGACTTCCGCGAGTTCACCGGCACAAGCCTCCTGCAATATGTCGCGACGCTGCCGAGCTATGTGGCGGTCGCGCGCGAGGCCAAGGGTCCGGTGAAGCGCGCCGATCTCGCCGATGTCGAGGCTTACGCGCGCGGCGAATTCCTGGCCGATCTCGTCAAGGGCGAGGCGGACAAGGAAGCCACCAATCGGCTTGCCGACAAGGTCGCCGAGCTCACCGGCATCGACCAGACGGTGAGCCGCAGGCTCGCGGGCCGCTTCGACGTCGGCGAATTCCGCCGCGAATTCGATCGCAGGAGCGGCAAGGTGACGGGACGCTACGATGCCTCGGTGCGCGGCTTCGATCCCTATCCGGATTCGGGCAACTCGCGGTTCGGCGACCCTTCAGGCGATGCGCTCCAGGCGCCGCTGACGAGCGCTGCGGTCGACGTGCTGACGCGCAAGCTCAACTGGCGGCCGGATGGCTCCTATGAAGTCCTCAACGGGGCGGTCGAAGGCCAATGGGATTTTGGCCGCGGCATCAACCCGCCGCAGTCCGTGTCGGATCTGCGCCAGATCCTCGCCACCGACGCCAAGCTCAACGTGCTGGTCGCGCACGGCCTGTTCGATCTCGCCACGCCCTATTTCGGATCGAAGCGGGTGCTCGACCAGCTGCCGGCGTTCGCGACGCAGCGGGTGAAGTTCGTGGTCTATCCCGGCGGCCACATGTTCTATTCGCGCGACGGGGCGCGGCAGGCGCTTCGCAGCGAGGTCGAGCAATTGATCAGGGAATAGGCCGCCGCTTGCGCGGCTTGTATCTCCGCTCGATCTCCTTCGCCACGACACTTGCAGGCTTGAGGTTGGCCCCTGCGATCCAGACGTCGCTGACCTTGCCGCGCGCGTCGCGGACGCGGCGCACCGGCTCGCCGTAACTTGAATGGCCCGCGGCGGAGACGAGCTTGGCGGTGTCGCGGCCGGTCACCTCGATCTCGCCGGAATCCATGAACGGATTGTTGAACTGCGGATTGGCGACTAGGACGCGGTTGCCCATCGGCACGAGGTCCGTCGCACCCCAGAGCGTCCACCAGCGGCCGGTCCAGTCGCGCACGCGCCGGTCGGGCACGCCGCGGGTCCTGAAGACGCGCAGGATCTGCATCGCGCCATCCATCCAGAACGGCGCCGCGCCATCGATGGAGTTGCTCAGGATGCTGATCGTGAGCTCGCAGGCCGGGATGGAGCAGGTCCGCGAGATGTAACCCTGAAAGTGGCCGCCATGGCCAAACCAGTCCCAGCCGTCGAGCTTGCCGGCGCCGATGCCGAGGCCGTAATAGCCCTCGAAACTCTGCGGGATACGCCAATGATGCCGCGTCATCTCGCGGCGGCTGGCGACGGACAGCAGGCTCTTCTTCGCATTGGGCGCGAGCTGCGCGAAGAAGCGGGCGGTGTCGGCGGCGGTCGCGGCGAAGCCCGTGGCCGATGCCATCGCGTTTGTGCGATTGTCGCCGGGGATCACGCCACGCTGGCCCAGTGGCACCCTTCGCGTGTGGCCGCGCGCGAACGATGCGCCCTTGGGAAGTGGCGCGTCCGGCTCGGTTTCGCGCAGGCCTGCGGCCTCGACGATCTCGCGCTTGATCCAGACGGAGTAGGGCTCCTTCGTTACGGCTTCGATGACGAGACCGAGCAGGCCAAAGCCATGGTTGGAATATTTGAAACGCGTGCCGGGCTCGATCGCGGTCGGCAGCTTCAGCTCCGCGAGCAGCTCCTTCGCGCTCAGATAGGGACGGCGATCGATGAACTGGCCGGAATCGGCGCCGTCGCGCGTCAACCCCGCGGTGTGCGAGAGCAGCTGCGCGATGGTCGTCTCGGCAACGCGCGGATGCAGGCCGCCGACATATTGTCCGACGGGATCGTCGAGCCGGAGCTTGCGCTGTTCGCGCAGCTTCATGATGCCGGCTGATGTAAAGCTCTTCGAGTGCGAGGCGATGCGGCAGCGGTGGCGCGGCGTGAGCTTCTCGCCGGTGTCGAGATTGGCAATGCCGAATGCATGTTCGGCGACGATCTCGCCGCGATGGGCAAACGCGACGATGACGCCAGGCTGCTGGATTGTCGTCTGCTGGAATTCGATCCAGGAAGAGATGTAGTCGATCGCGGATCGCAGCCACGTATCCATTGCGCACCAATTTCAGGGGGGGGATTCGTGCGCGAAGGCTAACCGAGAAAGCGGAACGGGCACAACCCGGAAGGTTGTGCCCGTTCATTTGGTTCGAAGACGCGATGTCTTCAGTAGACCAGCGTCGCGCCGGTCGGCTTGTCGAGCGCTGCGGCGAGCGAGCGATATTCGGAGCTGTCGGTGCCGGCGAGCGAGGCGATCTTGTTCAGATGATACTGCGCCTGTTCGCGGTTGCCCTGCTCGAGCTGCCAGAGGCCGTAATACTGCCAGGTGCGGACGTGGTTCGGATCATCCTTCAACGCCAGCTCGTAATAGACCTTCGACGACTGGTAGTTGCCGAGCTTGCGGTAGGAGTAGCCGATCAAGTTGGCAACATCTGCGACGTCGTCGCGCTTGAGCGACTTCAACTGGCCGATCGCGCCGGTGTAGTCGTGGTTGTCGTAGATCGTGGTGTAGGCGGTGCGATAGGCAGCGAGGAATTTGGGATCGCTGACGGAGGAGCTCTTCTTCTTGCCCTTCTTGGACGAGTCGTCGGACTTCGGCGGCGAGGAGGGCTCGTCGCTGCCCGCGGCATAGGCGCTGGTCAAAACCGGCCCCGCCGCCAGCGTCATGGCGACGAGTCCCGGTACAAGAAGCGTAGAGAGTTTGCGCATCTAAGTTCTCCCGAATGCAACGTGGCGATCCTACACGATTGCCCTAGGACCGGAACACCCATCCGCCAAAAACATTCCCGTCCCGCGAGTGGATGACAAATTTGTCATCGAGATGAACGCAAGCCTGCAAGGGGCTTCAGACTGGGTTCAGCGCGGAGCCCCTAGGCTTGCACCTACGATCGAAGAGGAGGCGAGAGGGCGCAGCCTCAAGATCCTTCCAAGAGGAGACCAACCATGTTGAAGACCATTTCCGCCGCCTTGCTCGCCGCTTCCGTGATCGCAGCCCCGGCCTTCGCGGCCGAGGCCGGCAAGACCACCACGACTGCGCCGGTGATCAAGGCGGACCAGAGCCAGACCAAGGCATCGACCACCGCAGCGAAGCCCGATGTGGCCGTCAAGGCCGACACCAAGGCTGTCGATACCAAGGCCGCCGACGTCAAGGCGGATGCCAAGATGGACACCAAGGCGAAGGCGATGAACGCCAATGCCGCGGTCACGCCCGACCAGCACAAGACCGTGCGTACCCATCGCCATCATCACAAGCAGGTGTCGGTCAAGAAGTCGCTGGACGCGCAGCCGGACGTGACCAAGCCGGTGACGTCGGACAAGCGCAGCTAAGACTGATCCCGCGCGGCGGCATCCAGCATTGCCCCGCCGCCGCGTGCGGAATTCAGGCCCGGCCCGTCGTCTCGGCGTCCTGCGCGAAAGCGCAGGCGCCGGCGGCGGGCCGGTGCGTCGATGCGGCAAGCGAACTGCCTTCGATGCGCGACCACAAACGAGAACCTCGAAAACAACCCCATGCACAGTAGCCGGTGATAGACAAATCAATGGTTTGACGTCTGTCGCTCTGCGGATTTTACGAATCTATTTGACTCGTCGGGCAAAACACCTCTAGACATGCATCATCGCAACCTTGGGGCTGGACGTCTCCGGGTCTGATTGAGCGGCGAGCGTGACCTGTGGGGCGAGTGGCGAAACGTGCGATGATCCTGGCGTTGCCGCTGGCGCTCGCGGGATGTTTCGGCAGCGACGCTGACCGGCCATCCGTGATGGGCGGGGCCCAGGCCGGAGGGCCGCAGCCGTTCCCGGACAATTTCCGCACCGATACGCTCGCCCTGATGCGCGCCTATCTGAACAATCCGGTCGGCGTGCGCGAGGCCAGCATGGCCGATCCAGTACAGCGTGAGCTCGGCGGCCGGCAGTTTTATGTCAGCTGCCTGCGCTTCACCCCGCGTGAGACCGACGGCAGCTACAAGGGTATGCGCGAGCGCGCGGTGGTGTTCGTCAATGGACGTGCGGACCGTGTCGTCGACAAGGCCAGCGAGCTTTGCGCCGGTGCGGTTTATGGACCCTTTCCTGAACTCGAAAAGATGACGCGGTAGCGCAAAGCCGGCCTTCATCGCCCGGTGGTAGGACAGAGGTTGCCGGAGCCGCTGGATCACATTTCGGCGAGCTTTGAACGGGTGGTTTCACCTTGCGACGAATCGTTACGGCAGGCCTTGCGCCGGCGACAAAATCTGTCGGCGCGAGCAGACGTGACGGAACAAAATCGCTCTGTTGCCGCCCCGTCACAGTTACGAACGATCAACGTTCCGGCATCGCCGCGAAGCAACCTAAATCACGCCACGTTGTTTCCTGAGTGTCGATTTTGAAAGAACGGGGATGACCATGAAGACGATCTTGCTTGGCGCAGCAGCCGCTCTGCTGGCACTGGCCGCGCCGGCCGCCGCAGCCGACATGCAAGCGCGCACCTACACCAAGGCTCCGGCCTATACGCCGCCGCAGGTGATCTACAACTGGACCGGTTTCTATATCGGCGGCCATGTCGGCGGCGCCTTCGCCGGTGACAGCAGCTTCCAGTCCAGCGACGCCCGCTTCCTGGGCGGCGTGCAGGGCGGCTTCGACTACCAGTTCGCGCCCAACTGGGTCGTGGGTATCGAGGCCCAGTATTCCTGGCTGCCGACCAACAACAACGGTGTCACGTTCCCGTTCGGTACGCAGGTGACGTCGAATACCGACCAGCTCGGGTCGGTGACGGGCCGCCTTGGCTACACCTGGGGCCCGGCGCTGCTCTACGCCAAGGGCGGTTACGCCTGGCGCAATGGCGGCCTCGGCGTCAACGTCGCCGGCGTCGCACAGCCCTTCACCGCCACCGGCAACAGCAAGGACGGCTATACCGTCGGCGCCGGCCTCGAATACATGTTCGCACCGAACTGGTCGGCCAAGGCCGAGTACCAGTATTATAATTTCGGCAGCACGACCATTACCTCCGGTCCGGCCGACGTTGTCGGCGTTCGGGGCCGGGACGACGAGCATACCGTCAAGGTCGGTGTGAACTACCGCTTCGGCTGGGGTGGCCCCGCAGCCTCGCGCTACTGACGCGCGGCCAGCGACCACGATCTGTTCAAGCTCTGACAAAGGCCGGCTCCCGCCGGCCTTTCGTTTGCCAGGCTCGGGTTTGGCCTCTTTGTTTGCTTTGCGTGAACCATCTGGCGCGTCATTTGCAAGCAAACGGTCTGACGCGCGCTTTCTCACGGGCGTCATGGGGCTCGGGTAAAGCAAAAATAATTTTTGCGGACTAGGGAACTCGCGCTCCGGAACGCGTTATTATGAGAATTACCGGGCTTGTGGGACGACGGACATGCGTATCTTGGTGTCGGCAGTAGTGCTCTCGTGCTTCATTTCCTTGCCTTGTACTGCACAGACAATCCTCAAGTCCGAGCCTTTGATGCTGGCGCCTTATGAGGTGGCCTTCGTCAAGGATGCGTCCTGCCCGTCAGGCAAGGTGCTCAAGGTCACCGGCGCGATCCGCGGGCTGCATCGCCGCAAGGCCTGCGTGGTGATGGCGGGCGAGCAGGCCTCGCTGGCGACCGCGACTCCCTGAGATCTGTCTCTTCGATCTCTTCGATCCTTTAGATCTCTTGGGCTTTCGATCTCTTGGGCTTTCCGCCACACCTCAGGAATTCAGCTCGAGCTCCGTCCTGGACAGGCGCTCGGCCTCGGCCTTGTTCTTGGCGGGGTCCTCGCCCTGCGCGGCGCGGCACGGCTTGATCTCGTAATCATTGTCGAGCACCCGGCGCGGCCCGGGACGGTCGTCGTCGGCGATAACATCGACGACGAGGCCACTCCGCTGGGCGAGCTTCCAGACGTCGGCCTCGTCTGGATAGGCCTTGCTCAGTTGGGCGTCGTTGCAGAACAGGGCGTAGGGCATTCTTTCCGCTCCCGGAAAGCCCGTTAACGACTGGAAGCGGGACGGGTTCCGGCCTGGCAGGCGATCACGGGGGCGTGATCCGGGCGGCAGGGGCCTGAGTCGTAAACGAGTCCTGAATCCCCAAAAAAAGAATCCCCGGGACTCGTTTGGCGGAATCAGCGGATGTTTTCGGCCATGACGACCGAGCTCAAAACCTCCTGCGGGCACATGCTGCTGCCCCTCACGCTGGCACTGCTCAGTGCCAGCGCGGCCAACCTCTGGCTGGTCTGGTCCTGGCTATAAGGTCTTGGCTATAAGTTCTTGGCTGTAAACTGCCGGCGGTGAGGCGGTCGCCCGCCTCACTTGTCCGCCTCCGGGCGGACAGAGGGGTCGCGGATGGCGGCGCGCAATTTGGTCAGGGTGGCCGCGCAATATTCCTCGCGCTCGCGCTCGAACCGCTCCTGATGCTTGCGGAAATTGGCGATGCGGGCCTGCATCTCGGAGCGGAAATCGCCGCTTGCCCGCGGCGGCGAGACCACGACCGGCGGGGGCGGCGGAGCAGCTTTCGGCGGCTCGACCTCGAACGCGAAGGTCTCGATGGTCACGGTCTCGACCGCTGCGGTCTCCACCCACACGGCCGAGGCAGCGGTCGGGATCTCCGGCGGATGGAAGCCATCCTTCTTGCCGGTGACCGATTGGACGAAGGCCATTGTCTGCGCGATCAGCGCGTCGCGTTCCCTGATCCACTTCATGGGGCACCTTTGTTGGCCCCATTCCAGCAAAGCTGGCCGGCCGAATCAAGAAGATACCCCCCAAGGGATTGCATATTTTTCCCGATCGCCCGACAGTGGGGCATGGATGCCAAGACCAACCCATCGGACGAAGCGCAGGGCCTGAGGCTCATCCGCGCCTTCCTGTCTCTGCCGCCCGAGAAGAGGGCGGAGGCGATCGCGTTCGTCGAGGAGCTGGCACGGGCCCATGGCGGCCGCGAGGAGCGGCCGGAAGTGTCCCAGACCTGAGCTAGCGTTGGCGCGGATTGACGTTGGGTACGAAGACCGGGCCGCCGACCACCCGGACCGGCGGCTGGGCCGCGACATCGCCCCGCCCGCCGTCGGCGACCTGCTTCTCAGAGACCTTCGCGGGCGCCTGCCCAAACACCGGCTCGAGCAAAGTCGCTGTGCCGGCCACGACGCCACAGCACAGCGTCACCGTCGCCAGCAGGAATATGTTTCGATTCTCTTCTCTGATCCGCATGGGCCAAGAACGATCGAGGTGCGCCGTTGGTTCCGGCCAGGCGAGAGCGCACCAAACGCTGCCAAAGCAGATCGAAGCTTACGTGAGGCTTGCGTGCCGGCTTCAAACGCTTAGTTTTCCGTAAGATTACCTGTGTCATTTGGTATCAAATTTTAACGTCCGCCGGTTCCAATGGCGTCGCCGGGACTGCTTCGGTCGCTGGGGACCGGATAAAATCATTAGACGGCTGGAATGAGCTTTTTGAACAATCTGAAGATCGTATGGAAGGTCGCGCTGATCGTGACCGTGATGGGCTGCTCGATGATCGGCGTTGCCGCTTTCGGCACCCGCGAGCTTTCCGCGACCGTCGACGGTTTCAGCGAGCTCGATGCCGCACAATCGGCCGCGCTCAACATTACACGGGCCCAGCGCCGCATCGAGACCTATCATGCCGCGCTCTATGCGGTGTTCACCGAAGCGACCGAAGCCGGCAACGCCAATCGTCTCAAGACCGCCAACCAGAACCGTAACGAGATCACCCAATATCTCGATGCGGCGGAAAAGGATGATCCCTCCCGCGCGACCGAGATCAAGAGCATCAGCAGCCAGTTGAAGGCCGTCTTCGGCGGCTGTGATCCGGTGCTTCAGGCCGGCTCGCAGGCGACCAGCCCGGAGGAGAATTCGCGGGCTGCGGAACGCGCGCACAAGGAATGCGATCCGTTGATCGACGCGTCGCTGGATCGCGTGGCGAAATTCACGGCTGAAGTCTCGAAGGTTGTTGCCCAGCGCAAGGACGCCATTAACCGCGACGCCAAATCCGCGACCTGGACCGTGGTCGGCGTCAGCGCCGGCGGCCTGATCGTCGGCATCGCGATCGCGCTCTTCATCGGCCTCAACGCGATGTCCCGTCCGATCGCCCGGCTCAAGCTCGCGATGGAGGGCCTGGCCCGCAACGATCTCAAGACCGAGGTGCCCGAGAAGGACCGCCGCGACGAGATCGGCGACATGGCCAAGACCGTCGAAGTGTTCAAGACCAACGCGATCGAGGTTGAACGCCTCAAGGCGGCGCAGGTCGAAGCGGAGAAGCAGGCCGCCGAGCAGCGCCGCCGCGACATGGTCAACCTCGCCGACGGCTTCGAACGCGCAGTCGGCGAGATCATTGAAACGGTGGGCTCGGCCTCCACCGAGCTGGAGGCGTCGTCCTCGACGCTCGCCACCACCGCGCAGCGCGCCCAGGAGCTGACCTCGGTCGTCGTGACCGCGTCGGGCGAAGCTACCGGCAACGTGCAGTCGGTTGCGACCGCCACGGAAGAGCTGTCCTCCTCGGTCAACGAGATCAGCCGGCAGGTACAGGAATCCGCCCGGATGGCGGGCGAGGCCGTCACCCAGGCCCGCACCACGACCGAACGTGTCAGCGAGCTCTCGATCGCGGCCACGCGCATCGGCGACGTCGTCGAACTGATCAACACCATCGCCGGCCAGACCAATCTGCTGGCGCTGAACGCCACGATCGAAGCGGCGCGCGCCGGCGAGGCCGGTCGCGGTTTCGCCGTCGTCGCCGCCGAGGTGAAGACGCTGGCCGAGCAGACCGCCAAGGCGACCGGCGAGATCAGCCAGCAGATCTCCGGCATCCAGTCCGCGACGCAGGACTCCGTCAATGCAATCCGCGACATCTCCGCGACGATCGAGCGGCTGTCCGAGGTGTCGTCGACCATTGCCGCGGCCGTCGAGGAGCAGGGCGCCGCGACCCAGGAGATCTCGCGCAACGTGCAGCAGGCCGCTCACGGCACCCAGCAGGTCTCGTCGAACATCACCGACGTGCAGCGCGGCGCGGCCGAGACCGGCTCGGCCTCCTCGCAGGTGCTCTCGACCGCGAAGATGCTGGCATCCGACAGCACCCGGCTGAAGGATGAGGTCGGAAAATTCCTGCGGACGGTGCGCGCGGCGTAAGTCGGCGCGACGTACGAGCCGGCGGCCTTGCGCCGCCGGGGTGCCGTGCGTTCTATTACGATAGCAAGAGGGCCATCGCGATCGCGAAAAGCAAGCCCGTCGCGACGACCGCCGCGACGGCGCCGGCGATGATCCTGGCGATCTCTCGGTTGGTGTGGGGATGCATGCGTGCATTCTACCTCGTGTTGAACTCTGATCAAATCTGTGGTCAGTAACCGCGCCCGCGATGCGCGCGGGCTATATCCATTTCAGATGGTTGCCCCATGAACGAGGATGTCAGCGACGGCTGGGCCGCGTCCGCGGCCGCCTGGATCGTCGAGCAGGGCGAGGACGGCGACTACGGCCGCCGCTTCGTGCTGGATGCGCCGATGCGGGCGCGGATCGAAGGGCGGGGCTTCCGCAATGCGCTCGATGTCGGCTGCGGGGAAGGGCGGTTCTGCCGCGTCATGCAGCGTGCCGGCATCCGCACCACCGGCATCGATCCGACCGAGGCGCTGCTCGCGCGTGCACGGGAGCTCGACCCGAACGGCGATTATCGGCTCGGCCGCGCCGAGACGATGGATTTCGATGGATCCCATGATCTCGTCGTCAGCTATCTCAGCCTGATCGACATGCCGGATCTTGCTGCTGCGATCGCGAAGATGGTGGCGGCGCTGCGGCCAGGCGGAACGCTGCTGATCGCGAACCTGACCAGCTTCAATACCGCGGGGCCGCCCGAGGGCTGGAGGCGTGACGGCGACGGCACCTTGCGATTTGCCATCGATCACTACATGGACGAGCGGTCGGTCTGGCTGAGTTGGCGCGGCATCCGCGTCCAGAACTGGCACCGTCCGCTCAGCACCTACATGACGCTGCTGCTCGATCACGGCCTCCAGTTGCGCCTGTTCGTCGAGCCGCAGCCCACAGGCGGCGATCCCGACAGAAATGCGCGCCATCGCCGCGTGCCCTACTTTCACATCATGGAGTGGCAGAAGCCGGCGTGAGCATGACGGGATGGAGATTCCGGCTGCTCGACCTGTTAGTGTGGTCACGACGGAAGCTTGATTTGAGGCCCGCCCGATGATCGCGAAACGTCCCCCCGTGCTTGCCCACGACCGCTTCGTCGCCGACCGCGAGAATTTTACCGGCCTCGATCTCGCCGCGCGGTTCGAGCGGATCGAGCAGACGAACCTCTGGGGCGCGGCCAGTTCGGTCTCCGGTCTCGGCTCGGAGGACCCGGCGACGGCCGCGATCCGCGAAGCGCTCCCTGCGCTGCTGCGGGATCTCGGCGCGCGCTCGCTGCTCGATGCGCCCTGCGGTGATGCCGGCTGGATCGGCGGCGCCAGGTTCGACGTCGACTATACCGGCGTCGACATCGTGCCGACGCTGATCGAGACCAATCGCCGGCGCGTGGTGGACGGCGCTTTGTCCGGCCGGTTTCTCGTCGCCGACATCACGCGCGATGCGCTGCCGCGCGCGGATGTCGTTCTCTGCCGGGACTGCCTGGTTCATTTGAGCTTCGACAACATCGCCCGAGCCGTCGCTCGCTTTGCCGACAGCGGCGCGCGCTTTCTGCTGGTCACGACGTTTCCCGAATGGGATGCCAATCGCGATTGCGAGGACGGTGACTGGCGCGCGCTGAACATGGAGAGGGCGCCGTTCAACTGGCCCGCGCCGCGCGCGCTGATCAACGAACGTTGCGAGGAGGGCGGCGGCGGCTGGCGCGACAAGAGCAGTCCCGGATTGCGCTGCGCGCCATCCGGGCTACGGACAAGCGGCCGTCATCGACGCGACTTGCGGTATGCCAGGACCAGCACCATGGTTGCGGACTGCCCGACGACGCTCGCGACCGCGCTTGCGATCTGCATGCTGTAGTCGGCGCTGATGACGCCCGCCATGTACTCGCTGCGCGCGTAGGCGATCACGACGCCGCCGGACAATTCCGCGCATCGAAATCCCTGGAAGTATGTATCGTACGTCCTGGCACCGAGAATGAAATTGAGTTTTGCTTGAACGGCGAGGTCTTCTTCGTCAGTCAAAACAACCATGAGTGCTCCGAATTCGGCACGAGATACGGAGCCGGGCGGCGGAGCGTTGTGCATGCGCCCATGCGCAGTCGGGCGGGAACAAAATGCCTGGACGCTGATGCAACAGGGGTGGGGTGTATGCGATGATCGATGCCAGATGCAGTTGCGGCGCTATCGCGTTCGACCGTCGGCGCGTCGAGCACTGGTGCCGGCTGAGGGGATTGAACCCCCGACCTTCGGTTTACAAAACCGCTGCTCTACCGCTGAGCTAAGCCGGCGACGCTGGAATGCGGGCAGGGGCCGGCATCCGCCCGGTCTGTCCGCCCGTGCGCGTCGCAATATCAGACTTGGTTGGAAAGTGCCAGAACCCGGCGACGGATCACGGCCATGAAACAGGCGGCCCGAGGGCCGCCTGTTCGGTCTTGCTCAGGTCATGTCTGCTTACTGGCAGAGATGCGGACGGCCGTCCTCGCCCTTGAAGTAGGTGCCGGGGGTGCAGACGAAACCGTTGCGCTGGCCGTAAGTGCGGGTGTCCCAGCCGCGGTTGTCCCAACCACGATTGTCCCAGCTATCGTCATAGGCGTAGCTGTCGTCCCAGGCGCGGGCGGGCGCGGTTGCGATCGCAGCCGCGGTGCCGACCGCAGCTCCGGCGACGCCGGCCGCAACGTCGGTCGGCCAGAATCCGGTGCGGCTTCGGTTCCAGTCGTTATTCCAGTCTCCATTGGTCTGGCGATAGGCCGCGCGGCGGTGACGATAGCCGCTGTCGGTGTAGGGATTGCCGGGCCCCAGATTCTGGCAATTGGCGTTGGGGAATTGGGCCGAGCAGCGCGCCGGATTGGTGACCACCGCCTGCGCCATGGCGGAGCCTGCCAGCATGGTCGATGCGACCGCGACGGCGCCGAGGAGTTTCATCTTCGTCATTGTCGTCTCCCGTTTGATTGATCAGAGGCTAAACGCCGGCGGCGGCGGATGTTCCGGTGAAGCATGTCGATTATGCCGCTCGCGGGTCAAACGGATGTGAGCGCGCGGAGCACGTTCCAGTGCGCTCGGGGCCCGTTAACGCTTCGCTGCTGCGCTTCGCAGCATTTGAGCGGCGTGCGATCCTTCCGTGTTAGGCTTACCGGCATTTGGTGAGATGGCCTTAACCCTCTCTGCGTCGTGATCGGTTAGGTTGTGGCCTGGATAAACGGGATCCCACCATGCGCGTATTGGCGCTCGCTGCCTTTCTGATCGGACTGCCCGCGACGGCGTTTGCCGGCGGCGGCTTCGATATCGTCGTGCCCGGCCGTCCGGGCGTGCCGATCATCATCAACAATATCGACGCGTCCTATAGCGTCGTCGAGGGTGTCTGGGGTCTCGGCAAGAACGTCCAGGTGCAGCCCACCATCTATGGCGGGCGCTATGTCGCCGAGCGTCAGCCCGACGACGTCGGTCATTATTATCCGACGCTGGGCTTGCGGCCGGGCTATGGCCGGCTCGAGGTCGAGCCGCCCGCGAACCGCAAATTGCCGAAGCCAGCCGAGAGCTATCACGAGAGCTGGAGCGCGCGATCCGCACCATTGCCGGCGCAGATGGACGTCCCCGTCAATCCGCCGCCGGTGATCCTTGCGCCTGAGTTCAACGACACTCCGCGGTACCGTCAGCCGCGCTGAAGTGCCCGGCTGGCCGCCGGGTCAAGAAACGTCAAAATCCAACAAACGGAAATCAACAGGAGAGAGTAATGCGTCAGATGATTTCGGGACTGGTCGCGGCGGCTGCCGCGATGTTCGTCGGGGCCGCGCCGGCTGCTGCCTGCGGCTTCAATCCGTGCCAGCCGGTCGCGCCGGTCTATTCCGGCTGCAACACCGGTTGCGGCGGCTACGGTTACGGCGCCTATGAGCGTCTCGCCGAGCCGACCACGCAGTATTACTACGTCAACCAGGGCCCGACCTATACCGGCCCGGGCGCGTTCGCGCCCTATCCGACCTACCGTGAGGACGCGGTCGTTGCGCCAGCCGAATATGGCTACGGCCGTGGCTATGGCTACGGTTACGGCTATCGCGCTGCCGCCGTCGAAGCGCCGGCCGCCTATCCCTATCGCCGCCCGTATTACCGTCCGTATCGCTACGGCTACGGCCCGCGCGCCGGCTATCTGCCGCGCCCGCACTATGGCTACGGTCCGCGCTATGGCTACGCCCATCGCCACGCGCCCGCGCCGTACTACGGCGGCCACCGCGTGCTGCGCCGCTATTACTGATCGCCTGATCGGTTGAGTTGTCTGAAGCGCCCGTTCGCGTGATGCGGACGGGCGTTTTGCTTTTTCTTCGCCTCTCCCCGCTTGCGGGGCGAGGGAGCGCACCTCCGTCGCCGCCGCAATTACCGCTTCATCAGCCCGAGCCGGCTCGCGCCGACATAGAGCGAGAGCACGGCGGCATTCGAGACGTTGAGGCTCTTGATCTCGCCGGGCATGTCGAGCCGTGCCACGATGCTGCAGGTCTCGCGGGTCAATTGCCGCAGACCCTTTCCTTCCGCCCCGAGCACCAGTGCGAGCGGCTCGCGCAGCGTGACCTCCGAGAGGTCCTCGCTGCCTTCGCTGTCGAGGCCGACGGTGAGGAAGCCGCGCTCGTTCAGCTCGGTCAGCGCGCGCGCGAGGTTCGGCACGGTGACAACAGGCACCAGCTCCAGCGCGCCCGAGGCGGCCTTGGCCAGCACGCCGGTGGCCTCCGGACTGTGGCGCGCGGTGGTCACGATCGCCTTCACCGCGAACGCCGCGGCGGAGCGCAGGATGGCGCCGACATTGTGCGGATCGGTGATCTGGTCGAGCACCAGCACCATGCCCTCGAGCGGCAGGTCCTCGATATCAGGCGAGGGCAGGGGATCTGCCTCGGCGAGCAGGCCCTGGTGCACCGCGTCGGGCGACAGCAGCCGGTCGATCTCCTGGGGCCGCACGATCTCGGGGGTGACAGGGGTCTCGATGTTTTCGTCCGCCAGCCGCCTTGCGGCGTTCTCGGTCAGCGTCAGCTTGCGGATCTGCCGCGCTGGGTTGGCGAGCGCCATGGTGACGGTGTGCCAGCCATAGAGGATGACCGGCCCGTCAGCATGCGAATCGCGGTCGCGCCGGGGCGGCCGGCCGGCTGATTTCCCGGGCCTGTTGAAGGGCTTAGCCCCGCCGCGGGGCCCCCTTGGGGTGAATTTTCGATCCTTCATGGGCTCGCTTGTGTCACGGGTCCCTGAATATGGCAATTTGGACGCCGACGGGGGCGATTTTAGCTGTTCGCCGCGGTTGACTTTGCCCCACCGCATCGCCCATAACCGCGCCCGGTCGCGTCCCCATCAGGGCTGTTGCGGCCTCAAGTTCCATGGCCGTCTTCGGTCGCCGGAAAGGTCCGGCCTGATGTGCTGCCATCGAGCGGGGGAGTGTCCCGAGTGGCAAAGGGAGCTGACTGTAAATCAGCCGTCTTATGACTTCGAAGGTTCGAGTCCTTCTTCCCCCACCAGCCTTCGCTCGCTTCGCGAGCTACGGCTCGGCAAGCCGGCACCGATGGTCATGGCGCGAAGTGAGCGAAGGCTGTCGCGCCGTAGCCCGCAGGGCGTAGGCGCACTGGTTCCAGGCGTAACTCACCCCATCATTTCCCGCACCATCGGCACCACCTTGCGCCCATAGAGCTCGATGCTCGTCATGAGCTTGTCGTGCGGCAATGGCCCGGCCGAGTATTTCAGCTGGAAGCGCGAGATGCCGAGCGTCTTTGCGGTCTTCGCGATCTTGCGCGCGACCGTGTCCGGCGAGCCGACATAGAGCGAGCCGTGCTCGGCCTCGCTCGCGAACTCGTCACGGCCCATCGGCGGCCAGCCGCGCTCCTTGCCGATGCGGTCGCGCATCGCCTTGTAGTGGGGCCACAGCTCTTCGCGTGCCTGCGCATCGGTCTCGGCGACATAGCCGGGCGAGTGCACGCCGATCGGCTGCGCGGCGCGACCAAATTCCTTGAAGGCGCGGTGATAGAGATCGACGAAGGGTGCAAAGCGCGCGGGATCGCCGCCGATGATCGCGAGCATCAAGGGCAGATCGTAATGCGCCGCGCGCACCACCGATTGCGGGCTGCCGCCGACGCCGATCCATGTCTTCAGCGTGCCGTGCTCGACCGGCGGATAGACCAGCTGATCTTTCAGCGGCGGACGCAGCTTGCCGTCCCAGCTCACCGGCTTCTGCGAGAGCAGTGCGGTGAACAGATCCAGCTTCTCCTCGAACAGCTCTTCGTATTTGCGCAGATCGAAACCGAACAGCGGAAAGGATTCGGTAAAAGAGCCGCGGCCGAGGATCACTTCGGCGCGGCCGTTGGAGAGTGCATCCAGCGTCGCAAAGCGCTGGAACACGCGGATGGGATCGTCCGAGGAGAGCACGGTCACGGCCGAGCCGAGATGAATGCGTTTTGTGCGCGCCGCGATCGCCGCGAGCACGGTTTCGGGCGAGGAGATCGCAAAATCGGATCGGTGGTGCTCGCCGAGGCCGATGAAGTCGAGGCCGAGCTCGTCCGCCAGCACCGCCTCGTCGACGACGTTGCGGATCACCTGCGCATGCGCAAGCGTGGCGCCAGAGGCGTCCCTGGTGACGTCGCCAAAGGTATCCAGTCCGAATTCGAGCGGTGCGGTCATCGATCAGGTCTCTGTGGGATGATCGGCCAGACTTAATGAACCGCAGCCAGGCCACAAGGGCGCGCACGGAAATGCTCGGTTTCCGATTTTTCAGTCCGTTCTGTCTGGAGCCGGATGGTCAGCCCCGGGGCGGCGCAGGCTGGACGGTGTTCGCCCATAGCGGCGGCGGAAGCTCCGGTTGAAGGTCGAGAGGTCGCCGAAGCCCGCGGCGAGCGCGATGTCACCGATCCGCTGCTGCTGCCGCGCGGGATCGAGCAACATCGCGGTGGCGCGCTTGAGCCGCTCGTCCGTGACGAAGGACGAAAAGCCGAGGCCGCCGCGTTCGAACAGCAGATAGATCGATCGTTCGGACAGGCCGAGGCGCTGCGCGACCTGTCTCGCCGACAGGGTCGGATCGGCGAGATGGGTGCGGATATCCGTCTTCGCCGCGGCAAGGCGCGTCACCGCAATCGTGCCGCCTGCGGCACGCTCGACATCGTCGTCGCCCGGGCGCAGCGAGGCCGCCATCAGGTCGACGATATGCTCGTGGATGCCGTGGGCGAGCCCGCGATCGGCGGGGATGCCGCTCGCGGCGAGCGCCTCGACATAGGCCTGGAGCAGGCGAAGGGCGATGTTGTCCGAAGGCAATTGACGCAGCAGCCGCGCGTCGATGTCGGGCATCCGGTTGCGGACCAGCGCGCCGTCCAGCCGGACGTTGGTGAGCCGGGCAGGCCCTGTGATCACGGATGATCCCATGGGGCCGTAGCACAGCAGGATGCCGCCGCCGGTATCGGGTGGCGTCGCCGCATCCTTGCCGACGATGCGATAGGCTGATGGCCCGATCCAGCTGAATACGAAATCGCCCCTGCCGAGCTCATCCGCGCCGGCGTCGCGAGGCTCGATCTCGAGCCGCATGTCGTGCGCCCCGAGATCCTCCACCCAGACGGCGAGCCTGTCCTCCGGCGGCAGAACGTCGGTGTTCAACACGAAACGCGTCGCGCGGTTGGTCGTCAAACTGATCGAGCCCCGTCAAAGTCCGAAGCTTGGTCGCGCGCCTCGCGAACCCGGTTCGAACCGGCGTCCAGGCACGGCGCGGTAGTCCGTGTGATGCGCACGCAACACGGGACACATTTCCGCGCCGTTGCGCAAATTGCAGTGTCGGTTGCACGGAGCGCCGAGATTTTGGCGCGGCACCTTCTAAGATGGCCGCGAGTCTCGGGAGCTGCCGCGCGCGCCAGCTCCCGGCGTGATGCGGCAATGACAGGACGCGGTATGAAGAAGGCCCTAGCAGCGGCGCTATTGGTTCTCGGTGGATGCGTGTCCGCACAAGCCGGCGACACCAACTGGACGGGATTTCATGTCGGTCTCAACGGAGGCTATGGCTGGGCAAGGGGCGGCGTCACGGCGCTTCCGGGAGATCCGCTGACGCAGAGCCTGTCGTTCGGCCAGCCTGTCGTCCCGCCGGTCTCGGCCTCTCTCAACGCCGACGGCGGGCTCGGCGGCGGGCAGATCGGCTATGACTGGCAGTTCGCCGGCCGCGGCGTGGTCGGCGTCGAGGCCGATATCGCGGCGGCCAGCCTGAAATCCAGCGCGTCGGCACCGACGATGTTGTTCGGCATGCAGCCGGCGACGTTCGACGTCAGCCGCAACATCGACTGGTTCGGCACCGTCCGCGGCCGTGTCGGATTCCTGGCGACGCCGGACCTCCTGATCTTCGCCACCGGCGGCTTCGCGTACGGCCGCGTGAGTGAATCGGCCAGCGTGTCGCTGCCGCCGGGGGTGTCGAACTCGATCGGCAATTTCGGCTATGCCTTCGCCTGCGGTCCGTTCTATGGACCGAGTTCGTGTTTTGCCGGCAGTTCGTCGCGCATCGCGACCGGCTGGACGGCCGGCATCGGCGGCGAAAAGCGTTTCACGCAGAACCTCAGCCTGAAGGTCGAGTATCTTCACGTCGATCTCGGCAGCAGCAACTATCCGGTCGTCGGCAGTCTTTATGCCGGCGCGCCCTTCACGCCGAGCTTTCTCAATGCCCGTTCCACCACCACGATCGATCTCGTCCGGGCCGGGCTGAACTACAATTTCTGAGCCCGGCTGCGCAGGGCCGGTTGCCGAGGCTCGCTAGGACGAGATCCGCACGACCATCTTGCCGAGCGCGGAGCGCGTTTGCATCGTCTTGAATGCGTCGCGAAAGTCTTCCAGTGCGAAGACGCGGCCGACCGCGGGCTTCAGCCCGCCATCGGCGAGCCATCCGGTCAATTGCGACATGAGGCGCTTCTGAATGTCAGGCTCGCGCACGGGAATTTGCGCGAGGTCGACGCCGAGCAGGGCACCGCCCTTGAGCAGCGGCAGATTGAACGGCAGTGCGGGAATGGCGCCGGCGGCAAAGCCGACCACGAGATGGCGTCCGCGCCAGGCGATGGACCGAAACGCCTGCACCGAGATTTCGCCGCCGACCGGATCGAAGATCACGTCGGCGCCATGTCCTCCCGTCAGCTCCTTGAGCTCGTCGCGCCAGCCGGCTTGCGTGTAGTCGATCACCGCGTCGGCGCCGTGCGCCCGTGCGAACGCGCGCTTCTCCTCTGTCGATGCCGCCGCGATCACGCGGGCGCCGAGCAGCTTGCCGATCTGCACGGCCGCGGTCCCGGTGCCGCCGGCCGCGCCCAACACGAGCAACTGTTCCCCCGCGACGATCATGGCGCGCGCGCTCAGTGCGTAGAGCGCAGTGAGATAATTGGCGCGGAACGAAGCGGCGACCTCGGGCGCAACGCCATCCGGCAGCAGGTGGAGTGCTGCGGGCTTGACGACGATCTCTTCGGCGAGCGCGCCCGAGCGCGTCATGCCCATCACGCGCGTGCCGGGCCGATAGCCTGCCGGCTCGCCCGGAGCCTCCGCCACGACGCCCGCGAACTCCGTTCCGGGAATGAAGGGCAGGGGATCCTTGGTTTGATAGAGACCCTGGATCTTCAGGCCATCGACAAATCCGATCCCCGCCGCTTCAACCCGAATGCGCAACTGTCCGGGCTCGATCCGCGGAGACGGAACGTCCTTCAGCGCGATCTGATCGATGGGGGCGTATTGCTCGACGACGACGGCTTTCATGGCGGACCTCTGCGGTTCCGGTTATTCTGACAGGCCCCGACAGCAGTCTCTTGTGTCTACCGCCACATCCCCCGCATCCGCGCGCCGATGTCGACCTTCGGCCCCTGTGCCCCCGTGCGGGCAGCGCCCGCGGCGGCCTTCGGCCAGGCGGTGCGCTCGAACAGATAGACGAGGGATTCCGGGATGAAGCGTGTGCGCGAGGCGTAGACGTGGCGGTCGCCCTTGGCGGCCTGGCCGTGGACGAAGAAGCGCTGGGGAACGACGAGGTGCAGATCGTCCTTGGCCCGCGTCATCGCGACATAGAGCAGGCGCCGCTCCTCCTCGAGCTCGGCGCTGGTGCCGGCGCCGAGGTCGGACGGCATGCAGCCGTCGACGACGTTGAGCACGAACACCGACTTCCACTCCTGGCCCTTGGCGGAATGGATGGTCGAGAGGATCAGATAATCCTCGTCGCGCAGCGGCGGCCCGGACTTGTCGCTGGTCGCATCCGGCGGATCGAGCGTGAGCTCGGTCAGGAATTTCTCGCGCGAGGGATAGCCGCTCGCGATCTGCTCGAGCTGCATCAGGTCGGCGCGGCGCGTCTCGGACTCCTCGTGGATGCGGTCGAGATGCGGTTCATACCAGAGCCGCACGCGCTCGAGATCAACAGGCCATTCCGAATAGCGCAGGTTCTCGACGGTGCGAACGAAGTCGGTCCAGTCGGCGCCGGTGCGCGCGGGCACCGGGAGCCGGCCGAGCGCGGCCAGCGGATCGGTGCTCTCCGCCATCTGGTCGAGCACGCGCTGCGCGGTCGCGGGGCCGACGCCCGGCAACAGATGCAGGATGCGGAAGCCGGCGACGCGGTCGCGCGGATTTTCGGCAAAGCGCAGCAGGGCCAGCACGTCCTTGACGTGCGCGGCGTCGAGGAATTTCAGCCCGCCGAACTTCACGAAGGGAATGTTGCGGCGGGTCAGCTCGATCTCCAGCGGCCCCGAATGCGAGGACGTCCGGAACAGCACCGCCTGGTGCTTGAGCAGCGCGCCTTGCTCGCGGTTGGCCAGCACCTCCTCGACGATGTAGCGGGCCTGGTCGGCCTCGTCGTGCACGGTGACGAGCTGCGGCTTTTGCGACCCGGTGCGGTCGGTCCAGAGGTTCTTGGTGAAGCGCTCGCGGGCAAGGCCGATGACGCCGTTGGCCGCCGCCAGCACGGGTTGCGTCGAGCGGTAATTGCGGTCGAGTGTGATCATCTCGGCCCGTGGCGAGAAGCTTTGCGGGAAGTCCAGGATGTTGCGGACGGTGGCGGCGCGGAACGAGTAGATCGACTGCGCGTCGTCGCCGACCACGGTGAGCCCGCGGCCGTCGGGCTTGAGCGCCAGCAGGATCGAGGATTGCAGGCGGTTGGTGTCCTGATATTCGTCGACCAGTACGTGATCGAAGCGGCCGCCGATTTCCTCGGCGATCAGCGCATCGCTCATCATCTGCGACCAGTAGAGCAGGAGGTCGTCGTAATCGAGCACGTGCTGGGCCTGCTTGGCTTCGACATAGGCCGCGAACAGGCCCTTCAGCTCGGCGGCCCAGCTGGCGCACCAGGGATAGTGCGCCCCGAGTACTTTCTCGATCTCCATCTCGGCATTGACGCAGCGCGAGTAGATCGACAGGCAGGTGCCCTTGGCCGGAAAGCGACTCTCGGTCTTCGACAGGCCGCGCTCGTGCCGGACCAGGTTCATCAGGTCGGCGGAATCCTCGCGGTCATGGATGGTGAAGGCGGGATCGACGCCGATGCGCTCGGCATATTCGCGGAGCAGCCGCGCGCCGATGCCGTGGAAGGTGCCGGCCCAGGTGAGGGCATCGCGCATGATCGCGGCGTTGTTCTCGCCGAGCACCTTTCGGGAGATGCGCTCGACCCGGCCGGCCATCTCGCCCGCCGCGCGGCGGGAGAACGTCATCAGCAGGATGCGGCGCGGATCGCTGCCGGCGACGATCAGGTGCGCGACGCGGTGGGCCAGCGTGTTGGTCTTGCCGGAGCCGGCGCCGGCAATGACGAGCAGGGGGGCGCCCACGGTCGCGCCATCGGCCACGCCATGCTCGACGGCGCGGCGCTGCTCCGCATTGAGCGTATCCAGATATGTCGCCACGAATCGCCCCGGTGAAACGGTGAGACTCGGCGATCTGGTCGCGAATCGCAATGTGGCTGGACGGAACCGGTGTTAAGACCTAGGGACAAGATGGCCCCAAGTTCCAGCCCGAAAAGCGCACACAAGGCATGACCGAACCCAAGCCCGAGTCCAAGCCCGAGCAGTTCGAGATGCGGCGGCTGGAGTCGCTCAGCAACACCATCTTCGGCGTTGCCATGACGCTACTCGCTTACGACCTGCCGAAGGCGGCGGTGTTCACCGGCGCGCCTGACTGGAACGATCTGGCCCGGGTCTATTCGGGCAAGCTGATCGGCTTCGCGCTCAGCTTCATCATCGCCGGGGTGTTCTGGATCAGCCATCACCGGCGACTGGCGCGGCAGCCGGTGGGCAGCCGCGGTGCGGTGATGCTCAATTTGTTTTTCCTGCTGTCGATCGTGCTGCTGCCTGTCACCAACGGCCTCTACACCAACTATCCCATGAGCAGCGCGGTTGCCGTGCTCTACGGCGTGCATCTGAGCGCGATCGCGGCCCTCAACGCCTGGCTCTGGTGGAGGATATTGGGCGGCTGGGGCCATGAGATCATGGCCTCGCTGTTTCCGCTGCTCGTGTTCATTCCGGGCACGATCGTGGCGGCATTTGCGCCGCATGTCGCGCCCTTCCTGTGGTTCATCGCCTTCGGCGGGCTGCTGATCCAGCGATTCTACAAGGCGCGGACAGGGCCGGCCACGTGAGGCCGATGCTCAGCCTCGTGTCGTACCGAACCCGTCGGCCGGCACGAAAAGCTTGACCGGACGGATTTCGTAGACCGCCGACGGGTTGACCTCGCGCAGCTTGCGTGCCGCCGCAATCGCCTCTTCCTCCGTGTCGTAGTTCACGAGGTGGAAGCCCAGAAGCTGCTCCTTGGTCTCGGCGAATGGGCCGTCCAGCACCATGCCGGCGCCAGGACCGCGCAGTGTCTTGGCCTTTTGGGTGTCATCCAGGCGGGCGGCCGGGCCGAAGTGTCCGCTTGCCCGCATGGGCGCCTGAGCCTCGATGACCTTGGCGACAACGGCAGCGTCTTGCTCCGGCGTCCAGGCCAGGAGCTCGTCTTCCACGTGATAGGCCAGGATGGCGTAGAGCATCGTCACCTCGGTTGCTTATGAGTTCGCTGTCCGAAGGACGTATCACCGCGGCCGAATCCGACAAGCCCGTCGACGAAAATATTGCGTCGCGACGCGCGTGACGAAACCGTCCTGAAACCCGATTACGGCCTTGCGGCGTGAACGCTGCCCAAAGCCGAGGCGACTGATGGCCACCAAGAACACTTCGGAGGCGGCCATGTCGACCATCAAGATCATCTGCGACGCGCGTCGGACGGGACAATCGGACGCCGCGGATCTGCACGACCAGAGCGGCCACCACCGTTATTACGGCAGCTCGGCCGAGAACGGCGGCGAGCGCATCGTCGAAAGCCGCCGCGGCAAGCGCCCGCGCGCGCCGAACGTCTGCGGCTTCTGAAGCCTCGCTCTTTGAGACAGCTTGCGACCATGAATGTTCTGCAGATATCGATCGCCGCGATGCCGTTCCTGCTCTCGCTCGTGAGCAGGTCCAGCAAGGCGATCGTGCCATGCCTGGTTGTGGGCATCTTCACCGTGCTGCTCGGCGATGCGCCGCCCCGCGCCGCCATGGCCTGGTGCATCGGCATCCTGATCGCCGCCGTCGCGGTGCGCGAGCGGCTCCGGGCGATCTGAGCCGGACCGCCGCCCCCTCCCAACCAGGACCAAAAGAAAAGGCGCGGCGGGGAGAACCCCGTCGCGCCCGATTTCTTGCTCGCTGGTCCAGGGCTGAGAGCGCCCCGATGCCAAGCCCTTCTCAGAACTTAGCGGGCGATCCCAGCGAGGTGACAGCGCTTGGTAAGAGACACTGGATCACCTCCTTTCGTTGGTTGCGGAAGATCACAATATAGGCCGGGAGCCCGCCGCTGTTAAGGGGAGGGTGGCAGCGGGTGGAACCGGCCCTGTGCACAAGGGACGGAAAGCGGCCCCGGGGCCGCATTTAGGGCGATAAAGCCACAGCTGGGGCAGTTGAGACCGCCGCCCGGCCGTGTTAGGGAGCCGGTGATGCGGGTGTAGCTCAATGGTAGAGCAGCAGCCTTCCAAGCTGAATACGAGGGTTCGATTCCCTTCACCCGCTCCAGTCGATCATCGGTGAGCAGTTAGAGCTTTGGCCTCTCCGAATTGACGGCGCCCGCGACGGCGAGGCTGGACTTTCAGATTGTTGTCGTGCGGTTGACTGATCTAAGGTTGCGATTGTAGGAATCGCCTAAATGTTATTTAATGTCCTCAAGGCGCTCTTGTTTTAGTCGATCCAAGGGCAGATTTTAAGCTGTCCTTGAGATGGTGCGTCTAAGACCGAAGCTGGTTTTGGGGCATCTTCATTGATCGGCGATGGGTTCCATGGCGCACCGAATGCCGGTTCAGCTGATCGAAAAGACGAAACTCCGCTCAAGCGTTTGGCTCACGTTCTGGGATGGAAAAGCTCGGGCGCAGCTTTCGATCCAGGTGAACGGCGACGCCCCAGAGTATGATGTTGGAGATGTATTCGCTCTTGATCGTGAGCCAATAGGCTCGAAGGTTGAGTTGACGCCGATCAGCGGACACATCGACGAGGATCTTTTACTGATACCGCGCAAGTCCTCGAGGCGCTCTCCAAAGCTCGGTTCACACGTGAGGAAAAGTCCGTTGGGTGGTTTCACCTTTACGGAGGAAGAGCGCAGAGTGCACATCGGGCTTCGAGATCAGGATCGCCCAAATCTGAAAGTCAAATCGGTGAGATCGGTCGCCAAGTCCACCGAGCGCGAAATCAAGAAGAAGTCAGATGCGCGGACACTGCCCATCCACGGCACGATCGTAAAATAAGAGTCCTTAGATGGGGACGGTGCTGGCCGTTCCCTATGTTCCATCGGGGGAAGCGATTGAGTCCCTGGCGAGTCTGCCAAGGGACGCGCTCTTGTCGACCGTTGCGGTCAATGTCGATGGTCATCTGCTGTCGATGAACTATCCGCAACTCCAACCTGGCGATGTGTTCCTCTTCGACGGCGGTAAGCCCGATCCGCTGCTGCCCAGAGCCATTCCGCGATTTCAGGCTCGCATCTTCGGTGATGAGGCCAACGTCATTAAGTGGCGTCATGTCGGGATATTGGACCGAAATTTCCAGGTTTGGGACGCGATGCCGAGTCTGAATGTTCGCGCAAGACCGTTGCGCGAAGTATTGGTCGATGTCGGTCGCATCTGCGTAGTTCGCCCCAAAAAACCGATCGATCCCGATAGACTCAGCGAGGGCCTCCTCGAATTTTCGCGTGGCCAGTACAGGATCTTCACCTCCGATACCGCCGGCGAATTGGTGAAAAGGCTTCTTGTTCGTTTGCCGGTCAAGGAAAGAAGCAGCTCAAAGCAAGAAGACAGGTGCCAAACCCGAATTTTGTAATCTGCTCGACCTTCGTCACGTATGTCCTGCGCTATACGACAGGCTTCAACTTCTTGAAGCATTGTGCGGTGCAGGTGCCCGCCGACTTTGCCGCTGACAAGGACTTTGCGTTCTTGGAGCTGGAGTGGTGTCGGCTTGATCTTCAGCCGCCAGTGCAGCCCTCCACAATACCCCCGCCGCCACCAAGTGAGATTGGTGAACTGCCATCTTGATGGCTCGCTTGCGTGAGGTTTTGCCGAAGGGGCGACTTCACACTGTCCGCTTGCAAACGCCGCCAATCGGATGCGAGGAGCATCACCGCTCCCGCAAACTCTCCTGCCCATACCGGATCAGCGGCGATATCACATAGCTGATGATCTTCCGTGTCCCGGTCTTGATCTCCACCGTGACGGCCATGCCGGGCGCGAGATTGACCGTGCGGCCGTCGATGTCCATTTGCGAGCGGTCGAGCGAGACGCGGGCGGAGTAGACCAGCTCCTGGCCCTTGGGCTCGCTGGAGGCGGTGTCGGTGCCGGCGGGGGGATCGCCGGGCTTTTCCGGCGGCTTCTGGCGGACGATGGCGTCCTGGGAGACGCTGAGCACCTTGCCGCTGCGCAGGCCGTAGCGGGTGAAGCTGAAAGTGTCGACCTTGATCGCGGCTTCCTCGCCGGGCTGGACGAAGCCGATGTCCTTGTTGGAGATCATTGCCTCGATCTCGAGGCCGCCGCTGGTCGGCACCACCACCATCAGCGTCTGCGCCGGTGTCACGACGCCGCCGACCGAGTGAACGGCGAGCTGCTGGACGATGCCGTCCTCCTGCGCGGCGAGGCGGAGCAGGCTGGTGCGCTGCTCGGCCTTGACGATGTCCTGGCGCAGGCCCGCCGCCTTCTGCTCGACCTTGGCGAGCTCGTCGAACAGGCCGCGCTGGTATTCCGCCTCGGTGCGCCGCAGCGTCTCCTCGATGCCGCCGACGGCCGCATCGGCCTCGGCATAGTGGCTCTTCTGGACCAATAACTCCTGCTGTTGCGCGACCAGATCCTGCGTCTCCGTCAAATATTGCAGCTTCGAGCCGAACTCGCGGTCGACGAGATATTTTCGGACGTCGACCCGCTGCTGCATGATCGGGATCAGCGCGCTGATCTTGCCGATCGTCGCCTCGGTGGTCGATCGCTCCGCCTTCTTCTGCGTACCCTGCCATTCGAGCGAGGTGATCTTCGAGGCCTGCTCGGCGGCCTGCGAGGCCAGGAAGCGCTTTGCCGTTCGGATCTGCTCGGTGGTCGCGCGCGTGGGCGCGATGAACTTGGAGGGATCGCCGCCGGCCAGCGCAGCGTGCAGGCGCGCGATGTCGAGCTCGCTCGCGAGCAGGTCGCTCTGGAGATGGCCGAGCTCGGCCTGGCTCATGGTCGGATCGAGCTCGATCAGCAGGTCGCCCGCCTTGACGCGCTGGCCGTCCTGCACGTGGATGGCGCGCACCACCGCGGTCTCGAACGGCTGGATCACCTTGGTGCGGCCGTCGGGCACGATCTTGCCGGTCGCGGTCGCGATGATGTCGACGGTGCCGATGCTGGCCCAGACCAGCGCGATCAGGAACACCGCGGAGATGGACGCGGAAATGGTGCGTCCGATCGGGGAGGGCGGGGTCTCCACGATCTCGAGCGCGGCGGGAAGGAACGCCAGCTCGTCGCGCGTGCGCGTCGGGCTGCGCAGCGAGGCCATCATTGCCTTAGCCGACTTCATGGATGCCTGCCTGGACACGGTGCAGCGTGGCGTAGCGGCCGCCG
Source organism: Bradyrhizobium betae (assembly GCF_008932115.1). Taxonomy (NCBI): domain Bacteria; kingdom Pseudomonadati; phylum Pseudomonadota; class Alphaproteobacteria; order Hyphomicrobiales; family Nitrobacteraceae; genus Bradyrhizobium; species Bradyrhizobium betae. The sequence goes on from NZ_CP044543.1 coordinate 5,996,436, forward strand.
CTGCGGATCAGCTGGTCGTGCGAGCCGTCCTCGACGATGCGGCCGCGCTCCACGGTGATGATGCGGTCGGCTGCGCGCACGGTCGAGAGACGGTGGGCGATGATCAGCACGGTGCGGCCCGCGGTGATCTCGCGCATGTTCTGCTGGATCACGCGCTCGCTCTCATAGTCGAGCGCGGATGTCGCCTCGTCGAAGATCAGGACGCGCGGATTGGTCGTCAGCGCCCGCGCGATCGCGATGCGCTGGCGCTGGCCGCCGGAGAGCGTGCTGCCGCGCTCGCCGATCACGGTATCGTAGCCGTCCTGGAGCTCGAGGATGAACTCGTGCGCACCGGCGAGCTTGGCCGCTGCCACCACGCGCTCCATCGGCAGCGCCGGGTCGGCCAGCGCGATGTTGTCGCGCACCGAGCGGTTGAACAGCATGCTCTCCTGCAGCACGACGCCGACCTGTCGCCGCAGCCAGGTGGGATCGACGGCGGCAAGATCGTTGCCGTCGACCAGCACGCGGCCGCTCTCCGGCAGATAGAGCCGCTGGATCAGCTTGCCGAGCGTGCTCTTGCCGGAGCCGGAGGTGCCGACGATGCCGACGATCTGGCCGGCCGGAATCTTCAGGGTGATGTCGTTCAGGATCTGCGGCCCGTCGATGCGATAGCGGAAGCCGACATGCTCGAAGGTGATGTCGCCGCGGATGGCGGGCAGCGCCGCACGCCCGGGACGGTGGCTCGGCTCGGGCGTGGTGTTGAGGATGTCGCCGAGCCGCTCGACCGACAGCCGGGCCTGGTGGAAATCCTGCCAGAGCTGCGCGAGCCGCAGCACCGGGGCGGTGACGCGGCCCGACAGCATGTTGAAGGCGACGAGCTCGCCGACCGTGAGGTTGCCGTCGATCACCAGCTTGGCGCCGAAATAGAGCAGCAGCGCCATGTTGATCTTGCTGACGAACTGCACCGCCTGGCTCGCAACATTGCCGAGATTGACGACGCGGAAGCTCGAGGCGACGTAGCCGGCGAGCTGCTCCTCCCAGCGCTTCTGCATCTGCGGCTCGACCGCCATCGCCTTCAGCGCTTCGACGCCGGTGACGCTCTCGACCAGAAACGACTGGTTCTCCGCGCCGCGCTTGAACTTCTCGTCGAGACGGTGGCGGAACAGCGGCGTGGCGCCGGCCGAGATCACGATGTAGAGCGGGAACGAGGCCAGCACGATCGCGGTCAGCAGCGGCGAGTAGAACGCCATCAGGCCGAGGAAGACGAAGGTGAAGAACAGGTCGATCACCAGCGTCAGCGCCGAACCGGTGATGAAATTGCGCAGGTTCTCCAGCTCCCGCACCCGCGCCACGGTGTCGCCGACCCGGCGCGCCTGGAAGTAGGACAGCGGCAGCGCCAGCAGGTGGTGGAACAGCCGCGCGCCGAGCTCGACGTCGATGCGGTTTGTGGTGTGCGAGAACAGATAGGTGCGAAGCGCGCCGAGCACGACCTCGAAGATCGAGATCGCGACGATGCCGGCGACCAGCACATCGAGCGTGCCGAGGCTGCGGTGCACCAGCACCTTGTCGATCACCACCTGGAAGAACAGCGGCGAGACCAGCGCGAAGATCTGCAGGAAGAACGAGGCGAGCAGGACTTCGCCGAGCAGGCCGCGATAGCGGTTTATCGCGCCCATGAACCAGGTGATGTCGAAGCGCCGCGACAGATCGGCAAGACCGGCGCGCCTGGTCATCAGGAGGATGCGGCCGTCCCAGATCACCTCGAACTGAGCCTTGGTCAGCATCTGCGGGCGCGGCGAGCCCGGATATTGCACGATGGCCTTGCCGTCGCCGGCCTTGCCCAGGATCAGGAATCCGCCGTCGCGCAAGGGGACGATGGCCGGCAGCGGGGTCTTGTCGAGCCGGTCCCAACTCGTCTTCACCACGCGGGACTTGATGTTGAACTGCCGGGTACAGCGCAGCATCTCGGTGACGCCGATTTCGGTGACGCCGAGCTGATGGCGGAGCTGCTCCGGTTCGGCGGGGATGCCGAGGAACTGGAGCATCATGACGAGCGCAGTGAGGCCGGGATCGGCCGGCGGCTTCGGAACGGCCTGGACCGGCGGCTCCTTTGCAGCGGCATCCCGCGAGATGGTCTCGTTCACGCTCATCGGCAGCACATTTCCGCGGGTCGGGTCCGGACGATCTCACGGACGGGTGTCCCGCCGGACGGCAGGGCGGCCGATAGCTAACGCGGCTATGTTACGGTTTGATAACTATGTCAGATCGCTCACATAACGCCCGGGTTTGGCGGTCTGCGGCGCCATCGCAGGCTTTGCGCACCGGGGCGAACCCCGGTGCGCAAGTCTGGTTTGGGCAAGATCAGCCCTGTCCGGCTCAGCCCTGGCTCGCCAGCGTGGGCTGCTGCTGCGTGGTGTCCGGAGACACGAGGCTGCTCTCGGTGCCGGCATCCGGAACGATGCTCGCCGACTGCTGCACCAGCAGCGACAGCGAGATCGCGGTGCCGCCATGGCCGTCGTCGATCACGTTGAGCTCGGTGCCGGACTGCACGCCCGCGAACTGATAGGCAACACTGCCCGAGTTCGTGGCGAGCGTCAGGGTCGAACCGTCGAAGGTGAACGAGGAGACCGAAGTGTTGAGCAGGTCGATCGAGTCACCGATTTCGAAGTTCGACACCGTGCCGGTGAGACCGGCGGCGTTGTCGAGCGTCAGCGTCGCGGCCGCGCCGGCGAAGTCGACGCCGTTCTGGACGCCGCCCGCAAGCACGTGCTCGACGCCGCCGGCCAGATGCGTGCCGGTGGCCGAGCCCGTAACGTCGAGCTCGCCGCCGTTCAGCGTCGTGTTCGAGGCCGTGCCCGCAACCCAGGCGAAGCCGCCGTCGATGGTCGAACCGGCAGCCGAACCGCCGGCGTCGACATAGAGCAGGCCGCCCGCGTTGACCGTGGTCGCGGTCACCGCACCGCCCGTGCCCACATAGGCGTTGCCGCCGCTCTGGATCACGGTCTGGTCGGCGGTGGCGCCGTCCAGCACCTGCTGCGAGCCCGAGAGGTTCGTGCCGGTCACCGAGCCGTGGAAGACGTCCTGGAAGGCGCCTGCCTCGACCGTCGAGCCCGACGCGCTGCCGCCATTGTAGACGTGCTGAGCGCCGCCGTTCTTGACCGTCACGTTGGTCGCAACGCCGCCGGTCTGCGCGTGACCGCCTTCGACCGAGCCGCCGTTCGTCGAGCCGTTGACGAACTGGAAGCCGCCGTTGATGACGGTGTCATCCGCGCTCGCGCCGGTGTCGACGTACTGGAGGCCGCCGGTGTTGATCACCGTGCCCGCCGTGTGGCCGCCGTCGCCGACATACTGGTAGCCGCCGTTCTCGACGAGGGTGTCGATCGCGGTGCCGCCCGCGAGCACTTGCTGCTGGCCGGCGAGAGTGGTGCCGGTGACGGTCGCGTTCGTGTAGACGTCCTGGTAGCCGCCTGCTGCAACCGTCGTGCCGGTGGCGCTGCCACCGAAATAGACGTGCTGCACGCCGCCGGACTTGACGTCCGTGTCGTTGGCGGTGCCGTAGTCGAACTGCACGCCGCCGTTGAGGACGTCGGTGTGCTCAGTGGTCGCGCCGGTCAGGACGTCGACGACGCCGCCATTGCCGATCGTGATCTGGCCGGCGACGTTGCCGCCGGTGACGACATCGAGGGTGCCGTCGCCGAGCACGACATAGCCCTGCGAGGTCGTCGTCGCCGAGGTCACCGAAACCGTGCTGGTCGAGACCAGCGTCGGCGCCGCGAAGACGGTCGAGGTGCCGGCATTGCCGGCCGCATCGGCGGTCTTGGCGGTCAGGTTGTTGGCGCCTTCCACCAGGGTCACGCCGGCAAGGCTCCAGGAGCCATCGGCGCCGGCCGTGGCGGTGCCGACCAGGGTTGCACCGTCATAGACCGAGACCAGAAGACCGGCTTCGGTGGTGCCGCTCACCGTCACGGTGGGCAGGTTGCCGGTGTCGAGCGTCACGCCGGTGACGCCGACCGCCGGGGCAACCGTGTCGACGGTCACGTTGATCGCGGCGGCGGCATCGCTGACCGCGCCGGTGGTGTCGGTGACCTTGGCCGTGATGGCGTGGGCCGCGTTGCCGAGCACGCCGGTCTGGATGTCGATGTAACCGCGGGCGATGTCGGCGAGCGAGAGCGTCACGGCGGTGCCGAGCGCGGTCTGGCCGTCGAACAGCTGCACGACGTCGCCGGCAAAATTGCTGCCGGTCGCGATGCGGACCGTCAGGTTGGTGTCGTTGGTGCTGGCACCGCTGACGAGCACGCCGGCATTCGGCGAGACGTCGTCGGTGACCGAGACGATGGTCGGCGCGGTCGGGGCGTTCGACAGGTTGAAGACCTGCGCGGTGATGCCGTAGGAGGAGGTGTCGCCGAGCGTCTGGCTGAAGTCCTGCCAGGAGACGACGAAGCCGCCATTGGCGAGCGCCGCGACGGTCGGATAGTACTGATAGCTGTTGGTTTGCGAGTTGACGATGTACTCGCCGCCGATCTTGCCGCCGGCCGCATCATAGACCTGCGCCTTGATGGCGGAGCCGCTGCCGTCGGCGGTGCCTTCGTCCGACCAGGCCACGACGAAGCCGCCGCTGGTCAGCGCGGTGATGCTGGAAAAGCCCTGATTTCCGCTGGTCTGGGTGTTGACCTGGAATTCCGAGCCGACCTTGACGCCGCCGGCTGTGAAAACCTGCGCACGGATTTCGCCGCTGGTGTCCTCGAAGCTGATGATGAAATTGCCGTTGGCAAGACCGGTCACACCGGCAACCATGCGGTTGTTGTAGAATGCGGTGTCGACGGTGAATTCCGAGCCGACCTTGCTGGCGCCGCTCGCGGTCGGATGGAACACCTGGCCGCGGACTTCCCAATTGCCGGTGCGGAAGTCGTTCCAGGTCACGACGAAGTCGCCATTGCCGAGTGTGGCGATCGAGGCGCGCTCCTGATCGTAGACGCTGGCGGAGTTGACGAGGAATTCGGATCCGACCTTGGCGCCGCTCGCGTCATAGACCTGCGCCTTGACGTCGGGAGCCGACGAGCCCTGGTTGGTCCAGGCGACCACGAAGCCGCCATTGGGCAGGCCGGTGATGGCCGGAGTGTTCTGGTTGTTGGCGGTGACGGAGTTGATCAGGAACTCGCCGCCGACCGGAGCGCCGTTGGCGCCGTAGATCTGCGCCTTGATGTCGCCGCTGGTGGAGTTCTGGTCCTGCCAGGAAACGACGAAGCCGCCATTGGACAGACCGGTCACGACCGGAGTGGCCTGCGAGCCGGTGGTCTGGGTGTTGACCAGGAATTCGCCGCCAACCTTGCTGCCGTCGGCGGCATAGAGCTGGGCCTTGACCGCGGAGCCGCTGGTGTCGCCGAGCGTGCTGCTGCCGCTGCCGTTATAGCCGGCGAGACCGTCCTGCCAGGTGACGACGAAGCCGCCATTGGAAAGACCGGTGACGGAGGGATACCACTGGCCGCCGGTCGTCTGGCTATTGACCTGAAATTCGTTACCTATTTTTACGACGGTGGTCATAACATAACCTCAAGTGATGCTGAATGAGCGCTGAAAGGGCGGATTCCGCTTCGCCACCGCGACCTGCAGCGGCGTGAACCGAACCTGCATGGGCTCTAAACGATCTGTTTATGATGTTTTATGATACATTTTTGCGCGGCGTGCGGCATTTTGTCCGGAGTAATGTTATATCAGTGATATGAAGCGGTTCGGCCGGCGCAGCTACGACGCGTGCTTCGGTTGACATGCAATCGCGCGCTCTGCGCGCCTTCCGTCCAGGCAGGCGTGAGCGGCGTTATCATTGCTGCGGACAGGCCGGTCCGTACGTTGCCGCGCGACCTGCTGCTTTCGTAGTCTGGTGGTAGAGGGGGCGGGGCTTTCGCCCGAAGGTCCTGACCGGAGCCTGGCTCTGACGGCGAGGGCAGGCCGTACCGGGATGCGTGTCCCGGTACGGCGATGTCGTTCTGGCTCAGCTCTGGGCGTGAACGAGCGAATTGCTCTCGGGATCGGAGCCCTGCGGCGTGATCGCGCCTTCGCCGGCGTCCGGCACCAGGCTCGCCGAGAACTGCGACAGCAGCGACAGCGACACGGCGGTGCCGCCGTGGCCGTCGGAGGCTACGTTCAGCGCGGTGCCGGCCTCGACGCCAGCGAACTGGTAGGCGAGAGAGCCGTTGCTGGTGGTCAGCGTCAGCGTCGCGCCATCGAATTCGTACGCGGTCACCGCGAGGTTGCGGAAGTCGATGACGTCCCCTACCTCGAAATTCGAGATCGTGCCGGTCAGGCCGGCCGCGTTCTCGAGATAGAGAGTCGAGGCTGAGCCTGCGAAGTCGACGCCGTTCTGGACGCCGCCGGCATAGACATATTCAATGCCGCCGGCGAGATGCGTGTTGCTGGCGCTGCCCGCCACATCGAACTCGCCGGTGTTGACGGTCGCGCCCGAGGCCGAGCCGGCCACGAACACGAAGCCGCCATTCACCGTGGTCGAGCTCGCCGAGCCGCCGACGTCGACATATTGCAGGGCGCCGGCGTTCACGGTCGTTCCCGTCGCCGCAGCTCCGGAGCCGATATACTCGTTACCACCCGCCAGGATCACGGTGTCGGTCGATGTGCCGGTGCCGAGGACCTGAAGGCTGCCGCTGACCTGACTGCCCTGCACGCTGCCGCTGATGACCTGCTGGAAACCGCCGGCCTGGACGGTGGTCGTGATCGCATTGCCGTTCAGAACGACGTGCTGAATGCCGCCACTGTTGACGGTGGTGTTGTTGGTGGTGCCGGCGACCTCCTGGATGCCGCCACCGAACACGACGCTGTCGTTGCCGGTGCCGAGCACGTATTGATAGCCGCCATTGTTGATCGCGGTGCCGTTGGCGGTGCCGTCCGTGCCGACATATTGCAGGCCACCCGACGAGATGATCGTCCCGTTGGTGGTGCCGCCGGCCGCAACGAACTCGTTGCCGCCGCTGACGATGACGGTCGCATAGGTCACGCCGCCGACATGCACCTGCTGGGAGCCCGCCAGCGTCGTTCCGTTGACCGTGGCGTTCATGACGTCCTGGTAGCCGCCGGCGCTGATTACGACGTTGCTGGCGGTGCCGCCATAGACGTGCTGGACGCCGCCATTGGAGATGACGACGCCGTTGGCCGTGCCGTAGGTGAACTGCACGCCGCCGGCGACGGTCGAGTTGTTGGCGGTGCCGCCGGCCTCGATCATGATGACGCTGCCGGGGCCGATCGCGGTGGCGCCGGACACGACGCCGCCGGCGGCGACGTCGAGCGTGCCCGAAAGGACGACGTAAGTCGTGGCGGTGGGGGCGGAGACCGTCGTCGGGCCGCCAAATACAACTTGAGTGGTCATTGATGCCTCTAATGAGCGCTAAGGGGTGGTCGCGATGGTTATACAATTCGAAATGGGAATCATTCCATCGGGAATGATATATATTGTATCATAATTTGCGTGGAATGTTATAGAGGCATTCACGGCGAAAAGGTGCGGCGAAACGCCGGACGACCGCCGGCGTGCATGGCCGGCGGGCCACACGCCCCGATGCGACCAGGGCCGCGAGGCCGGCTCGAAGCTCGTTTTACAGGTAGATCAGCGCTCGACGGTCAGGATCGGCGGCTTCGGCTGCTCTGCGCCGAAGGACACCCAGACGTTCGGGTCGCCCGCGCTTTGCCGCGCCAGATACCGGTATTTGGTCTCGTACCAGAACAGGATTTCCGGCGTCTGGTTGTCGAGGATCATCTCGCCGCGGTCAGAGCGGACGGTCAGCACGGCATGACGCCCCTTGGCCGGAGCGGGCTCCTCGACCGTGGTGATCAGGAGCGAGCCTTGCGGCCATCCCGCTTTGGCGAGCATTTTGCGCTTGAGCAGGACGATGTCCTCGCAATCGCCACGATCGAGCGGCAGCGACCAGCGTTCGGCCTTGCCGTAGAGCACGTCATCGCTGGTCCAGGTGACGCGATCGTTGACGTATTTGTTGATCTCGTAGAGTTGCTGCAGCAGTTCGGGCGTGAGCACGACATCCCGGGCCTGATCGGCACCGGGCCGGCACTCGTCGGCATTCTCCGCGCAGAATTGTTGCCAGCCGGAGGGCGCCTTGGTGGCGGCGCCGACGGCGGCGAACAGGGTGGGGCGGACCAGGAAAGCGTAGGCCGGCTGCGCCATCGACAGGCAGGCTGCTGCGAAGCCGGCCGCTGCGGCAAGCGTTGCCAGCCTCTGCCTTGCCAGCTTCTGTCTTGCCAGCTTCCGTCCTGCGTTGTGAATTCCCGGCATATCGTCCCCCCGACGCTCCTACGCGGGGACGTTGGCAGAGACAGCTCGCGATCCGGCTAAGCAATTGCTTCAAATTCTACAGATCCGGTCCATTGCGGCCGGGCAGGGTGGTGATGGTGTGATTTATGTTAAGAGCGACACTATGCCGTCATATCTTTGATATGACGGCTGTCCCGGCCGGCGCCTTCGATCAGAACGGAGACTCTTCGGGCCAGCGCAGCGCATGCCATTGGCCGGTCGCGATCTGGCCGCGGCTCATCTTCGACGCGACGGCGTTGCGCAGCTTGGCGAAATTCTCGCGCGTCTTCTTCGGTGCATGTGCGGCCGCAAGGTTCAGCCATTTGTAGGCGGCGACGTCGTCCTGCGGCACGCCCTGGCCCTTGTCATAGGCAAGGCCGAGCAGATATTGCGAGGTGGTGTCGCCTTGCTCCGCCGCCAGCCGGTACCAGTAGCCCGCGGCGTCGTAGGCCTGCGGCAGGCCTTGTCCCGTCGCGTACATGAAGCCGACCATTCCTTGCGCGCGGGCATTGCCGCGCTCGGCCTGTGGCAACAGCAGGCGGGCGGCGGTGTTGTAGTCGCCGCGGTTGAAGGCGCCGGTTCCGGCACCGAGCGCATCCGCGCGAGCGATGTCCGTTGAGGCCAATCCCAGCACGAGGGCTACGGCGAAGAATATGCCGGGCTTGATCATGTGAACCGCTCCTGCTTACCGCCAACTTCCATGGGCTCAGCGGTAGGTCGTCGGTGCCGTTGGCTTCGGCCCGATCGCGTTGATGGTGCCGCGCAGCTTGGTGCGCAGCTCCTCGGCGACGAAATGCGCATCCGCACCGTCCCGGATGATCTGCGGGCGGATGAAGATGATCAGCTCGGTGCGCTTGACCTGCTTGTCGGTCTGGCCGAACACGGCCTCGCCGAGGCCGGGAATCTGATCGAGCCCGGGAATGCCGGCGCGGGTCTTGGTCTGGGTGTCGCTGATCAGGCCTGCGAGCAGCACCGTCTGCCCGCTGGCGACTGCGACCGAGCTGCGCACCTTGCGGGTCGACACCGTCGGCGTCAGCGAATTGGTCGACGTCGACGAAGATCCCGACGACGAGTTGGCGACGGGATTGCTGATCTCCTGCTCGACGTCGAGCCTGACATTGCCGTTGGCATTGATCCGCGGCACCACGCGCAGGATGATGCCGGTGCTGCGATAGTCGGTGGTGTTGGCGATGGTGTTGCTGCCGGTCAGCACGGTCGCGCTTCCGGTCTGGATCGGGATTTCGTCGCCGACCTGGAGGGTCGCGACCTGGTTGTCGATCACGACGACGGATGGGTTCGACAGCACCTTGACGTCGGTAATCGCATGTAGCGCGTTGAGCACGGCGCGCGGCGTCTGCGCCGACCCGACCAGGAAGTTGAAGCCGGGGATGGCGCGCTGGAGCACGACATCGGCTGCTGCGGCGGCCACGGAGGTCGCACCATTGAAGCCGACAGAGCCGGTGTTGGGCTTGAGGCCGACGTCGCGGCTCATGATGTAGGACTGGATGCCGTATTGGAGATCGTCGGTCAGCGTCACCTCGGCGATGGTGGCGTCGATGGCGACCTGGAGCTGCGGCTGGTCGACCTCTCTGATGGTCTGCTCGATGATCCGGTACTGCTCCTGGCTCGCATAGATCAGCAGCGTGTTGTTGACGCTGTCGGCGGTGATGCGGACGCCGTCAAGGACGTTGCCTGGGCCCGCGCCGCCGCGGCCTGAATTCTGTCCGGTTGCTGCGTTATCGAACAGGCTGCCGCCGCCTTGCGAAGCGGACGATGCGCCGTAAGCGGGCTGACCGCCGGAGGAGGCGTCGGCGGCACCGGCACTCGCGGCACGTCCGCTCGAATTGCCGCCAAAGCCGCTGCTCGATTGATTGGGGGCGGCGGACAGGCGGCTGAGCGCGGAGCCGCCGCTCGAACTCGCGGCAAGGCCGGATCCCGGCGCGACCTGTCCGCCCGGCCCGTCGAGCGGAGAGGCCGACGAGCTGGACGAGCTGCCCGCACCGAAGACGTCGTTGAGCACGCGTGCGATCTGCCGGGCATCGCCGAACTTGACGCGGTAGACGTGAACCGCGGAGCGGCCGGTGTTGGTGGTATCGAGGCGGCGGATCCAGGTCTCGACACGGTTGAGCAGCTCCGGCTTCCGCGTCACCGCGAGCACGGCGTTCATGCGGGCGATCGACTGGAATTTGATCATGCCCTGCGTCATCCCGCCTTCGCCGGAATCGACGATCTTCTCGAGCTCGGCGATGATCGGCCCCGGATTGCTGTTCTGCACCGGGAAGATGCCGACCGATTGTCCCTTCAGGAAGTCGGCATCGAAGCTCAGCACGAGATCGACCGCATTGCGGCGCTCGCTGCCGGAGCCCTGGATCAGGATCAAATTGCGGTTGGTGTCGGCGCGGATCATGCCTTGCTTGGTGGCAAAGCTGTCGACCAGCTTGATGACGGTCTGGGCCGAAACATATTGCAGCGGCACCACCGTCACGCCGTAGCCCGGCGTCATCCGATCGGAGGCATCGGCAATGCCGGCGCCGACCGCATCGCCCTGCGGCATCAGCCGGTAGCCGGTATCGTCGCGCACCAGGGCGACGCCGCCGATCCGCAGCGCGTTTTCGAGCGCGAAGACGACGTCGGATTTGGGGATCGGGCGGCCCGAGGAGAGGCTGATGTTACCCTGGACGCGCGGGTCGATGACGTAGCCGACGCCGAGGATATCACCGAGCACGATCTTGGCGACGGAAGCGATCGGTGAATTGTCGAAATTGAGTTCGAACCGCTCGGAACTGACGGTAGCCTGCTGCGAGGACGTGGCGGTCGGCGCATCGTCGCTGGCAACGGCAGCGTAGATCGCGGTCTTGGCGCGGGGGCCGGTGGAGAGTTCGCGCTGCGGCAGCTGGTTCGGATATCGCGGCAGAAGGTCGACCGAGCGGACCTTGTCGAACACATCCGGGTCCTTGGTGTCGGCATCCGCGATGCCGCTCACCGTGTTGCACGATCCGAGCAATACGCAGACGACAGCGCATTGAACAACCAAGCCGATCCGGAATGCTGCTCGGCTCACTCTCGACCTCACTCACGCGCTGCCCGCCGTCGTTCCGTCGAGACGGGGCGGGCCGAAGGAGGCTTGCTTAGCCCTCTCGTATGACAGTCGTGTGTTATCAATGTTGGAGATCGCGTATCTATCGCACGCGACTTTGTTATGATGGCGTAATTCGCGGAATTGCCCGGGAATATCGAAAGTGTTGCCGGCTGCGCGGCTGTGAATAGCCTGGGGATGATGTTACGCTGGATCATCACGTCACATTTCCAATCGGAAAACTGAGGTAAACGGCCCGCTCGCCGCTCTGCGGCCACCAGAGTGACTGCGGTAGACGTTCATGGCCTCCCCGAATGCGCGCGAGTTCGCAGCTCGTTTCAGCCAGAAGACCGGCCTGAAAGCGGATGCGGACAAGCTCGGCAGGCTTAACGGCTCCGGTCCGACCGACGGCGGCCTGCGCAAGTTGTGGGAGATGAGCGAATTGTCGGCGAGCGAATTCGCCGACGAAGTCGCGCTGTTCTTCGAGCTGCCGCGCATCACGCTTCAGGAGATGATGGCGGCGGAATCCCGGGTGCAGCAGTTCTCGCGCCGGTTCCTGCGTGAGATGGCGGTGTTTCCGTGCCAGGCGGCAGGCGGAGCGCCGACGCTGGTGCTGGCGGATCCGACCGACCGCGCGTCCATCCTGGCGGCGGGGATCGTGCTCGGAATCGCGCCCACCATTCGAGTGGCGTCGTTCGAGGACATCGCCACCGCGCTCGACCAGCGCCTCGGCGAAGAGGAGAGCGGCAGCGCCGAGAGCACCGTCAGCGCGGCGGTGCAGGATGACGATATCGACAATCTGCGCGACCTCGCCAGCGGCGCGCCCGTGGTCCGCGCCGTCAACGACATGTTCGAGACCGCGGTCGAACTGCGCGCCAGTGATATCCACATCGAACCGGGCCGGACCTCGCTGGTGATACGGATGCGCGTCGACGGCCTGTTGCGTATTGTCGCGACGCCGAACGGCGTTCCTCCGGCGGCGGTGATCTCACGCATCAAGATCCTGGCGGGCCTGAACATCGCGGAGCGCCGGCTGCCGCAGGACGGCGGCGCGCGGGTACGGGCGGCGCGATCGGAACTCGACGTGCGCGTCGCGATCATGCCGACACAACATGGCGAATCCGCCGTCATCCGCCTGTTGCCGCGCGACCGGGCGCTGCTGTCGGTCGACAAGCTGGGCTTCCTGGCCGGCGACCAAGCCAAATTGCGGCGCATGCTGGCGCTGCCGCACGGCATGATCATCGTCACCGGCCCCACCGGCAGCGGCAAGACCACGACGCTCGCCACGGTGCTGTCGCTGCTCAACGAGCCGACTCGAAAAATCCTGACTATCGAGGATCCCGTCGAATATGAGATCCCCGGCGTCTCGCAGTCCCAGGCCAAGCCGTCGATCGGCCTGACCTTTGCGACCGCGCTGCGCTCTTTCGTGCGCCAGGACCCCGACGTAATCATGGTCGGCGAGGTCCGCGACTCCGAGACGGCCCATGTCGCCGTACACGCCGCGCTCACCGGCCATCTCGTACTGACCACGCTGCACACAGAGACGGCGGCCGCCGCCGTGCCGCGTCTGCTCGATCTTGGCGTCGAAGCCTTCCTGCTGCGCTCGACCTTGCGCGCGGTGATCGCGCAGCGCCTGGTGCGCCAGCTCTGCGACCGCTGCAAGAGCAGCCGGCCGCTGACCCATGCCGACGTCGAGGCCGATCCGCGTTATACGGCGGTCGGCCTGTCCGTCGGCAACGTGATCTTCGAACCCGCCGGCTGCGAACGCTGCGGCAATGTCGGCTATCGCGGCCGTATCGGTGTGTTCGAAGTGCTGGAAATGAACGAGGAGGTCCGCGCGCTGGTCGAGGAGAAGTCCGACTGGGAGTCCATCGACAAGGTCGCCATCCGCAACGGCATGACGACGATGATCGAGGACGGCCTCGCCAAGTGCCTGTCGGGCATGACCTCCGCCGCGGAGATCCTTCGCGTGACCACCGTGCGGTGACGGGATGCCGAACTTTCGCTATCGCGCGCTGACGCAGAAGGGAGAGGTGGTCTCCGGATCGATCACGGCAGCCAACCTGGCCGAGGTGGCCCAGCGCATCGAATATCTCGGCCTCGTCGCGATCGATGCCGGCCCCGAGGAGGAGGCCAGGGGCTGGTCGCTCTCGCTGGCGTCGCTGACGCTGTCGAAGCCGGGACCGGCCGACGTCACGATCTTCACCCGCGACCTTGCGCTGCTCCTCAAGGCCGGGGCCCGGCTGAATGATGCGCTGGAACTGCTCGCCGGCGATACGGATGTCAGCCGGCTTCGTCCGGTCGTCAACAATATCAAGACCGCGATCCTGTCCGGTGAAAGCTTTGCCGAGGCGCTGGCGCGCGAGCCGACGCTGTTCCCGCCGATGTATATTGCCCTGGTGAGGGTCGGCGAGCTGTCGGGCGGGCTGGACCACATCCTGGAGACGATCGGGACCGAACGCGTGCGGGCCGAGGCGCTGCGCCGCAAGGTGACCGGCGCCCTGCAATATCCGGCCTTCGTGCTGTTGGCGGCCGGTGGCGTCCTGATCTTCTTCGTGACGTTCGTGCTGCCGCAGTTCTCCGCTGTGCTGCGCGACTTCAATGCGAAGACCGATCCGGTCATCGAGGTGTTCCTGACGTTGTCGGACATCCTGCGCGGCCACGGCTTCGAGGTCGGCGCCGCGGTCGCCATCGCCGTCATCGGTGGCTGGCTGGCCTGGCGCAGGCCGTCGGTTCGCGCTGGTATCGTGACCCAGATCGCACGGCTGCCCGTCATCTCGACCGTGGTCGAATTCCATCGCGCCGCGCTGTTCTCGCGCAACCTCGGCATCCTGCTCGGCAGCGGCGTGACGCTGACGGCGACGTTGCGCATCCTGATCGACATCATGACCGCGACCGGCAATGCGCCGGCCTGGGCGGCGATGGCCGATCGCGTGCGCCACGGCGGCAGGCTGGCCGAGGCACTGACCGCCTCGGCCGTGCTGCCACCGGTCGCGGTGCGGATGCTGCGGCTCGGCGAGGAGACCGGGCAGCTGCCGACGCTGTCGGGCCGGGTCGCGGAGTTCTACGAGGAGAAGCTGCAGCGGCAGCTCGATCGCGTCGTCGCCATCATCGGGCCCGCCGCCATCATTCTGATCAGTGTCGTGGTCGGCGGTCTGATCGTGTCGGTCATGACGGCGCTGCTGTCAGTGACGCAAGTCGTCGGTTGAGAAGGGGAGAGTTCACATGATCCGCTTGCCAGGGAAGGCCCTGTTCGCTCCGCCGAGGCGACGCCGCCGGCGACGCGGCGAGGAGGGGTTCACGCTGGTGGAGATGCTCGTCGTCATCACCATCATCGGCATGATCATGGCGCTGGTCGGCCCGCGGGTGCTGAACTATCTCAGCGAGTCCCGCGTCAAGGCCGCCAAGATCCAGATCCAGAGCTTCAGCAGCGCGCTCGATCTCTTCTACCTCGACGCCGGCCGCTTCCCGAGCAGCTCGGAGGGGCTGGGTGCGCTCGCCCATCCGATCAGCGGCGTGGCGTCCTGGAATGGCCCTTACCTGAAGGGCGGCAATGTTCCCAACGACCCGTGGGGCAATCCCTATGTCTACAAGCAGCCCGCAGAACGCGCGCCCTACGAAATCCGCTCGCTCGGCTCCGACGGGCAGGAAGGCGGGACGGGGACATCGGCCGATCTCACCTCCGGACAGAACTGACACCGGCGAAGCCGGCTTCACCCTGCTCGAAATGGTCTGCGTGCTCGCCATCGTCGCGATGCTCGCCGCGGTGCTGCTGCCGCGCTTTCCGTCGGCGACGTCGCGGCCACGGCTGGAGGCGTATGCGATCGAGGTCGCGGCCCTGCTCAAGGCCGACCGCAGCGCCGCGCTGTCGCGCTATGGCGCCGTCAACGCCGTGGTCGACGCGCGCTCGCGCACCGTGCGGTCGGGATCGGGGCCCTGGGTGGTCCGGGTGCCGGAGGACGTGGTGTTCGATGCGCTGTTGCCGCAGCGCTGCAACGGCCGGCCGGCGCTCTCGACCATCAGCTTCTTTGCCAGCGGCATGTCCTGCGGCGGCACGATCCGGCTGACGCGGCTCGGCAGTGCCGTCGAAGTGCGTGTGAACTGGTTGACGGGAGGCGTGGACATTGTCGCGCAAGACGTCCTCTAGCCGCCGGGGCGAGGCCGGCTTCACCATGATCGAGGCCGTCGTGGCGCTCGCGCTGGTGACGATCGGGCTGGCCGCCATCGGAACGCTGGTCGCGACCAATTCGCGCGGCGCCTGGAAGCTCGAGCAGCACGCTGCGCTGGTCAACGCGGCGCGCGTCGTGGTCTCGACCCTGCCGCGCGCGGGCGAGCCGATGCCCGGCGATTTGCGCGGACGGGTCGCGGGCCACCGCTGGCAGATGCGCATGACGCCGTTCACGGACGATGTGCCTGTCGTGCCGGAGTCGCGGTTCGTCCCGCAGCGCGTCGAACTGCGCGTGCAGGCGCCCGGCGGGGCCATCGTGTCGTTCGAGACGATCCGCTTGCAGGGCAGGGGCGGGAGCCGATGAATCACACCGGGACATGGCGCGCTGAAGACGGCTTCACGTTGTTCGAGGCGCTGGTCGCCCTGGCGCTGATGGGGCTGATCATGGGCGCGCTGGCCTCGGTCACCGCGCAATGGCTGCCGAGCTGGAATCGCGGCATCATCCGCGCCCAGCGCAACGAGCAGGTCGCGGTTGCGCTCGACCGCCTCACGACCGATCTGTCGGCGGCAGACTATGTGACGCGGTCGGACAATCTGCCGCTGTTTCGCGGCTCTGAGCAAAGCGTGATGTTCGTTCGCTCCGTGCTTGGTCCGAACGGCCGCCCGGGACTGGAGATCGTTCGCATCGCGGAGGTCAACGACAGTCGCGGCGCCGCGCTGGTCCGCATGCGCGCGCCCTTCGTGCTGCTGCAGGCCGGCGATCCCCGGATCGATCAGATCCAGTTCGCCGATCCCGTCGTGCTGCTGCGCATGCCCTATCGCATCAGCTTTGCCTATGCCGGTCTCGACTCCAAATGGGGCGGCCGCTGGCTCGAGACCGGCGAGTTACCGACCGCGGTCCGCTTCGACATCAGGGACGTCGAACGCGGGACCGTGATTTCGAGCGCAGCGCGGATCCATGTCGAAAGGGGTGCCCCGCGGGCAGACCCGTCGACGATCCAACAGGAAGAAGCGCAGCCACAAGCCAATGACGGGCCGACATGATGACCAGTCAGGGCCTTCGACTCCGGCGCAAGCTTGCGGCACAGGACGGCTTCATCGTCGTCGCGACGTTGTGGCTGCTCGCGGGGCTTGCTGCACTTGCGACTGTCGCGTCGGTCTACATCGCGCAATCGGCCAATGCGCTCTCGGCACTGGACGCCGCGACGCAATGGGAGATGCTGAGCTCGGCCGGGGTAGAACTCGCCGCCTATCAATTGTCGGCGCCCGCGACGGTGCGGCGTCCGAGCCATGGCGGATTTGGCTTTCGCCTCGCGGGTGCATCCGTGCGCGTCGAATACATGTCGGAATCGGCGCGGATCAATCTCAACCTGGCGCCGCGCGCGATGATCTCCGGCCTGTTCAGGGCGCTCGGCGCGCCGGCTGAAGCAGCGGACGATTATGCCGCGCGCGTCATCGCGTGGCGTCGCCCACCGCGATCGGACCGGCAGAATGCGGAGTTGGCGGCTTACAACGCGGCGGGCCTCGCTTACGTGCCGCGGCAGGCCCCGTTGAGCAGCGTTGACGAAATGTGGCTGGTGCTCGGCCTGCCGGTCGCGCTGGTCGAACGCGCGATGCCGTTCGTGACCGTCTATAGCGGCATGGCCGAGGTCAATGTGCTCGATGCCGCGCCGGAAGTGATCGCAGCCTTGCCGGACATGAGCACGGCAAAGCTCGATGCCTTCCTCAATCAGCGCGCGGATCTGCCGCCCGACAATCCGGAGTTCGTCATCGGTGCGCTCGGCGGCCGGCAGCCGGGCGCGACGATATCCGCAAGCGATGCCTATCGCGTGCGCATGCGGATCACGCTGCCGGATGGCCGGCAGCGCATGCCGGAGGCGGTGATCCAGATTCCGGGGCCGGGCGAGACGGAAGCCTTCCGCGTGCTGGCGTGGACGGACGAGGTCGATCCGGAGCGGGGAGGGCGGCCACGGCCGCGAGAGGTGAGATGAGTATTCCTGGTCAAATCGCAGCCGCGCTGTCGTTGTGGATCGACAGCGTTGCAAACACGGTGAGCGCGCGGCTCGAACGCGCGCGCGGCGCGCAGCAGATCGCGATCAGCGAGGACGAGGAGGGCGCTCTCACGTTGCGCCTGGTCTCGAAGGCGAGCAAGGATGCCGATCTGCCGCCTGTCCGCATCGGCATCGTCGACGGCGCGATCAGTACGCCGCTGTCGCCGGAATGGTCCGCGGCGATGAAGGGGGCGATCGTCGACCTCGCGCTTCGTCCCTCGCGCTTCGTGTTTCGTCCGCTGGAGCTGCCGGGCCGCGCGGTCGAATTCCTCGACGGCATCATCCGCGCCCAGATCGACCGGTTGACGCCCTGGAGCCCGGCGGAGGCGGTCTTTCACTGGACGCCGCCACAGCCGATCGCCGACGACCATGTCGAGCTAACGGTGGTGGCGACGGCGCGTGCCGCCGTGACGTCGTTGTCGCAAGCCCTGCTCGATCTCGGCGCTACGGCTGTCGATATCTCGACGGCGACGCCCGGGATGGAGCGCATCGCCGTCCATCATCAGCGCATCGGTGGGCAGACGGGATCAAGTCGCCTCCGCTTCGCGCTGATCGCGGTGCTCGCGATCGCAGGCGTGCCGGCGATACTCTCGATCGGCCTTGGCGGAATCGTGACCGACTCCTACGATGCCGAGCAGCAGCAGATCCAGCGCCGGATCGCCGAGCGGCGCGCCATCGCGCGCGGCAGCCAGGGCGGCCCGGGCGGCTCGGCGATCGAACTTCTGGCGCGCCGCAAGCAGACGATGCCGTCGGCGGTGATGGTGCTGGAAGAGCTGTCCGGCATCCTGCCTGACCACACCTATGCGACCGAGCTGCGGATCGAGGGCGACAAGCTCCAGATCACGGGCCTGACCCATGATGCGCCGTCGCTGATCGAGATCCTGGAGCGGTCGCCGCATTTTGCGAGCGCCGGATTCTTCGCCCCGACGACGCGCGCCGCCAACGAATCCGGCGAGCGTTTCCACATCGAGACCAGGATCAAACCGCAATTCGGATCGGGCACATGATCTCCATGCAGAAGTTCGAGGGCTATCTCACCCGCTTTCCGATCGCCGCGGTCGCGGCCTATGCGGCGCTGGTGGTGCTGCTTGCGTTCACGACGGTGCAGACCGTGGTCGAGATCCTCGGCAGCCGCGATGCTGCGGCCTCGGCCGCGGAGATCCTCCAGACGCTGGAAACCCGGCATCCGGCGCAGCGCTCCGCGGCGAGGAGCGACGTGAGCGTGCCGATTGGGTCGGCATTCCTCGAGGGGCAGACGGCTTCGGTCGCAAGCGCCATGCTGCTCCAGCGCGTGCTCGCGGCTGCCAAACGCGTCAACGGCAACACGCTGTCGTCGCAGGTCGACACGCAGGGGCCGCTCGCCAAATCCGGCTTCGTCTCGGCGACGTTCAACATCGAGCTCGCCTCCGCCGCGCTTCAGCCGCTGCTCTATGATCTGGAGGCAGGCATGCCGTTCCTGTTCATCGACGAACTGGTGGTGCAGCCTGCCGCGAGCAGCACCGACAGGATGCGGCTCGTGCTCGGCATCTCGGCGCAGCGGCAGCCGACGAAGTGAGCGCCTAGCCCGGCATTGCGGGGGCGTGCAACCGCGTCACCGGCGCGCGGTGCGGGGCCGGTTTTGTCCGGGGTCTGAACAGCAGCAGCAGCAGCGACACACCGAAGGCGTCGCCGAGGCTCAGGAGTTGCGGCTGGAAGAAGGCGCCGAAGGCGAGAGCGACCAATCCGGCCAGGCGCGCGCAGGCAAAGCGATGATCCTGCAGGGTCCTGCCCGCCGATTTCACGACATCGAGGGTTGCAGCGGCAATGGTGCAGGCAAGCAGGAAGATGATCAGTCCGCCGCCGACGACGCCGAATTCGACGACGGTCTTCAGATAACCGTTGTGACCGGCCTCCGCGGCCGTCGCGCGCTTGAAGCCGATGCCGAACGGGTGATCCGTGATCGCGGCGAGCGCGCTGTACCAATATTCGTCGCGTCCCGAAAAGCCCGAGGACGCGTCCCGGCTGGGATCGTCGAGCGCCAGCATGCTGGCGATCTGCGGCCAGAGAATGATGCCGGACACCACGACGAGAACCAGTGCTGCGAGCTTCCACGCGCTGAGCGGCCTGTAGGTCAGCTCGTAGACGAGCAGGGCGGTGATGCAGCCGATCAACGCGAAGCGCGAGCTGACCAGCGCCACCATCGCGAAGCACGCGATCCTGACGGCGAGGCTGATGAGGCCGGGGCGAAACTGGGATAAGATGAATGCGATCAGGAGAGGTGCGGCGAACAGGTTCGGCTGGATGCCCCCCACGTTGCGGTTCTCAGGCAGGCCGAGCACGGCGAGGGCGGAGATGCCGAACACGCAGAAGATGATGGAGGCCATGCCGAGGCCGCTTTCCAGATCATTCGGCTCCAGCGTCCATACGACAGACAGCGTCAGGGCCGTCATCATCAGCAGGCTGGTGTAGAAGATGCCGATGAACGTCGATCCTTCGTCGCCCTGCAATTGCAGCCCGAGCGAGAGATAGATGATGACGACGATCGCGGCCTGCGCGAGGCTCAGTCGCGTCAGGCTGGCGAGAAGCTGGAATGGCCGCGCCAGGGTCACGGCCGTCAGGAACAGGACCAGCCCCGCGGTCTGCCCGATCAGAACGGCGCCGCCAGATCCGAACGCGGTCGGAGCATCCAGATAGTCCTCGGTCAGGCCGATCATGGGAAAGCACAGCAGGCCGCACCATGCCCAGAACGACATCAGGATCGCCATCGTCCCGGTGCGTCCGGAGGCGGCGGTCATGGGCATTCGGCCGTTCCCGGCACCCGGATATGGTCCGGCGGCAGTCCCGCCAGATGCCGCTCCATCATGGCGGCGTAGGCTGTCTCGAGGTCGCGCGTGTAGCGCGCGGTGTCGTACAGGGGCGCCCGCAACCGATTGAGGGCGAGCTTTGCCCTGAGAGTTGCGAGCCTGTGAGCATCGTGGGCGAGGTCGATTGCCAATCGTTCGTAGGCGGCCGGCGTCGTCGTCACGAGCTCCGGCAGGCCGATGGCGTGCAGCAAGCTCGCGCCGACGCGGCCGGCGAATGTGTCACCCAGGCAGGTGAGCACGGGCAGGCAGGTCCAGAGCGCATCGCTCGCCGTGGTGTGAGCGCCATAGGGAAGCGTATCGAGGAAGAGATCGGCACAGCGATGCCGCGCCAGATGCTCCGGCGTCGGGAGCCGGCCGGCGAAGACCAGGCGCTGCGGCGCGATGCCGCGTGCCGCCGCCTCACGCCGCAGATTATCCGCTGCCCCCGGATTGTCCTCGAACAGCCATAGGACGCCGTTGTCGACGGCGGTCAGGATCCGCATCCACGAGGAGAAGACGTCCGGCGTGATCTTGTAGTTGTCGTTGAAGCAGCAGAAGACGAAGGCGTCGTCGGCAAGACCGTGCGCGGCGCGAACGGCCGGCACATCCGCGACGGCGCGGTTGCGATCGTTGGCCTGATAACTCTCGGGAAGCCAGACGACCTTTTCCGCATAGGCCGAGACGTCGTGCTCGGGAATGACGTGCCGGTCGGCGATGACGTAGTCGATGAAGTCGGCGCCGATGGTGCCGGGGAAGCCGAGATAGTTGACCTGGATCGGAGCGGGGCGCATCGCCAGGATGGCGGTGCGGGCATCCTGGGTGAATCCCTTCAGGTCGACCAGGATATCGATCTGGAGGCTTCTCGCGAGCTCGGCAACCTCGGCGTCGCCACGCGGTTTGGCATCGACAAAGCGGTCGAAGGCGGCCTCGATCCGCCGGCGCATGTCCGAGCCGTCATTGGGCCCGATCGAGATCGCGGTGACCTCGAAGCGCGCCCTGTCATGATGTTCGAACACACCAGCCATCAGTTGCGATGTCGCGTGCTGGTGGAAGTCGGCGGAGAGATAGGCCAGCCGGATGCGGCCGTGGCCGTAACTGCTTCGAATGGCCGGAGCGGTGTTGCGGAAATTGTGCCCGATCCACGTGCGAGCGCATCGAAGCTGCTCGGCCGGTGTGGACGGCACCGCGACGAACATGAAGGGCGAGATGATCTTGCCGCTCTGGACCGAGGTCCGCAGCGAGGTGCAGGCCGCCTCGAAGCCGGACCAATCGCAGAGGTGCATCCTCACCCGCAGGCACGCGGCCGCGACTGAAGGTTGATCCGGATTGAGCGCGAGTGTCCGGGTCCAGGCGGCGAGCGCTTCGTCGTAACGCTTCTCGAGATAGGCGACCTGGCCCTTGGCGAGCCAGGCGCCCGCAAGGCTCGGGTTGAGAGCTGTCGCCCGGTCGAGTGCGGCAAGAGCATCGACGTGACGGCCGAGCGACAGTGCAAGGGTCCCGCGGCCGAGCCAGGCCTCGGCGAAATCGGCATCCGCGGCGATGGCGCGGTCGAATGCGGTCTCGGCATCCTGCTGGCGCCCGGAACGAAGCAAGACGTTACCCTTGCCGCTCCAGCCGGCTGCGAATTCCGGCCCGATCGCGAGCGCGCGGTCGTAGGCGGCTTCGGCGTCATCCCGACGATCGAGATCGAGCAACGCATTGCCGCGGGCAACCCAGGCCTCGGCGAGATCGGCTCGAAACCTCAGCGCCTCGTCCGCCGCGGCGAGCGCGTCCTCGCGCCGGCCAAGCTGGATCAGCGCATGGCAACGGCCGAGCGAAGCCTCGGCGAGATCGGGCCGGAGCGCGCGCGCGCGGTCGTAGGACAGGAGCGCTTCGCCGTGGCGGCCATTCGTAAAATGGATCGTGCCGATATCGAGATGAGCTTCAGCGAGCTCCGGCCGCAGGCGCAGCGCGCGCTCATAGGCGGCGAGGGCAGGCTCGTACTGCCGGGTCTTGGCCAGCGCGGAGCCGAGCATGAAGTGTGCCGGAAAATGACGGGGATGATGCGCCACGAGCCGCGTCAGCCGCTCGATCGCCTCGGCGAAGCGGCCGAGCGCGAGATAGCCGGCTCCGGCGGCGTGCAGGAGCTCGAGGCTGTTGGGCGACAATTGCAGGCCGTGCTGACAGAGCCGGATGAGCTCGTCGTGCTCGCCGGCCCGATGCAGCACGGCGGCATAATTCTCGAAGAACTGCAGATTGGCCGGGTTTGCCTG
Organism: Bradyrhizobium betae; assembly: GCF_008932115.1. Lineage (NCBI taxonomy): Bacteria > Pseudomonadati > Pseudomonadota > Alphaproteobacteria > Hyphomicrobiales > Nitrobacteraceae > Bradyrhizobium > Bradyrhizobium betae. Next base: position 6,019,095 of record NZ_CP044543.1, read on the forward strand.
CAGCGACCGCTGCATCAGCAGCTTGGCGCGCGCGATGTTTCCCGATGCAGCCTCGGCGAGGCCGAGGAAATGTACGGCGTGGAGATTGCCGGGATTGGTCCTGATGATGCGTTGATACAGCTTGGCAGCACCGGTGATATCCCCCTTGTTATGCAGGGAGAGGGCGCGATCAAGTATCTGTGCTTCGTCACGCATTGGTCAAACAGCGTCTGTCCGGAGGCTCAGTCGCCGAGCCGACCCCGTCCTGTACGACGTCAATTGTACAGGACTGTGACACGCGATGATTTCGCGCCGCGCAGACGACAGCGAGATGACGAAGGCGTCGAACGCGACGTCAATAACATAACAAGTGCACGCGCTACGTTGCATCTGTCCCGAGTTCTGTTATGAGCCTGCGCGGCGCATTTGGTTGGGAGACGGCCGTGTCGTTGATGTCCAATAGGTATGTCCTTCAGCTCCGGCGCGCGGCGCGTGCCGCCGGCGTGCCGCGGATGCTCGGCCGCTTCACCAGGGATTACGAAAGTCCGTTTTCGAAGCAGCTCATGCTGGCTTGTCGCCAGGGTGACGTCGTATGGGACGTCGGCGCCAATGTCGGGCTCTACACGGCAAGCTTCGCTGATTGGGTCGGCCCCTCCGGCAAGGTCTTCGCATTCGAGCCCGACGCGATGAACCTGCCCAGGCTGCGATCCGCTTGCGGCGAGCGGCCGAATGTCGAGATCCGCCCATTCGGCTTGTCGGACAGAACCGAGCGCAGGACATTTCTAGGGGATGGCGGCGACGGCACGACATCGCGGGTGCTCCAGCCCGGCGAGTCCGTTCCCAAGGGCGCCGTCGAGGTGGAGTTGCTGACCGGCGATGACGCCATTCAAGGCGGTAAGGCCGAACTGCCTGATATCATCAAGGTCGACGTCGAAGGGCACGAATTGTCGGTGCTGAAGGGGCTGCAGGGAGCGCTTGCCAACAAGCGCTTGCGCAACGTCTTCGTCGAGGTGCATTTCGGCATTCTCGATTGCAGCGGTCGGGCCGACGATCCAAAGCGCATCGAGGAAATCCTCAAGCGCAGCGGATTCAAATTGAGCTGGACTGACGCATCGCACATCTTCGCGGCCAGGCCGGCCTGATCAAGCCAGACGGATCGCAATTGGGAATTGAACGCATGCTCTCGCAGCAGTCATCGCACGGCAAGATCGATCGTTCGGACCTCCCTGACGATTGTCTGTTCTGCCGGCACCCTCAGCCCGAATACTGGTTCTCCAAGCGGTCCAAGCACAACAACCGGCCTTATCCGCTTTTCAGGTGCTCGAACTGCGGCGGCGCCTTCGTCTTTCCTGTGCCCAGTGAGCAGGAGCTGCACGAGTTCTACACGAGCCCGCAGAGCGCCCTGGAGCTCAGCCTTCGCGCCGACGACCCCTTGGATCAGTACAAGCAGGCCGTCCAGGAAGAGGTCGAGTTTCCGAACTCGACGGTTGATGCAAAGCGGATAGCCGAGACCCTGAAGAGCCTGGCGCCGGGGACCAGAGCGCTGGACGTCGGCAGCGGCTACGGCTTTTTTTCCAGGGCGCTGCTGGACGCGGGCTTCTCCGTTGACGCGATCGAACTCGGCGAGGCGTCGCGGAAGATCCACGCTCGGATGACCGGCTTTGAGCCGAAGGCAGAGCCGTTCGACGCGGATTTCGCGCGGAGGAATTCAGGGAGTTACGACGCGATCCTGCTGTCGCAAGTCCTCGAGCACCTGCCGATGGATGCCGACCCGATCGGAAGTCTGCATGTGCTGCTCAGGAAGAACGGGGTCTGCGCGATCGCCATCCCGCATTTCCGTTCCTACCTCTCGATGCTTCAGGGCAAGGACGACATGTTCATTTCGCCGCCGGAGCACCTGAACTATTTTACCGTGAAGAGTCTGGACGAGGCGTTCGCAAGCCGCGGCTTTCAGGCCATAAAGTTCGAGACGGTGAGCAGATTCGACTATCGAAAATTCAAGAGGAGGTTCGGCGCGTTGTCACCGGTGCCGTCGCTCGCCTTGAAAGGATTTCTGGGGGTCTCGTCCCTGATGGACAAGGGTATGTTCATCAACGGATACTTCAGGAAGCTGTAGCAAGCGTCAAAGATCGAAGCCGGTGAGACGGCGGAGCTCGGCGCGCATTTCCGCCCGGTCCTCGATGTGGACGATTGCGGCTTCGAATTCGGCCACCTTGGCGCCAACCAGGAAGCGATACCAGAGGCCCTGCAATCCGTGATAGACGAGGCCCTGCTTGCCGTCGAGAAACCCGAGCTGGAAGATCAGGCGATAGAGAAAATAGGAGGGGGCGCTGATCTGATAGGGGATCCTGTTGTACAGCCGTTCCTTGATCCAGCGCTTGACGGCGGCCTGACGTGATGCCTCCTTGGCCGTCAGCTCGACGTCGCTCTTGAACAGCTTGTATCGCCCGTTGAGGACTTCGATCGCCTCCCGCGTCGCATATCTGTTGTGCTTGTCGGTGAAGGACGTCAGGTCGAAGAGATTGTGGTCGGCGAAGCCGCCCTCGAATGTCACGGTACGGCCGCCCCATACGACGACGTGCTCGTCCATCCAGCGATCTTCGACGCGGCCGTGGCCTCGCCGCCAAATCCGCAACATCAACAGCGGATAGCGGCCGCCATAGCGGATCCAGCGTCCGAGGAAGATGTGCTTGCGCTTGAGATTGATCCCGACGATGTCCTTGCCGAGGCGCGGCAATTCGTTGCCAACCCTGGCTGCGAGGTCGGCCTCGATCACCTCGTCGGCGTCGAGCCGCATGATCCACTCGGCCGTGATCGGGGCATTGTCGAGCGCCCACTGGAATTGCTTGGCTTGATTGACGAACTTGTTCTGCAGCACGGCCGCGCCGTGCGTCAGTGCCAGCTCGACCGTCCGGTCGGTCGAGAAGCTGTCGACGACAAAGACCTCGGTCGCGATACCGGCAATCGAGGCGAGGGCCCGCGCGATGTGGCGCTCTTCGTTGTATGTCAGGATGACGACGGCAAGGCTCATGAACCCACTCGCTTTCATCATCGCGCCCGCGCCGATGACGTCAATTTGTCATACAGGGATCGCGTCGGATCCAGATACGATCCGCATCGTCTAGGTGCCGAACTGCACAGGACTGTGACATTTCTTCCGTGGCCTGGGGCGCTGCGGGCTTCGGGGAAGACGTTTCGCGGGACGATTTGCTTTCGACAAAGATATCACGGGCTCTGTTATATGCCTGTGATCGTATCAATCCATATGACGGGCTGCATCCGGGCTGCCTGCCGACGACCGGACGAATGGGACGCGGTCCGTCTGAAGGTGCCATGCCTGAAACCAGTGCCGCGAGCTCCAGTCCTGCCGAGAACGGCGCTTCGTCCCCACTCACCGGAGGCTGGCTCGCCGCACGGCTGAGGCTGGTCCGGGACCGATGGTCGCAATTCGTCAACATCGGCATGTTGATCGCGGGGCTGGCGCTCGGTCAGGGGGCGATCTTCCTGGTCCAGACCGCACTCGTGGCGGCCGGCAGATACGAGCTTCTTGCCGAGTTCGGCACGCATTATTCCTTCGCCATTCTGGGCATCATCGTCGTGGACGCCGGTGCAAGCATCACGCTCGCACGGGCCGTCGCACAGATGACCGCCGAGGGCAGGCCGCGATCCAGGGTGTGGCAGCTCTTTTGCGATACCAGTGCGATCAGGATCCTGACGGCGCTGATCATCGGTGTCGCCGGTGCTGCGTATGTCGTCGCGTTTTCCTCCGATGAATTTTCGAAATGGTATCTGTCGCTGGCCTTTCCGGGATTGCTGCTGTGGGCCGTCAATGGCGTCGGCCTGCTTGACGGGCTGAGGCTGAGCGGCATCAGCGGGATCACGGGCTCGGTCGCCTACATCATCAATGCCGTCGGCCTGATGCTGGCGATGTACGGATCGCATGAGAGCGCCGGTGCGATCCTCGGCGGCGCCTTTTCGATCGGGTATCTCCTGACCGTCGTTGCGCAATGGACGGCGCTGGCGCGCAAGGGCTGGTATCCCCGCTTTCATGGATTGACACGAGCGGGTCAGGTGCGCGCGATCAAGGACGGCGCCGCGCTCGCGTTCCAGATCGTGCCGGGACAGATCGTCATGCGCGCTCAACTGGTGTTGAGCGCGGCCTATCTCGGTGCGGAGACGACCGCGTTGTTCGTGTACGCCAAGCAGATCCTGTCGGCGGCCAATCAGATCCTGGGCTTCGTCCTGCGGGTCGAATTCCCGAGCCTGGTCGAGAGATTGTCAGCGGTTGGAAAGCCGGGCCTTGCCGGGATGTTGGGCGCGCAGAAAATGACGCTGCTTTGCGCCGTGGTATTTTCGGTCGGCGCGACGTCCATTGCCGGCATCGCGGCGATGGTTTCGGATGCCGGACTGCATCGGGCCGCGATCGTCATTGCCAGCTTCGCACCGACGATCCTGACGATGGCGCTGGTGCTGATGATGTGGCAGGGCATGGCTGCGCTAGGCGCCTATGTGGCCGCTGCCCGGGCGCTCGCCATCGGCGCTGCCGCTGGAATCGTGGCCAGCTATGTGCTGGTTTCGCTGTTCGACGTCTTCGCCTTCGTGGCGGCGGAGGCGGTGGTGAACCTCACGACGCTGTATGTCGGATATCGATATTTGCGCCGCTAGGGCGAAGCTGCTTCATGCCGGCACGCAAGTTGCGTTGATCTCAGTCTTTTCCGGAGCCGACGCCCCGCGCCTTAGGGCGCATCGAATGTCTCGAGAATAGCCGGCCCGGCGCATCCGGCCGCCGCCGGCTGCCGGTCGCGACATGCTCGATCGAGCGCACCGGTGTCGCCGGCTGCGGGACGCTCTGGGCGGTTGCGGCGGCGCGCTGGGGAAGCGCCATGAATTCGCGTTCGAGCGACCGGATGATCGAGATGCGGTCCCATTTCAGTTCGGCGCGGGCGCGTGCGACTGCGCCGAGGCTGGCGCGCAAGGGCGCGTCCCTGGCAAGGGTCACCACGGCGGCCGCGAGCGCGCCGGCATCGCCGGGTGCGATGACGAGACCCGCGCCATCGACCTCGGTGGCGATGCCCGTGCCGGGCTCGGCCATCGCAATCAGCGGGCGGCCCGAGGCCAGCATGCCGGCGAGCTTGGACGGCAACACCAGATCGGAAATCGCGGCCTTCTGCGGCAGCAACTGAATGTCGGCGGTGCTCAGAAGCTCGGAGACGCGATCGAGCGGCTGGAGGTCGAGGAAGCGGACGTTGTGCAGTCCCTCGGCCATCTGCATCAGCGCTGGCTTGACCGGGCCGTTGCCGCAAAGGACGAACTTGACCGCGGGATGGCTGTCCCTGAGCGCCGCGGCGGCCTCGATGATCAGCTCCAGGCCCTGCTTGTTCGACATCGCGCCCGAATAGAGCGCCACGATGTCGCTCGGCGCCAGCTTCAGCTCGGAACGGAGCTGGGTCTGGTGGTCGCCGGGCACGACGAGGCTGGTATCGATCCAGTTCCGGAATTCGCGCAGCCGGGCGCGCCCGATGCCTTTGTGCTCGAGGCGGCCCATCATTTGCGGCGAGATGGTCGAGACCCGATGAAACGCCCGCAGGATCCACCGTTCGACGGTGGCCATCAGCCTGCGCGTGACACCGCTGCGCAGCAGTCCGACCTCGAAGGCGGCATCGACCTCGAGATCCTGGACGTGAACCCAGGACGAGGCACCGGATATCCTGGCGGCGAAGGCCGCCATCGGCGCGGACAGCAGCGACGGCGCCACCACGAACACGATGTCGGGACGCCACCACAGCGCGCTCGACAGCATCGGCGCGGCCGCCGAGACCAGGAACGAGGCGTGGTGAAGCAGGCGCTTGGCACCGGACGGGCGGCCCGGCACGTAGATGGGGGCCCTGATAACATCGACATCGTTCACGACTTCACGATGATACCACGCCGAACGATACGCCTCGGGAATCTTCCAGTCGGGATAATAGGGCGGCGCCGTAACCACGCGCACCTCGTGGCCCCAATCGGCCAGACTCTCGCAGAACTCGGTGGTGTATTTCGCAACGCCGATCAGATCAGGGGCGTAATTGATCCCCACCACCAAGACCCGCATGATCGCCCTCATTTCCGCGGGCGAAGCGCGAGGCTTCGACCGGCCCGACAAATCCCGGCCCGCCGAGCCGGTTAGGGGATCGGTCATGGCGCCTGCAGGCGGAAGCGAGACTGGAGGTGAAACCGGGACCGGGAGGATCCTGATCAGGATCGACCTCAGCGCGTTCCCTTCTGCATGTTGGCGTGCCTGATATCATTTGGCGTGTGACAGTATCACTATAACGATACGACAAGTAACAATAGGCGGTCGATGCATTGTTGTGGCGCTGGAAACTGGCCGGGAAAATAGGTATTTGCGCAGCCGGATGCCGCGGGTCGCTGGGAAACGATATGTCACGTCCCGGATGGATGTTGCCGGATCAGACGCGCGGTGCCTGTACCGCGCTCACCACGTCGATCAGCGCCGACGCCATCTGCTCGACGCTGAACCGGTCCGCGAACAGCTCGCGCGTCCGCTGGCCCATGGCGGCCCGGCCTTCCGCGGGCAGCGCCAGCCATGCCCTGAGGTTCTCGAGCGTGCCGGCCTCGGAGTCCGCGGCGACGAGGCCCGCCTGTGCGGCCAGGACCTCGCGCCAGATGTTGACCTTGTCGGAGATCAGCACGGGCAGGCCGCAGCCCAGGGCTTCGGCGACCGAGATGCCGAAGTTCTCCTGGTGTGACGGCAGCATGAAGGCTTCGCTGGAATAAAACGCCCCCCATTTGGCATCGCCCTCCAGCATGCCCGGCCACGTGATCCGGTCGGCCAGTCCGAGTGTGCGTGCCCGCGCCTTGAGGTCGCTTACCCAGCCGGTCTGATCGGGGCCTGCCATGAGCAAATGCAGATGCGGCTCCTCGGCCGCGACGCGCGCGAAAGCCTCGACCATGAGATCGCAGCCCTTCTTGGCGTGCAGCCGCCCGAGAAACAGCAGCACGCGCTTGCCGCGCAATTCGGGATGGGCGGCGAGGAAGGCGTCCCGCAGTGGCGCTGCGTCCTGCGGCGGCAGGCGCGTGCCATAGGAGACGACACGCTCGCGCGCCCGGTAGGGCCAGAACGATTGGCGCGCCAGCAGCCGCTCGTCCTCACTGGTGAACAGCACGGCGGCGGCATCGCGCAGCACCCGGTATTCGGCCCAGGGCCAGTAAAGCGCCTTCTTGAGACGTTTGAGCGGATAGGCGCGGTTAAACCAGGGATCGAGCATGCCGTGCGTGAACACGACGTAGGGCCGCCGCAGCTCGCGCATCACCTGCCAGGCGGCAAGGCTGTGATACTGCCACAGGCCATTGACGATGACGGCGTCGTAACCTCCGGCATGGGCGCGCAGCCACGGGCGGAGGGACGCTGCATAGTAATAGCCGCCGCGTCTGGGCGGGCCGAGCGCGTGCACGGGAAGCGGGAATGCCTCCACATGCGGCGCGCCCGGATCGTCGGAGGAGGCCACTTCGATCTGGTGCCCCATTTCGCGCAGCCGCAGTCCGCGCTGAAGCACGCCCTCGATGGGCCCGCCAAAGCGGCGATCGACGGAGGAGACGACGTGCAGCAGCTTCATGGCCTTGACCTCATGCCGCCGCGAAATGCCGATAGAGCTGCCTGGCCCAGTCGCGATGCCGCATCACGCCGCTGGCTGCGCCCGGATTGAGCCATTGATGGATCGGCACGGAAAAGCCGGTCTTCGGCCGGTTCAGCACGCCCTCGGGCAATTCGGGTGCCACGCGCCTGACGATGGTGCGTTTCTCGCTGGTCGCGTCCAAGTCCGGCAGCTCGACGAAATCCCTGAGCAATGGCATGTCGACCAGTGGCACGCGGATCTCGAGCGAATGCGCCATGCCGGCCCAGTCGGCGTCGCGCAGCAACTGGTTGCGCATGTACCATTGCATCTCGAGCGCGGAGACCGCGAGCCGGTCGCTGTCCAGCCCGTCGATGCTGGCATCGAGGCGGTTCATGGTCGCGAGTTCGTCGAGGCCCTCCCTGGCCATCGCGGGCTCCATCAGCCGGCCGAGCTCCCAGGGCATGTGCAGCGCGCGGCGGAGCAGATAGGCGCCCGACAGGCTGCGGCCGTATTCGGCGAGGCCGGCATATTTCGGCGATGGCAGATGCGCGGCGAACGGTTGGGCGAGATGGCGCAGCAGAATGCCGGCGCGCTCGCCGACGGGCGCGCGCCGCATCAGCTTCACCAGCCGCGGCACCTGGTGGAAGCTCGGATAAGAGCCGAACAGCTCGTCGCCGCCGAGGCCGGAGATCGCCACCTTGAGGCCTTGCGCGGCGGCGGCCTTGGAGACGAACCAGACGTTGATTCCGTCGATCGACGGCTGGTCCATCGCATCGATCAGTTTGTCGCGGTCGCCTTCGAAATCGCGCGCGGAAATCCGGTGCAGCGCGTGCTTGGCGTGGAGCAGGCCGGCGACCTCGTCGGCAAGTCCCGCTTCGTCATGGGGGCCGTCGGCATATTCGCTGAAGCCGAGGGTGAGCGTGCGCAACTCGCCCGCACCCGCCGCGCAGGCCGCGAGCATGGTGGAGTCGAGGCCAGCCGAGAGGAAGACGCCGACCGGCACGTCCGCGACCATGTGCGCGGCGACGCTGTCCTTGACGGCCGCGGCGATCTGGTCGAGCGCGTCGTCGGTCTTGCTGCCGGCGGCGGAGGGCAGGCGGCCGAGCGCATCGACGATGTTGGCGAAGCGGACCGGTGTTGCGGCGCGTCCGTCGGCAAAGCGCTGCCAGTGCCCGGGCGGCAGCGACCGAATGCCGCGATAGAGCGTGTAGGGCTCGGGCACCGATCCCCACATCAGGAAGCCGGCATGACCCGCCGGCTCAGGGCGGCGGTCGACCGGCGCCTGCAGCAACGGCTTGACCTGCGATGCAAACCGCATGGTGGCACCGTCGTCCGCGACATAGAGCGGCTTGATGCCGAAGGGGTCGCGAGCCAGCAGCATTTCGCGGCGGCGCTCGTCCCAGATTGCGAAGGCGTACATGCCGCGCAAATCGGCGAACATGCCGTCGCCGCGCTGGGCATAGAGCTTGAGCAGGACCTCGGTATCCGACTGGGTCCGCGTCACGATCCCGTCGCGGTTGAGGCGGGCGCGAAGCGCCTGATGATTGTAGATTTCGCCGTTGAAGCAGATCCAGTTGCCGGTGTCGGGATCGCGCATGGGCTGCGCGCCGCCCTCGCTGAGATCGATGATGGCGAGGCGCCGATGCCCGAAGCCGACGCGACCGTCGTCGGAGAGCCAGAGACCCGCGGCATCCGGCCCGCGCGCGGCCATCGCGTCGCGCACGCGCAGCAGTTCGGCCCGGTCGACAGGGGGCGCATCCGCGCGGTAGGCGAAGCTGCCGTTGATTCCGCACATGGTTCAGTCGTCCATCGTCGAGATATGTGCCGGCATGTTTGCGTGGGGATGCATCGGCGCCAGCGCCTCGCGCAAGGCGGCCGCGAAGCCCGGCATGGGCGGCGCCGTGGCGGCCGCGATGTTACGCTCGATGTGCGCCGGATTGAACATCGAGACGATCACCACGCCCGCCGGATTGTTCGAGAATGCGAAGGGCAGCAGCAGGTCGCTTGGCGATTTTGACCCGTCGATGCCGTGATGCCGGGCGATCGCGGCGATGCGATCCCGCGCCGCGCCATCGCGGCGGGCGATGGCCTCGGCAGCATCGGAGTCGAACACGCCATGCGTCACGAACATCGGCGGCGCCGGAAGTCGTGACCGCAAAAGCGGTGCCGCATTCGCAAGCGGTGTATCGGGAAACTGTGCGATGTCGATCGGCTTCGCGCTGCGGCTGGCCGCGATGATGCTGTCCGGGGCGCCGGCGATGGAGACGGCCCGGACATATCCTTTGTCGACGAGCCGGAGGAGGACGGCGAAGATCTCGTCATTTTCCGCGTCGCCCGGCGCCGGATCATGCATCGCCAGGACATCGATATAGTCGGTGCCGAGCGATCGCAGGCTGCTTGTCACGGACGCCTCGATCGTCGCGGGATCGATCGGCGCATGCGTTCCGGTCGACCGCGCCCTGGATGCGACGCGCCGCAGCGACGGGAATGTCGCAACCGCCTGCCGGGCCGCGGGCCGGATCAGGCGCGCTGCGAGCGACAGCTGCGGCGCGGCGATACCGAACTTGGTGCAGATGACGACCTTGTCGCGTCGTCCCCGCAGCGCTTGGCCGAGCAGAGCTTCCGCGTGGCCATCGCCATAGGGTGGTGCGACGTCGAACCAGCTCACGCCGAGATCGAGCGCGCGGACGATCGCGCGGTGCCCGTCGGCCGCCGAAATGCGCGAGCCGAGCGAGGCGCAGCCGAACCCTATCGCGGAGACGGCGCGGCCGAGCCTGGGAACGCGCACCATTCTCATGCGGCCACCCCGATATCTCCGGCCTTTGCCTTCTCCGCAAGGTGCGCGGCCAGCCGCAGTGCCAGCGCAACAGTGGCGAAGGTCGGATTGGCCTGGCTTGACGACGCGAACACCGCGCTCGATGACACGTAGAGGTTCTCGATGCCGTGGACGCGGCAATCGCCGTCGACGACGCTGTCGTCGGGGCTGAGCCCCATGCGGGTCGTTCCGATCTGGTGAAAGCCGTCTCTGGCCTGCTGCAGGATGCTCGTCAGCCGCATCTCCGGCGGCACGCGGTAGTCGAGACGGCCGTATCCGGCGCTTCGAAGCGATTGGTCGAGGACTTCATGCGCGCGCAGCACCGAGCGCGCATCGGCCTCCGAATAACGCAGATCGATATCGAGGAAGGGCACGCCGAGTGCGTCCTTGCGGCCCGAGAGCGTGACGCGGGACTCGCGGATGGGCGTCTGCTCCGCGAGGAAATGCAGGGCATAGCGGCCTTCCGCGCTCTTGATCAGGAAGCCCGGCCGGCGCGGTTTGGTCAGGACGCGCGCATGCACGATGGCCGCGATGTTCCGCAGCGTCGCGAGGGGCGACATCATCACGTTGCGCAGATGGCTGCCCCAGCGATGTGGTTTCTCCCCGACGTGGATGATCCGGATCGCCTCCGACACCAGCCGCCGGCCGACCGGCGGGATCGCGAGCGCCATCCAGACCAGCGACAGCACGCCATTGCGGTGGCCGGCCTGATGGAACGGCGGATTGTCGAGCCAGAAGGCGATGTTCAGGAGGCCTTCGCGCAATTGGGCCTCGCGCGCGAGCGTGAAGCGGCGCCGCGCATAGGCGCCGTCATCGCCGAAGAAATCATAGGCGGCGACGGCAGCGGGATCGGCGAGCACGAGGTCGGCGATCTTGCCGGAGGCATGTCCCATGTAGAAACGGCCAAGCGCGCCGCCGGCGCCGCCAAACAGGTTGGGCCGCTTCTGTCGTATCCATAGCAGCAGCCTGGTCGTTTCGAGGCCGCCGCAGGCCAGCACGGTTCGGCGCGCGACGATCCGGCAGGTCTTGCCGGCATTGCCGGCGACGAGCCCGACGATACGGCGGCTGTCGTCCGACAGAAGGAGCTCCGTCACGGTCGCGCCCGTCACGGCCGTGATCAGCCGAGACTTGGCAAGATGCGCGCGGTGCCGGCGTCCGGCGTCGATGTCAGGTGTCCAGCGCTCGAGCTGATCGGTTCTGATGTCACCGAGTGCGGGCGCTGCCGGCGCCGTGGTGAAGCGGGCGGGGCCGATGCCGAAGAAGTCGGCCGCAGCATCGTACCAGCGCGAGATGTCCTGATGCGGGATCGGCCAGGCAGTGCCCGGTGCATGCGACCGGCTTGCAAAATCGACATCGTCGAGCGGAACGCAACGACCGCCCCACCAGCGCGACGTGCCGCCGAGCCCGCGGCGGATCGCGATCTCGGTCGCCGCATGGCGTTGCTCGTCGGCGACGTGTCCCGCGGTCAGCGACGCCGCGAATGCATCCTGCTCCTCGTGTCCGGATTCGAGCAGCAGCACCGACAGGCCGTGCTGCTCGCAGGCGAGCGCCAGCGCGATGCCGACGGGGCCTGCGCCCACCACGCAGATGTCGCAGCCGCCGAGCTCGCCGGCATCAGCAAAGGACGTCAGCATGCGCGCTCTGCCGCCGGTTGCCGGTGATGATGTGGCCGTTGCCGCAATGCCGTGCCCCGAACTCTCATCGCCTCGGAGCCGTCCATCGGTCCCCGCCGCGCCGCCGCGGACGCGGGTCTGTCTATCCAATGTTATCATGCATCGCAACGCGTAGATGCAGGCAATCGATATCTTCAAACTGTAATGTTCTTTTGGTACTCGCAGCGCGAACGTAACAAAATGGTAACAGGGCTGGGCTGCTTCCGCTCCGATTTTCCAGGGGCAGGTTGCGCGCGGCCTTGCATGTCGGGAAAGCGGCTCGTTCGTCACATCCGCCGGCGGCTGATTTTCCCAATGCCATGTCCCGCGAGTTGCACCGGAAATGTCGAAGCCGCGCCGGCACCAGGCCTCCGATCGGATATCGCTTGTCTCGCATGTGCCGGAGCGGACAGCGCAGATGATCGATTCCGCCCGTTCACCGTCAGAGGCGCGACATGACGGAGACGCCCCGACAACGACCGCCTGGCTGAAGCCGGTTGCCGCGTTCATCCTGCTGTTCGGCGCGGTGTGGCTGTCGCTCTATGCAGCCCATGCGCTGCTGCCCTTCCTGAGGCCGGGTTCGGTCGTCATTGCGGATGCGAAATTCGAGACACTGGTGAGGAATCCGATGTTCGGTCCGCAGGACCGCCATCGGGTGATGATGTTTGGCTTCAGCAAGGTCCTGTCGGCGATGCGGCCGCGGGAACTCGATGCCGCCCTCGGACCCGGCTTTCGCTCCTATAATCTGGGCCTGCCCGGCGACGTGCGCTTTCTTCCCATTCTGGAAGCCGCGTTGGCGGCCGGCAACATCCCCACCCATGTGTTGCTCACGATTGCCTGGGACGGCAAGCGCGAGGCCGATGGCCTGGCGGCGGTCTTCCACGACGACAATGCGCTGGCCGGAAAGCTGTTTCCCTTTCGCACCCTGCCGCGAGACGCGGCGCTGTTTCTCGTTCAGAACAGAAGCCGGCTGCGGGACGCCGTCCGCGACGTGGACGCTCAACGCTCGGCCATGCTGGACGACCGCGGCTGGTATTTCATCAAGTCGCAGAGCCACTATCCGGGCGACCGGCTGCCCGACGGCTATGCGCTTCCGAGCGATCATCCTACCCGTGTCGAGCGGCGCGCGATTCCGGAGAAATCGCTGGTTCGCGATCGCCTCGAGCAACTGGCGCGCCAGTACGGCTTTCAGGTGATCTTCGTTCCGGCATTCTTTCGGGCGGGCGAGGCGGCTTCCTGGCCTGAGCCTGACGGCACTGGATTGACCACCATCTCGGAGCATCCGCGCATGCGCGTGCTCGGCCCGGACTACTTCACCTATCCGCCGGCGCTGTTTGCCGATCCGCAGCACATGAATCCGACCGGCGCGCTGGTCTACACCGCCGATCTCGCCCGGCTGCTGAAGGCCAGCGGAGCGTTCGACTGATGCTCTTCAACTCCTTCGAGTTCCTGGCGTTTTTCGTGGCGTTCCTGGTGGTGTTCTTTGCGCTGCCGCCGCGAGCCCAGCCGGTCACGCTGCTGGTCGCGAGCTACGTCTTCTACATGAGCTGGCGGCCGTCCTTCGGTCTGTTGCTCGGCTTGACGACGGTGGTTGACTACGCGACTGCGCTGATGATGGCGCGCTCGCGCACCGAGGCAGGCCGCAAGGCCGCGATGATCGTCGCGCTCACGATCAACCTGGGTGTGCTGGGCACGGTCAAATATCTGGATTTCCTGATCGCCAATGTGATCGGCGCCGTCGGCCTGTTCGGTTATGTGATCCCGGATTACGCGCTGGGCCTGATACTGCCGCTCGGCATCTCCTTCTACACCTTCCAGTCGGTGGGCTATACGCTCGACGTCTACAACCGCAAGGTCGAGGCCGAGCGCGACTTTCTCACCTATGCGCAATATGTCAGCTTCTTTCCGCAGCTGATTGCAGGCCCGATCGAACGCGCGGGCCACATGCTGCCGCAGTTTCGCATCACGCATCGGCTCACCTACCAGAACGTCACGTCCGGCCTGTTCCTCGTCGGCTACGGCCTGTTCAAGAAGATGTGCATCGCTGACGTCATCGCGCCGGTCGTGAACGGAATCTATGCGAGCCCGGCGCAATATTCCGGCGGCTATCAACTGCTTGCCGCGGTGCTGTTCGCGATCCAGATCTATTGCGACTTTTCGGGATATTCGGACATCGCACGGGGAACGGCGCGGATCATGGGGTTCGATCTCATGATCAACTTCCGGCAACCCTATTTCACCACCAGCCTGAATGAATTCTGGCGCTGCTGGCATATCTCACTGTCGACCTGGTTTCGCGACTATCTGTTCATTCCGCTCGGCGGCAGTCGCGGTTCCGAGCGCGCCACCGCACGCAATCTCATGATCGTGTTCGCCGTCAGCGGCATCTGGCACGGTGCGGCCTGGACGTTCGTTGCCTGGGGCGTGCTGCACGGGCTCGGTCTGGTGATCGAGCGGATATTTTCGCGCCTGGTGCAGCCTGAAGCATGGCTCGGGGAGACGCCACGTCGGTTGCTTGGTTGGCTGTGGATGATGTCAGTCGTGCTGGTTGGATGGATCTTCTTCCGCTCGAGCAGCGTGGCGAATGCCATCATGACCTTGCGGAGCATGGTCGATCTCGGTCCGATCTCGTACTTCACGTTGAAGATGCTTGGCCTCGCAAGCGTCGAGCTGGTGATGCTCGCGGTCTCGCTCATGATCCTGCTCGTCGTCGATTTCCATTTGGCGTTCCGGCCGCAGCGGCTTCACGCGCTGGGCGGCATGCGCTGGCTGTCGACGGGCGTCGGTGTTGCAATGGCGTATTACGTCATCCTGTTCGGTATCTTCGGGCACGCCGAGTTCATCTACTTCCAGTTCTAGAAGCGCATCGCGTTCGAATTTCGGAAAAATTCACGATTGTGCCGACGTATTGGGTTGACCCGGTCGGCTGATATGTCAAAGAAGGGCGGGTTCAGGGCAGTGCCCGTCGTCGAGTTGCTGCGGAGCAGGTTCATAGATGAGTAAACGCATCGCTTTGATCACCGGCGTGACCGGCCAGGACGGCGCGTATTTGGCCGAGCATCTGCTGTCGCTCGGCTATGTCGTGCACGGCATCAAGCGGCGCTCGTCCTCGTTCAACACCGCGCGGGTCGATCATCTCTATCAGGATCCGCATGTCGGGGACGTGCCGTTCCTGATGCATTACGGCGACATGACGGACTCGACCAATCTGATCCGCCTGGTGCAGCAGATCAGGCCGACCGAGATCTACAATCTCGCCGCCCAGAGCCACGTCGCCGTCAGTTTCGAGAGCCCGGAATACACCGCCAATGCCGACGCGATCGGCGTGCTGAGGCTGCTGGAGGCGATCCGCATCCTCGGCATGGAGAAGGAGACGCGGTTCTACCAGGCCTCGACCTCCGAGCTCTACGGCCTCGTGCAGGAAATCCCGCAGAAGGAGACCACGCCGTTCTATCCGCGCTCTCCTTACGGCGTCGCAAAGCTCTACGGCTACTGGATCACCGTGAACTACCGCGAAGCCTACGGCATGTTCGCGGCCAACGGCATCCTGTTCAACCACGAGAGCCCGATCCGCGGCGAGACCTTCGTCACCCGCAAGATCACCCGCAGCGTCGCCCGCATCGAGGTCGGCCTGGAAAACACGATCTATCTCGGCAATCTCGAAGCCAAGCGCGATTGGGGCCATGCGCGCGACTACGTCGAGGGCATGCACATGATCCTGCAGGCCGACAAGCCCGACGATTTCGTGCTCGCCACCGGCGAGACGCGCTCGGTGCGCGAGATGGTCGAACTGTCGTTCGCACAGGTCGGCCGCCGCATCGAATGGCGCGGCAAGGGCGTCGAGGAGACCGGCATCGACACGAAGAGCGGCAAGACGGTCGTGAAGATCGATCCGACCTATTTCCGCCCCACCGAGGTCGATCTTCTCGTCGGCGATGCCAGCAAGGCGCGCGAGGTGCTCGGCTGGAAGCCGAAGCGGACGTTCGCCGAACTCGTCCAGGAAATGATGGCGAGCGATCTGGCCGAGGCAAAGCGGGACGCGGCCAGTGGCAAGCGCACCGTTTGAGCTGAAGGGCAGGAGCGTCTACGTCGCCGGTCATCGCGGCATGGTCGGCAGCGCGATTGTGCGCCGGTTGGCGCGTGAGGACGTGAAGCTCGTCACGGTGGACCGGCGCGAGGTCGATCTCTGCAACCAGGCTGCCGTGTTCGACTGGTTCGGACGCGTGCGGCCGCAGGTCGTGTTCATGGCCGCCGCCAAGGTCGGCGGCATCGTCGCCAACAACACGCTGCGCGCCGAGTTCATCTACGAGAACATCGCCATTGCGGCGAACGTGATCCAGGCCGCGCATCAGAACGGCACCGAGAAGCTGCTGTTCCTGGGCTCGTCCTGCATCTATCCGAAGCTGGCGGCGCAGCCGTTGCGCGAGGACTCGGTGCTATCAGGCCCGCTGGAGCCGACCAACGAGCCCTACGCGATTGCAAAGATCGCCGGCATCAAGATGGCGGAGGCCTATCGCAGCCAATATGGCAGCGACTTCATCAGCGTGATGCCGACCAATCTCTACGGCCCCGGCGATAATTATCATCCCGAGTTGAGCCACGTCGTCGCAGCATTGATCCGCCGCTTCCACGAGGCGAAGGTCGCGGGTGCCGGGAGCGTCGTGGTCTGGGGCACCGGCACACCGCGGCGCGAATTCCTCTATGTCGACGACATGGCGGATGCCTGCGTGCACCTGATGAAGACCTATTCCGGCGCGGAGCTGGTCAACATCGGCACCGGCGAGGACATCACCATCGCCGAGTTCGCGCGTGTCGTGGCCGAGATCGTCGGTTACAGCGGCAAGATCGATTTCGACAGCTCGCGTCCCGACGGCACGCCGCGCAAGCTGCTCGACGTCAGCCGCCTCGAAAAGCTCGGCTGGCGCGCCACGACCTCACTGCAAGACGGCTTGAGGCGCGCATATGAGGCTTATCTGACGGCCTGAAGCGCGATGAGATTGGAATCAGTCGTCATCGCGCTTGAGGTTGTTGTTTGAGCATGATCCGGAAAACCGCTGCGCACTTTTCCGGATCATGCTTTAGGCGTCCGGCAGCAGTCCGGCGTGCTCGCCCTTCACCACGAGGTAGCGGCCGAGGCAAATGGCATCGAGCCCGGTGCGCAGGAAGCAGCTCATCGCCTGCTCGGGCGTATCGACGATCGGCTCGTTCTCGTTGAAGCTGGTGTTCAGGACGATCGGAATTCCTGACAGCTGACCGAAGTTTTCGATCAGCTCGTAGTAGAGCGGATTGGTGTCGCGCGCGATGCTTTGCAGGCGGCCGGTGCCGTCGACATGGGTGATGGCGGGAAGCTTCTCCCGCCATTCCGGGCGCAGCTTGACGACGTGCATCATGAACGGGCTGAACACGTCCTGTTCGAAATAGGTCGACACCGCCGGCTGGAGAATGCTCGGCGCGAACGGCCGGAAGCTCTCGCGCCGTTTGATCTTGGCGTTGATCACGTCCTTCATGTTGGGCCGGGTCGGGTCCGCAAGGATCGAGCGGTTGCCGAGCGCGCGGGGGCCCCATTCGGAGCGCCCTTGATACCAGCCGACGACCAGGCCGGCATGCAGGAGCGCGGCGACGGCCTTGGGAACGTTGCCGGAGGACAGCTCCCGCATCGGGCACTGGGCCGCTTCGGCCGCGCGCCGCATGGCTTCGTCGGAGTGCGAAGGCCCCCAATAGGCATGGGTCATGTGGAAGCGCTCGCGTCCGCCGGCGGCATTGTGCCAGGCCCACAGAGCCGCACCGACGCACAGGCCGTCATCCGACGAAGCCGGCTGCATGTAGGCCTGCTGGAACGGCGTTTCGCGCAGCAGGCGCGCATTCATGACGCCGTTGAGCGCGCAGCCGCCGGCATAGGCGACCTGCGTGGTCGGCACCAGATCGTGCAACCGCTTGAAGCAGTGCATCGAGACTTCCTCGAAGCGGATCTGGCAGGAGCGCGCGATGTCCTTGTCCCGCTGCGTCATCTCTTCGCCGCGCTGGCGCGGCGCGCCAAATCGTCCGGTCCACTTGTCGGTGAACAGGCGCAGCATGTCGAGGCGGTGGTTCTCGTCCATCGTCCCGCCTTCGCCGCCGCGATGCATGCCGAAATAGCCGTCGGCCAGCTTGAACCATCCGTCCGGCCGGGTCTGGACGAGGTCGCGCATCTCGCCGACATAGGCGTCGGTGCCGTAAGGCGCGAGCCCCATGACCTTGTATTCTTCGCCAAAGCCGTCAAAGCCGATGAACTGGCAGCACGCCGTATAGAAGAAGCCGAGGCTGCTTGGCAGATGAACGCGGTCGATCACTTCGATCTGCGTGCCTTCGCAGCGCGCCGCCATCATGCTGGTGAAATCGCCGCTGCCGTCATATGAGAAGCCGGCGGTCAGGGTCTCGTACGGCGAGCAGTAATAGGAGCTCGCGATGTGCGACAGGTGATGTTCGACATTCACGAGCTTGGCCTTGACGGCATCCGGCGCCTCGCCGGTCGCCTCGGCGACCATGTCGCTGATGCTGAGATCGACCCGGGCGCGACGGATGTGCTCCATCGCCGCCATGCCGCCGGAGATGGGATTGCGCAGGACATAGGAGACCTGAGCGGCGCGGTTTCGCGACGGATCGCGCGCCACCGCGATGAAGTCGAGATCCTTCGCCGTAATGCCGCCTGATGCGAGAACGGCCTGGATCGCGTGCTGCGGGAACGAGGGATCGTGCTTGATGCGTTGACCGAAGCGTTCCTCGGCGGCCGCGGCGACCACCTTGCCATCGAGGATGAGCGCCGCGGAGGCATCAGGATGGTTGAGGTTGAGGCCGAGAATAGCGGTCATCAGGGCGGTCTTTCAGGTTGTGATGCAGGTATCGGACGAGACTGTTATGTTGGCGTGGCAGGGTGGCAATCGCACGAGAAACGTAACTAACAACGGAACTTATCATTTAGGTGACTGACTCCCCGGCGCATGAGGCGAGGGAATGACGCTATTTCTGGATGCGCCGCTCCTCGACGTTCTTGCGGGCAAGCCACCACGCGACACCGCGATCGATCGTCAGACCCTCGCGCGAGGCCCCGGTCGTATTTCCCTCGATCACGACGTCGCGCACGCCCGGCGATGCCGGAGCAAAGCCCTTGATCTCGATGTGAGCGTCCTGATCGAGGCGGTTGCCCCTGATGATGACGGCCTGGACCATCGGCGGGCGGCCCGCGCCGGTTGCAGTCTGGTTTCCACGGACGAGGATCGAGGCTTCATTGGAGAAGATGGTCCGCTCCGGGCCGGCGCGGTAGACGTTTCCCTCGAGGATGTGGTTGTCGAGGAATTGCGTCCGCCATACCGGCTGGAATTGCTCGTAGGACAGGCCGAACGCAGCGAAGCCGCTGGTCCTGTTGGAGCGGTTGCCGGAGATGACATGATCGAGCGCCGTTCCGTAGGCCTGCGCGGCGACGCCGGTGTCCTCGAAGACATTGTCGATGACGAGATAGTTCTGCTGCGCCTGGGTGATCGTGATTTCCGAGCTCCGGTCGAGCGTGACCGCCAATGGCCGGTCGAGCGCGATCGACAAATGGGGCGGCTTGTTCTCGGACGTCTTGAGCCTGGCGTATTGGCCGGCACCGCGCCCGTTCACCACCATGACGGCCGCGCCGGTCCAGTCGAGGCTCGACGGATAGGGATTGGGCGCGTCGGGCAGCGACAGGCGATCCGGCGCAATCGTCTCGGCGTGGCCGAAATAATAGCCGCCCGGTCCGTCCGTCGTCATCGCTTCGCGGTCGAGGCCGTAGATGGCCTTGAAGCTGTTGCCGCCGATGAAGATGTTCTCGGACGCGCTGACCGATTTCGACAGCGTGGTAATGCCGCCGCCGCTAGCCTGTAGGTCGGCCGACGTCACGGTGTTGTTCTCGAAAATCACCTGACGCGACCCGACCAGGGAATAGGCGCCGTAGCGGCCGTTGCTCAGGATGTTGTTCGAGACGACCGCGTTGGTCACCTTGAACAGGCGCAGTGAATGCCCGGATCCGAGCACGTCGCAGTCGGTGACTTCGATGCGGTTTCCGCTCAATCGAATGGTGTCGGGCGCGGCTGCGGCGTAGGCGCGATGGAATTCGTTCATGCGCCGCACGGTCGCGTCCGGCTCCATCAGGCCGCGGAAGGCGGAGCCGCGGATGCGGACATGCCTGATGGCAATGTCGCCTGCGCCGGGCGCCTGCGTGTCGCCGAACTGGAAGCCGCCCGAGATGATATGCGGATGGTTCGACGCGTAGATGGTCAGATCCTCGATCGCGAACCGCGACGTCCCCTGGATCAGCGCCAGCGGCGGACTTTCCAGATCCGGCCATGCGAGATTGACGAGATCGATGCGTTCGCCCTGGAGTTTGACACCGGGTGGGATGCTGATCATGTCCGAGATCAGATAGCGTCCGCGCGGGAAGTAGACGGTGCCGCCGCCGGCGTCCTTCGCTGCGTCGATCGCGGCCCTGACTGCGCGGGTGCTGTCGAACCTGCCGTCGCCATTGGCGCCATAGGCGCGGACATCGAAGGATTGCGAAGACGCAGGCGCAGGCGCGCGTACGGTGATTTTGCCGGCATCGACCCATTCACCGTCGCCGCCGTCGCCATTGGACAGGCGAATCCGGTAGCGGCCGGGCGGGATCTGATCCGGGATACGGAATGTGCCGCGCCACAGATCGCCCCTGGTCAGGACGGCCTTGGTCTGAACATTGCCGGGCTCGGACAGCATCGCGAGTTGCGCGCGACTTGACTCGCGAACGACGTTGCGGCCGAACACCTGCAGCCAGCCTCCGGGCGAGGCCTCATCGCCGAGGTTTCCCTGCACCCAATAGATCGTCGGCAGGTTGATCCGGCCATCGAGGGATCCTTGCGCATGCGTCAGCGCGAAGCGGTAGATGCCCGGCTGGAAGTTCTCCGGGATCACGAATTTCAGGGAGAGCGGGTTGGCCTGGAGGATTGGAACGGTCGTCGTAGGCCCAGCCTCGCTGGCCGATCCGTTGCTGATCCGGGCAACGGTTGCGGATGTGATCCGGTCGAGATCGGCTCCGGTGACGAGCACCGTCTGGTCGGGGCCGACGGGATCGTTGAACCAGAACATAGCGGGCTGCGCGTCTGCCGCCGCGCTCCAGAGGCACTGGAGCACGGCGACGATGGCGGCGTGAGCGCGCGTCATATCGAATACCCATCGCTGTCGTCGGGACGCGAGCGCGCGTCAGCCGGAGTGCGGTCGTCGAGAGAGGGAAGGGCGCTATTTGAGCCCGACGGTTCCCTTCTCGGCTGTATTCGTCTGGTCCGGACGCTCGATCTTGGCTTCCGCGCGGATCTTGTCGACCAGCTCGATCTGTGCGGCGTTCGCAACGAGAGCGGCAAGCCGGTCGCGGATCTTGTCATAGTCCGCGGGCTTGCGGGTGCGCTGGTCGTCGAGCTTGAGGATGTGCCAGCCGACCGCGGTCTTGAACGGTGCCGAGACCTCGCCCTTCTTCAGCCTGAACGCGACGTCGGCATATTCCCGGCCCATCTCGCCGCGTCCGCGCCAGTCATAGTCGCCGCCCCTGGCCTTGGTGACGGGATCTTCCGACATGTCGGCGACGACCGCGGCGAAGTCTTCGCCCTTGTTGATGCGCTCCATCGCGGTCCTGGCCTTCTGCTCGGCCGCCTTGATCGCGGCTTCGTCCGCGGGAGGCGCGATCATGAAGAGGATGTGGCGCAGATGTAGTTCAGGCTCGGTCGCGACAGCCTTGACCACGACCTCTTCATAGGCCTTGCGCATCGCTTCTTCGGTGGCGGCCTGCTCGCCGACGACGGTCAGGAGGTGGTTGGCGAGACCCTGGTTGCGCGCGAACGTCGCGCGCCGCTGGAGGTCGGCCTCGTCGGCGATGTGCCGGTCGTTCGCAGCCTGCGCCAGCAGCATGCCGTCGATCAGCATCTTCAGGAGGCTTTCGCGCCGCTCGACCGGCTCCCGAGCCAGGAGATTCCGCCCGACGACCTCGTCGGCGACCTGCAAATCGCTTTCCAGGATCTTGTTGCCGTTGACGATGGCGACAACGGACTCTGCCGACGGGGATTGGGCGAACGCCGGCGCGCCTGCGCCGAGCATGACGGCCAGCCAGACGGTCGCCGCGCCGGCACGCGCGTTGATAACCGGACGGGGCATACGAAAGGCGGGCACAATGTTCATGGCGAGGTTCCTCTTCGACGGTCTGTTCGGATCCGTACGACGCTCGCGCGATCGCCTGAATGTTATTCATAACATTCGGACGTGGCGCGCCAGCACGGCCGGATTGCGGGCCGCTTTTTAGCGACGCGACGTTGACGGTGATGTGATGCCGGCAAGACAGGTCTGTGAAGGCGGCATTCCCCGACGCGCGCCGCGTGAGCGCATTGGCGAATCATCGGCGCAATGCGCTCTTTCGCCGCGTGGCGCAAGACGCTTTTGCTGATCGTCATCGGCTTTCTGCGCGCGAGAAACCGGCGTTCGCGGTTGTTGTCGTGACGCGCGCCGTACTCGGGGTTGTCGATCCGCTGCCGCGCGCGCGACATGATGCGATGTCGGTCGCCTGTGAATAACATTTTTTCGCGGCGTCGAATGCAGCGTTTTCTCGCGGAATTTCCGCGTCTTCGGCGCGTTGCGAGTGGCGGCTCTCACGTCGCGATGAGATGCGAATAACATAATTCACAAAACAACAATCAAAGTCTCACATATCGCCGATAGCGTCCGCGGCGCTCCGGGACCCTTCCGCTGATCGTAGCGGTTCAGGGTGATCCAAACAGGGAGAGTGAGACTATGCGAAATATGAAGGCTCTACTCATGGGTACGGTTGCGTTCGCCGCGATGGGCGTCGCTTCCGAATCCGCGCAGGCGCAGTCGTTTGCGTTCGGCGCTGGCGCGACGTTCCCGCAGATCGTCTATCGTCAGCTGATGGACTGCATGTACGACCAGGCTCAGGGCAGCTCCGGCAAGCCGGGTCCGCTCGCCAAGGCTGCGAACTGCGGCAGCTTCAACACCAGCGGCTTCCACGGCATGATCCTGTACGCTCCCACGGGATCGGGCAACGGCAAGGCAGTGCTGCGTTCCAACGACAAGACCGTGATCGGTACGCCCTCGGCCTCGGCTCCTCCCTACACCAGCGCCAACATCGGCGTGAGCGCCACGACCGATTATGACGGCGTGCAGTTCATCGGCAGCGACGACATCGTCAACGCCGACGACATGACGCTCTGGAACACCGGCGGCACCACCAGCCCGCAGTCGAAGTTCGGCAACCTGATCCAGATCCCGGCCGTGATCGGCGCGGTGGCGTTCGGCTTCAACGGCAAGGACGGCACCGGCGCGACCCTGAACATCCTCCCGGCCACCCCGACCGGCGGCAGCTCCGGCCTCAACCTGTCGCGTAACGCGGTTTGCGGTATCGCTTCGGGTCACATCACCAAGTGGAACAACCCGATCCTGACCGCGCTCAACGGCGGCGCGCTCGGCACCGGCAACATCACCTTCGTCCACCGCACCGACGGCAGCGGCACCACCTTCCTGCTCACCAATGCCCTGGTCGAGCAGTGCCGCTACGAGTTCGGCCCGAACAACGAAACCGACTCGACCGTCGTCTCCTACGCGTTCCCCTGGGCTGATCGCGCCCAGTCCTGCTCCACCCCGCTCGTTCCGCGCGGTGCGAACCAGGTCAACTGGCCGGATCAGTTCGCGACCAACCAGTGCGGCACTGCGAACACCAATGCGGGCGGCGGCACCTTCGCCAACGCTTCGGGTTCCGGTGCGCTCGTCTCGCTCGTCACGACGACGAACGGTGCGATCGGCTACGCGTCCGGCGACTTCTGGCTGCCCGTCAAGGCCGGTGGCCTGAAGACGGCCAACATCCAGTCGCAGTGGGACATCACCGGCGCGACCGGCAAGTTCCAGCCGCCGACCTTCGCCGGCGCGCAGAAGGCGCTTGCCACGGCCATTCCGCAGTTCGATGCCACGAGCCGCGCGAACCCGCTGACCTGGAGCTTGCAGGGTGTCGCTCCGAACCCGGTGGTTGCCGGTGCGTACCCGATCTCCGGCTTCAGCTGGATCGAGATGTATCAGTGCTACCAGACCCACAGCAACACCAACAACGCCTACACCTGGTTCAAGACCTGGATCGACTTCGTGTACGGCACGGGTGCGACCGGTATCTTCAACGAGAACGGCTTCGCTCAGGTGCCCGCCGTTTGGCAGAACGAAATCTACGCTCTGTTCAACGATCCGGCCAACGGTCCGCAGGGCAGCGGCTGCTCCGGCAAGGTCGGCGCTTACTGATCACCGCTCGGGCTTCGGCCTGATCGACGATCGACATGACTTTTGCACCCGGCTCGCGCCGGGTGCATTTTCTTTTGTGCGGCTCGCCCTCACATGTCGCCCCAGGGGAGGCGAGAGGGAGCCTGCCTTCATTTCCCGGACGTCACATCATTGATAAGGTGCAACGTTATCGCTCGGGGCTGATCAAGGACGGCCGGTTTCATGTCGATGCGCCTTCTCGCTATCTTGCTCGCTGGCGCCGTTGCAACGGGACCGGTGCTTGCGGTCAGTGCGCCGGGTTCGATGGATTCATCGTCCAGTGAATCGCGCGACGATTTGTTCGCATCGAAGCCGTCCAATCCGGCTCCTGTCACGCCGCCTGTGCTGGTGCCGGCCGTATCGCCGGCTGCAGTTGAACGGACGCCGGCTGCTCCGCCGCCGCAGCGTGTTCTCAGCGACAATCCGCTGTGGGCAATTCCGCTCGCGCGCCTGACGAACAGCCGCGAACGGCCGCTGTTCGCGCCGACGCGGCGGCCGCCGGCGCCGGTGCCCGTCGCGATGCCTGCGCCGGTGCAGGTTGGGCCGCCGCCGAAGCCGCCCGAGCCGGAGAAGCCGCAGCTGTCGCTGCTCGGCACCATCATCGGCAGCGAAAAGATCGGCCTGTTCATGGATCCCGCCAGCAAGTCGGTGGTCCGGCTCAAGGCCGGCGACAATCACAACGGCTGGACGCTGCGTGGCGTCGAGCGACGCCAGGTGGAGCTTGCCCGGGGGCTCGACCGCGTCATGCTGGATATTCCGGCGCCCGACATGAAGGGAAGCGGAGCGCCCGGTACGCCGATGCTCGCCGGACCGCCGCCGATGCCGGCCATGCCCCAGGTCGCAATGCCGGCCGCGCCGCCGCCGGGCGCATCGAGCGGCGGCACCTATGTCCATCCCGGCGCCAACATGAAGCTGCCCGTCGGCCGGGCCGCCCCGCAGCCTGCGAATTTGAAGCTGCCGCCGGGGCTTGCGAACCCGCTCGCGAACCAGGGTCAGCGCTAACACGGCGTTGCGGCGGGTTCCGCAAAAATATCGATGACATAACAACGACCAACATTTCATGCGCGGACTTCGCGCGTGAAATGCGCCGTTTCGCCGCAGATTCATGATGTTGATCAACATCATCGGGGAACTGCGTCAAATGCGAGCAATGCTACAAATCTGACATATGAATGTTAGTAAACAATCAGTAAATGCGCCGCGCGAGTATGCCTGCATGGGTAGGCTCGACTGGAACTTGCAATCGGAAAGTGCTGCGGCGTGCCCCATCGCGATATCGTTGAGACTTCCCAAGGTTTGAAACCCCAAGGTTTGAAACATCCGGGAATGCGGCGCGCCTTCGAGCGTTCGCTGCTGTGCGGCGTCAGCTTGGTGGCGCTGTCGCTGGCGAGCGGCTTCGGTCATGCGCGTAACCTGACGCCCGGCGGCAGTGCGGTGGCGCCGACCGCGGCGGCGCAGCAGGCGGCGATCCAGGCCGCGCTTCAATCCGCCGGCGCGGCCAGCCAGGCCGAAGCCTCGCTCGTCCGTGCGGCAGCCGCGCTCGCCGCCGCGCGAAAACTCCAGGCGGACACTGCAGCCGCTGCGCGGGCGGCGGGCTCGTCCGTTCCGAACGGGCTGGTCACGGGCGGCTTGATGCCCTATGGCGGCACCAACAGCGATCCGTTGGCGGGCATCAAGGTCGATCCGTCGAAATGGACCGGAGCTAACGCTCCGGTGCAGACGACGAACGGCTCCAATGTCTCGGTCAATATCAAGCAGACCCAGCAGAAGAGCATTCTGTACTGGGACACATTCAACGTCGGCGCCAACACCACCGTCAATTTCCAGCAATCGGCATCCGACTGGATCGCGCTCAATCGGGTGCAGGATCCGAGCGCCTCACCGAGCCGTATCCTCGGCCAGATCAACGCGATGGGCGGGGTCTACCTGATCAACCGCAACGGCATCGTGTTCGGCGCCGGTTCGCAGGTGAACGTCCACACCCTGATCGCCTCCAGCCTCGACGTCGGCAAGCTCGGCGCCTCCCTGAGCGATCGCGACGCGTTTTTCCGCGACCAGGGCATCGCCAATCTCAACTCCTTTTCGATCTACGACAAGGATGGGGGCGCGACAACCAATCTGATCGCCGGCGACGTCAAGGTCGAGCGCGGTGCGTCGATCACCGGCAACATCCTGTCCGACCAGGTCTCGCTCGGCTCGCCCGGCTCGGTCTTCCTGTTCGGCGCCAACGTCACTAATTCCGGCTCGATCAAGGTGAACGGCGGCGAGGTTGCGATGGTCGCGGCGCGAACCATCGACGTCGTGCCGAACGGATATTCGACCCTTCCCGAGAGCGTTCTGGGCAAGGACGACCAGGGCAACACCAACAAGTTCCCGGGCAGGGAGTTCAGAATCTCGCAATTCGCGGCGTCTTATTACCTCCCCGATCCGAACGCGTCCCCCCCACCCCCAGTTGGCTACCCGCGCACCAACTTCTATCTGCCGGGCACGGGTGCAGTCGTGCATGACGGCGTGATCGACATCGGCCGCGGCGTGCTGGTGATGAACGGCGACACGGTGAAGGTGGCCAATCCCACCGACGCGAATGGTCGCGCGCTGACGGACAGCGCCGGGCATCTGCTTCAGGGCGTAGTTTCCGCCGATACCAGCATCAGCCGCAACAGCTTCGTGCTGCTGCGTGCCGCCACCAGCGTCACCATGAATGGCGTGATCTCGAGCCTGCCGGTCGACGACGGCGCGGCGGGATTGACCGGCATGCAGAGCTTCGTACCGACCTATATCGAGGCCACGGCGCAAACCAACGTGACGATTGGGGCGACCGGGCTGATCTCGGCACCATCCGCCCAAGTCTCGCTGAACGCGAAAGTATTCCCGATAGCTAACGCGGATAACAAACTACCGCCGGGCCTCTTTCAACAGGGTATGAACGGCGTGAATGGAGGCAACCAGAACGGCGTCTCTCCCAATTCTCAAGATCCCCAGTCGATCCTGCTCGCGCCCGGTGCGACGATCGACGTCGCGGGGCTGCAAAACGTCGAACTGCCGGCGAGCTACAATGTCATCGCCGTCAAGCTTCAGTCGGAATTCGCCGACTCGCCGCTGCAGCGTCCTCCCTATGCCACCGTGAACGCCGACGGAACCGGCGTGGTGTACGGCCAGACGCTGTGGATCGACATCCGCAACACCGGCACCCGCAGCGACGGCACCACATGGGTGGGAACGCCGCTGGCCGACGCGAGTGGCTATGTCGCCAAGGTGCCGCGCAGCATCTACCAGTTGATGACGGTCGGCGGCAGCATCAGCCTCAACACCGATCTCGGCACCAACAACGGAGCTGCCGGGGTCAAGACCGATGGTTCGGTCATGAACGTCGCCGGCGGCAGCGTCAAGTTCCTGCCCGGGATGGTCAACACCACGCGCCTGATCGGCAGCGACGGCCGCATCTACAACATTGCTAAGGCCGACCCGAACATGACTTATGTCGGGATCGCCGGCCAGTACACCGTCAATCATTCGCGCTGGGGCGTCACCGAATACTGGTCGTCTCAGAGCCAGGTCTATTCGTCCGGGTACACCGAGGGACATAACGCCGGCGACGTCAGCCTGGTCACCGTCAATCCAGCGCTGCTCGGCACGATGTATTTCGGCTCCACGGCGGGCGAGCGGCAGATCAGCAACGGACAATTGCCGTTGCAGGGCTCACTCTCGCTGACGACGCCGTCGAGCGTCCAGATCGGCGCGTCGGCTTCGGCCAACTACGCCACGCAGAGCGCCTATACGACGAATCTGTCGGATGAGATCCTGTCGAGCTACGGCCTGAGTTCGCTGTCGGTGACGGCGAACGACTTTGTGCTGTCGAGCGGCAGCACGCTTAATCTGGCGGCTGGCGGCAGCCTTTCCGTAAAAGCCGGTGTGATCGACATTGCCGGAACGGTGTCGGCCGCGGGAGGGAGCATCGACCTCACGACTGACCGGATTGCAGTCAGCGGGACAGGTTGGTTCAAGGCGCCAACAGACGCATCGGGCAAGCCGATTGCAGCAAACATCTTCGTCGAAGGCACAATCGATGTCAGC
The DNA here is from genome assembly GCF_008932115.1 of Bradyrhizobium betae. Lineage (NCBI taxonomy): Bacteria > Pseudomonadati > Pseudomonadota > Alphaproteobacteria > Hyphomicrobiales > Nitrobacteraceae > Bradyrhizobium > Bradyrhizobium betae. The sequence continues at coordinate 6,047,564 of NZ_CP044543.1, forward strand.
GGCCGATTTGTCAACGATATCGGTCGCACAGCCGGCGTCGATGCGGCGGGGCCCGCCTTTATCAATGGCGGGTCTATTTCGATGGCCACCACCCTGGATAGCTCAGCGGTCTCTGGCGGATACTTGGATACGACCGGAAGCATCCTGCTGGCGAAGGGCAGCCTCCTCGACGTGTCCAGCGGCGGTTATATCTCGCCGCAGGGCAAAGCCCGAACCGTGAGCGGCGGCGTCATGGAAGGCAAGGCGGGCAGTATCTCGCTCGCCCTTTATAGCCATGGGCAGTGGGAAGATACGCAGGGACCACACACCCCAACGACAGGCGTCGCTACTCCGGCGGTCATCAAGCTCGACGGCGTTCTGCGCGGCTACGGGTTCGAAAGCAACGGCAGCTTAAGAATCGCAGGAGTGAATACGATCCGAATCGGTGGGACTGCGAGCACCTTGCCTGAGACGCTGTTCACGGAGGGCGGCTTCGGCTCTTACACGGTCGAATCTGTTAAAGACCAGTGGTCGGGCGCGGACTCCAATGTCATCGTCTCGGCCGGTACCCTTCTCACGCTGCAGCAGCGCAACTTCGTGAGCCTCGCTGATTATACTGCGGTCCCGACTGGTACCAAGCTCGGCCAGCAGGGCGCCGCGCCGGTTGCACTGTTGCCGGACAACCAGCGCAAGGCGGTTGATTTCACGCTGAAGGCCAACAACATCCTGCTCGACAAAGGCTCGAAGATTGTCACCGATCCCAAGGCCAGAATCACTATGGCTGCGGTGATCGCGAATCGAAACGGGCTGAAGCCAAGCGACCCACTCTGGACCGTTGCAGCGCAGTCGGTCGAATTGCTCGGCACGATCATCGATCACGGCGGATCGCTCTTCATCAATTCCAAGAAAACGCACCTTTCTTCGGAGGCGAAGGTTGACCTGTCCGGAACATTTGTCGCCAACTCGCTGTTTGGCACGGTCAACGGGCCGACGACCAGTGGCACCTACATCGCTGGCGGTACGTTCGCGGTGGAAGGCGGAAAGACCATAATCGCCTACACTTATACTGATCCAACGGACGCCAGCAAAAACAAGTTGTACTATGGGTATGACGCTCCGGGGCAAAGCACTCTCGTGAGCGACGCCGGTGCGTTGGTCGACGTCTCCGGCGCCGCCGGAAACATCCAAATAGCCAACGCGCGCGGTGTCACGTCGACCCAATGGTCGTGGAGCGACGCCGGAACGGTGAGCGCTGATGTCGGCGGCTTCGCATGGGGCGGCAGCTTCGCGGCGGCGGGCGGCCGATATGTCGCCGGCGACGGTCCCGTAAAGATGGACTCGCGCGCCAACGGCGGTACGATCCTGCTCGGCGGTGGGGACATCACGCTCGGGCAACACGCTAGCGACAGTCAGGGAGCGGCCTTCTTTGTCGCTGCGGATCAACTCGCGCCGTTCGACAACGTCTACTTGTATGCAGGAAGTGCGGTAGGCGGCACACCGCTCATCTTCACGGACCTCCCTGGCAATAATTACGGCATAACGGGTGCGACGTCGGTCGGAGGCACCGCCGCGCCCGCAATCGTATGGAATACGCTGAAGATCTCCGGTGCGTTGAATTGGAATGTGGCCAACCGATTGCACATCGCGGCCGGCAGCATCAACGCTCCGACGTCGGGCTCGGTCGATGCGACCATTTCCGCATCTTACGTCTCTCTCTCCGGCAGCGGCAACAAGCCGGTGGCCGGCGCAAGCACCTTGACGGTGAAAGCGCAGACCATCGACCTCGAAGGGGCGCCAACGCCAACCGGTGCCAAAGCCACCGACCCTGTCCAGGGGCTCGATTTTTCTGGCTTCAGCCAGGTCAATCTGATTGCGAGTGGCGACATCCGCCTCAGCACCCTCAAGGTGCAGGACGGCCTCAAGAACGTGTCCGCTGACAACGCCGCAACAGCAGAAAAATCGAGCTTCACCGGCAACCTCGTCACGGCCGGCGATCTCCTGTTCTCCGCCCAACGCATCTATCCGGTGACTGCCGTCACCTTCGGAATCGATACGCCCGGCAACGTCAAGTTCACTTCGCCCGCTGGCAGTGACACGACCATTCCGCTGTCGGCTGGCGGAGGCATTACGGTTCATGCCAAGACCATCGAGCAGGCGGGCAATCTGTTCGCGCCGCTCGGCACCATCACGCTTGGCAGCACCAATGCCTCGGTCTCGCCCGTCATCACCCAGTCGGTGGTGCTTTCGCCGGGAAGCCTCACCTCGGTGTCGCTGGCCGACACCATCGTTCCCTACGGCGCCACCTCCGACGGTACCGACTGGTATTACAACGCCAGCCTGAATCCGCTCTCCGCGCCTCCGTCGAAGGGCCTGATCCTGTCCGGCGGGACCGTGACGCGCTCCGACGGCTCCACGATCGACCTGCGCGGCGGCGGTGACCTCCAGGCCATTGAGTTCATCCAGGGCAAGGGCGGATCGCGCGATGTGCTGGCGGGCCAGAACGTTTACGCGCTGGTGCCGTCGCGAAGCGATCCGATCGCGGCCTACGACATCCATTTTGCCACTGCCCGCAGCGCGGACAATGGGGCGACCATCACCGCCGGCGACAGCGTTCCTCTCGCAGGCCAGCAGATCACGATCGACGGTGGCAACGGCATTCCGGCAGGAACCTATACGCTCTATCCCGCGCACTACGCGACGCTGCCCGGCGCGATGCGCGTCACGGTCTATGCCAGCGACAACAACACCAAACATGTGACCTCGGGCACCAAATTGCCCGACGGTACGGTGCTGGTGACCGGCAATTACACGCAGTCGACGGCGCCCGGAAAACAGTCGTCGGGTGAGACCGTGTTCGCGGTGCAGACCAGCTCGGTCTGGCAGCAATACAGCGAATACAGCTTCACCGGTGCGAACAGCTACTATTCGCAGCTCGCGGCCAAGAAAAACACCGTCGCGCCGCGGCTGCCGATGGACGCCGGCCGGCTCTCGGTCTCCGCGCTGCAGACGATCGTGCTGAACGGCATGGCGCTGACGCAGCCGGGTCGGGACAGCAGCGGCAACACCGGCCGCGGCGGCGAGCTCGACATCAGCGCGCCCAAGCTCGCGGTGGTCGGCCATGCTGAATACGTCAACAACGACGTTCCGGCCGGCTATGTCGGCCTTGACGTGGCCCAGCTCACAGGGTTCGAGAGCATCCTGATCGGCGGCAGTCGCAGCGATTTCGCCAACGGCACGCTGATCACGCCGACCGCATCCAACGTCGTGGTCGACACGCGGGGCGAGACCTTCAGCGCGCCGGAGATCTTGCTCGTCGCCAAGGTCGGCGAATGGCAGGAGCTCAAGCAGCAGGTGACCGTCGGATCCAATTCCGTCACGCTGGATATTCCGGTTTACGTCCCGGTCGACGGCAGCGGCACGGTGACCGTCAAGTCCGGAAGCATCATCGAAACCACGGGCGCTGTTCACAACAAGCTCGGGCGCAACTATGTCGTAGTGTCGGATGGGCAGGCGCCTGTGACCGCGGCCAGCCTCGCCGCGGCGTTGGGTGGAACGCTGTCGGGAACGGAGATCCTCGGTGCCGATCTGACGAAACTCACGGGTGCGGACAGCGCCGCGTTGCGAGCGCTGGCGTATTACGCCAATGGTGGACCGCAGCAGCCCGGCCGCGGCGCGTTGGTCGTCGCCAGCAATGACCCGACGCTGCAGATCACGGGACCGACCAAGACCGGTGGATCGACACCGGCACTCACCATCAAGTTCGCCAATGTCGGCGCCGATCAGGTCAGCGGAAGCCTGAACCTGGCGGGTGGCGACACCGGCGCGAACGGCAAGGTCGTCATCGCGGACGGCGCCAGGATCACGACGAACACCCTGACGCTGCAAGGCACCGCGTCCAACAACGCGATCGCCCTCAACACGACCGATCTCCACGCCAGTCTGGTCAACCTGGTCGCGCCGACCATTGGCATCGGCGCCGCCAATGCGGTGGCCGGCAAGAGCCTGGTCCTTCCGGCCAACAGCGCCCGGTTCGCCGACGTGCAGACGCTGGCCCTGCGCGCGTTCGCGGGTCCGATCACGGTCTACGGCGACTTCAATTCCGGCACGCGCAACCTCACGCTCGATGCCAACGGCATCGCGCTCGGCCTCGACGGCGGCGCCGCGCAGGACGCCAGGATCAGCGCGAGCGGCACCCTTACGCTGACGAATACCGCCGGCCCGGCCTTCAGCGGCAACACGGCCGCGAACGGCAACAGCCTGCAATTCGCCGCCAAGGAGATCGATCTCGGCAGCGGCGTCGTGAACGGCGTTGCGCCTGCGACCTACATGACCATTGCGGGCTATTCCAACGTCGGTCTCACCGCAACCGACCGCGTGCTGGTCAAGGGCCCGGGCATGCTGACGCTCGGCGTCAGCAACACCGACAAGGTCGACCTCACTGTCACCACGCCAAGCGTGCTGGTGGCCGGTGCGACCGGCGCCAAATCGCAAAACTTCGCCATTACCGGTTACGCCGGCAATGTGACCATCCAGGACACCATTGTGCGCAACGGTGTCGCCGACCGGCCCGCCGACAGCACCGAGGTCGGCGGCAGCCTCCAGATCACGGCGTCGAACATCACGATTGCGAGCACGGTTCAGGCGCAGGGCGGCACCATCACGCTGAACGCCATCGCCGGCAATCTCGAGCTGAAGTCCGGTGCCTATCTTGCGGCCGGCGGCTACAAGAAGACTCTGGTCGATGTCGACACCTACGCGCCCGGCGGCAAGATCGTGCTCAATGCCGATATCGGCACGTCGTTCCTGCCAGTGGTCCCAGGTGCGGGCCAAGTCCTGGTCGACGCCAACAGCGTCATCGACGTGGCGCAGCCTGCAGGTGGTCTTGGTTACGGCGGCGAGATCGATGTGAACGCGCTCCGCGGCGGCGCGACGATCTCCGGCATCCTGCGCGGCGCCGGCGGTGCGGGCCTTGGCGGCCGCTTCAAGCTCGACACCAAGGACGCAGCCGATCTGACCGCGCTGGCGGACACGCTGCTCGTCGGCGGCATCACCGGCTTGATCGACATCCACACCCGCACCGGCAATCTCGAGCTTCAGCAGGGCCACACGCTCAAGGCCAACGCCATTACGCTGACTGCCGACGACACGGCCTGGGACAGCGGCGATGCCAGCAAGCAGTTCGGCCAGGTCAAGATCCGCGGCCTGATTGATGCGACCGGCTACGGCGGCAAGACCGCCGACGGCACCGGGCAGGCCGGCGGAAAGGTCTCGCTGTACGGCGCAAATTCGGTATTCCTGGCGAGCAGCGGCGTGATCGACGCCTCGACCACGCACGCCGACGAGCGCGGCGGCGACGTCACCATCGGCATCGGCTGGGCCGCCAAGTCGAAGATCTGGCTGCAACAGGGCACGCAGATCAACGTGTCCGGCGGCACCAAGGGCGGCCTGAGCGGCGGCACCGTGACGTTCCGCGCGCCGCTGGACGGCAACGACGACGTCAAGATTGCCGCGATCAGCAATGTCGCCAATTCGGCCGGCACGCACGGCGCGAGCTACTACGCCGACGGCGACAAGACGTATGACGAACTGCCCGTGCTCGATGCCACCAACAACGTCAATGATCGCTCGAGGACCAGCATCGTCGGCGCTCGCTCGGTCGCGGTGAACGGGTTCGTTGCGTTCGACACGATCGCCAGCAGCAATGGTATCGACGGATCGAAGGGCCTCGGCTGGTCCGGCACCATCGATACGGCTGGCTGGTACAAGGGAGTGGATGAGCACGGAAATCTCGTTCCGGCGACGGAGGGGACGTGGACCAACGTGAGCGGATGGCGCATTGAGAAAATCGAGGGCGGCACGGCACTTGCGACTGTGCCGGCGCCGGTTGCCGTGAAGAACACTGCGGGTAGCACGATCGCAACCATCAGTTTCGCCGCGGGGGTAGATGTTTTCCAATTGAACCCGAGCACACCAGGGCTCGAGCAGTACTTCGGCCAGAGCAACATTCCCGTCACATTCCCGGACCCCGGTTCCGGCGGGAGACGTGCGACGGGTGTCGTGTCCTTTAGTGCTGACGGACAAGTCGCCACCGTCACGATCATTGATCCCGGCAGCGGTTATCTGACCAGAGTTCCAAGCATAACGATCGGCAACCTTGACGCGCCGGCAAAGATGCAGTTCGGCCGTCCAGTCTCGACCCTCAAGGTCGTATCGGCGTCGATGTCGCTTGCGCCTGGTGCCACCGGCTATGACGGGGCATCGTTGACTTCGGTCAGTATCGGTCAGAACGCCTCCGTTAAATTTGTACCGGTTACCGGCCAGGCCGGCACAACGTCCTTGGTCAATGGCACTCCCCAGTTTGTGCCATCCACCAACGACTATATTCCGGCGACGTCGAGTGGGGTGTTCGCCTTCGATCCAAACCAGCAAGGCAAGACTGGCGTTGCGTCCTTCACCGGCGGGGCCGGTACCGGCAAGGTCTTCTTCGGCGAAACGATCGCCGAGATCACCAAGGGCACCTGGAGCTACAACGGGCAGAGCTACGGCTTCACCAACCTGTTCACGCGCCTTGCGCCGCTGGTCAGCAGCCTCGGCGCCGACGTCGTGCATGTGCAGCCGGGCGTCGACCTCGTGAATTCGAACGGCGACATCACCGTTAGCAGCAACTGGAATCTGGCGGCCGGCGCGGTCAACCCCGGCAAGCCGTCCCCGACCACCTTCAATCCTGCTTCGGACTATATCGATTTCACCTACCGTCTCGCAACGCCCTGGGGCGGGCTCGACGCAGGCGTGCTTTCGCTGCGCGCGGCCGGAAACATCAACGTCAACGCCTCGATTTCCGACGGCTTCTTCCAGTTCGCGGATTATCTCGACGCGAGCTATGCCGGCAAGGTCAACAGCTATTTCGCTTCGAACAGCGGTCTCCGCTCGATCGATTTCGGCGCGATCTATTTGAACGACTACGCCAGCAACACGCTTCTGATCGCGCCTTACAAGGCCGGTGACGTCGGCAACGGCATCAGCCCGACGTCGCAGGACCTCGCGACTGCCGACCTGTTCCCGCACAAATTGCTGGTCTGCACGATCGACTGCAGCCAGGCCAACATCAAGGCGGTGACGGCGCCGTCGTCATGGTCCTACATCCTGACCGCGGGCGCCGATTTATCGAGCGCCAATCCGACTGCACGGGTTTCGCTTGCGAACGACAAGGGCGACGTGATCGTCGACAAGCACGCGAGCTACGACCAGAAGCTGGTGGGAGGGTCCGTCACGGTCAACATTCCGACCATGATCCGGACAGGCACCGGCAGCATCACCGTCGCGGCCGCGCGGGATGTGGTCCTGAAGGACACCGCCGCGCCCGGGGTGATCTACGCGGCCGGCGTCAACACGGAAACCTACGCCAATCCGTACAGTTCGGGCCTCGCAGTCACTGATCCAAACGGATTCTTCGAGCCCCGCCTCATGGCGTACGGCAACGCGGCTGCCACCGCCGCGCCCGAGCTCTATTACGGACCGCCAACGGCGGCGGCCTTCCCCGAAAAGGGCGGCGACGTCGTTGTCGACGCCCAGCGAGATATCGTCGGCGGCACCAAAGTAATCTCGATCCAAGCGAAGGACGCCCAAGGCAATTTGTTAAAGGACAAGGACGGCAATCCTGTCTTGATCGACCAGAAAGTGCCGCAGTACTATCAGGCCTGGCTGCTCTCCAATTCCGGCGTGACGCCCGATGCCAACAATTCGGCATACGGTGCCGGTGTCTTCGCGCCCTCGACGCAGATCGCCTCGCAAACGGCGTGGTGGATCCAGTACGGCAGCTTCCAGCAGGGCTTCCTCAGCGCGGGTGGCAATATAAGTGTGCTCGCTGGTCACAACATGCTCGATGTGTCGGTGTCGGCCCCGACCACCGGCCGCGTCACCGGCGGCCTGTCGGCAAACAGCACACCCGTGACGCACCTCTATGGCAGCGGCAACATGATCGTGCGTGCTGGCGGCGACATCCTCGGCGGTTCGTTCTACGAGGGATCCGGCCACGCCAGCATCGTCGCGGGCGGTCACATCGGCCAGAACGGGTACGTCTACAAGTATGGGAGCAGCACTCTCAAGCTTCGGGACGTTCCTCAGCTTGCTGTCGACACCGGGCAGATCATGATGAGCGCCGCCGGCGCCGTCACGATAGCCGGTGTTGTCAATCCGGCTGCGCTGCACGCTCAGCAGCCGAGCAGGTCAAACCCACTCGAGATAGCGACCAATCCGGGCCAGCCGCTCTACATGGACACGTATGGCCCGGACAGCAAGGTGCGTGTGGTGGCGCAGTCGGGCGATCTCACCATCACCATCGCGCCGGCCACGATTTGGACGAACAGCACGTTCGACAGGGCTGGAGCAGCGACCTACCCAGCGAGTTTCGAGGCTCTCGCTCTCCAGGGTGACCTGATCACGACCGGTATCGGTGATCTCATCGCGGGCACGGGAATCAAGGTGCCGGGGATCGTGTTGAGCCCGTCCGAACACGGTACGTTCGATCTGCTCGCGCAGGGCAGCGTCGATCTCACCTTCGGCTATCCGGAGAAAACGTCGGGCCCGCAACGAATCTCCCGTCCCTATATTTCGACCGGACCATCGTTGATCGATGCCGCCTTCGATCCATACCGGCCCAACAGCGGCAATGACGCATCGTCCAGCCGCGCCATCCTGGCGCACGAGAGCGACGACGCTGACGGGCTTGATACCAATGCACGAATTTACGCCGTCACCGGTGACATCACGGCAACGGGAAATTACGGCCGGCGGAACCTTGATTCTCCTGAGACTGAAGCAGTTTATCAGCACATCGAAATCAACCGCCCGGCCAGCATCTATGCGGGGCGAGACATCTTCGACCTCAACGTCGTCGTGCAGAACATTCACGCTGCCGACGTGAGTTCGATCGTGGCCGGCGGCAACATCACCTATACCGGTTACAACAATGGCGGCGGCATCCAGGTGGCCGGACCCGGTTTCCTCGTGGTGCAGGCTGGCGGCGACATCGGTCCCTTCCTTCCGGCGGCGCACAACAATTCGACCGAAGCCCTCGTTCAGGAAGGCATCGTATCGGTCGGCAATTCCACGCCTACAGCGGTCGGTAACTTCTTCATTCCGGGCGACACTGGCACAGGCGGCGGCTCAATCGGCATCTACAACCAGGCGCTGCTCGGCCCGGCCAGCAACCCGCGGCGCAACGCCGCGCTGGTGGCGGCTGCCGGCACGAAGCAGGGGGCCGATATCATCACGATGTTCGGCACCAAGTTCGGTGTCGACTACAAGGCGGTGATCGACGGCTATATCGATCCGGCCAATGCGGGCGGGGTGCCGCACAACTATATTCCCGAGCTGCGCGCCTTCCTGACCCGGGTCGGAAAATCAGTCAGTGGTGACGATGCCAGCGTGTTCGCGGTGTTCCAGGCTCTGCCGGCCGATCTCCAGCATGTCTTCGTCGACCAGGTGTTCTTCGCCGAGCTCAAGCAGGTCGGCATCAGCCAGTCCGCCGGCACGGCTTCGGACTCCCAGCGCGGCTATCGCGTGATTGAGACGATGTTCCCGGCGAGCCTGGGCTACACCGAGAACGCGCTCGGCGGCGGCGCGAACGGTGCCAGCCAGCTCGTCAAGACCGGCGACATGAATCTGCTGCATTCCACAGTTCAGACCAGGCTCGGCGGCGATATCTCGATCTTCGGTCCGGGCGGCAGCCTGATCGTCGGCTCGCTCGCCGCCGAGCCCAACAAGGCGCTGAAGCTGCGCGACATCGGCATCCTCACGCTGGGTGGCGGCGCGATCAACACCTTCACCGACGCAAACGTGCTGGTGAATTCCAGCCGCGTGCTCACGACCCAGGGCGGCGACATCCTAATGTGGAGCTCGAACGGCAATCTCGACGCGGGGCGCGGCTCCAAGACGACGCTATCGGCGCCGGCGCTACAGGTGCTGTACGACCAGGATGATTATCAGTCGATCGATCTCGGTGGCTTCGTGACCGGCGCGGGCATCGGCACGCTCAGGGCTTCGAACGTGGCGGTCGCGTCCAATCTCTATCTTCTCGCGCCGCGCGGGACGATCGACTTCGGCACGGCCGGCGTGCAGTCCTCTGGCGATGCAGTCTTCGTCGCGCCCGTGGTCGCCAATTACGGCAACTCCTCGGTTCAGGGCTCGACGACCGGCGTTCCCACCATTTCCGTTCCCAACATCGGCGCGCTGACCGCGGGTTCGAACACGGCAGGCGCCGCGGCCAAGACTGCGGAGACACCGACTGCGGGCGGCGCCAGCAAGCCGGCCTCGATCTTCATCGTCGAAGTGATCGGTTATGGCGGCGGTGATGGTCAGGGCCAGAGCGAACAGCCGGACGACAAGAAGCAGTGCGACACGACGTCGTCCGGCGACTGCAAGCAATGACGCCGTCGCGTGCCCGACGGTCGATCAGATTGCGGTATTGGCAATAAGTCGCGCACGGCGTCAATTTGCGCGTGTCATCACGCCGCCGCTCGTGCACAGGTCGAGACGCATCGCTCGGGCGACGCGGGATCGCGCCTTATGTGACAGTCTGACGGCATTGCGAGATGCTTGAATCGATTTGGATTTGGACAGGTTAGGAGATCTGCCACCGGACGGCCGCTTTGCGTCCTGAAATCTGACGCTTTGTTTAAGATCGGTCACAGCAACGATAAGAAACATACCTACAAGGACGGCAACAGGCTTCGTGGAAGAGGGCAGTGGGCTGCTGTCCGTACGAGTGTGACAAGCCTGCGTGTTTGAATTTGTGTTTTGGGGGTTGAAATGCGCGCGACAAATCCGATCGAACCGGTCTGCCCGGAGTCCGCGCTCCCGGCGTCCAAGGCTGATGTCAAGTCCGATGCCAAGGCCAATGTCTACGATCTCGGCCTCAAGCAGGACGAGAGCAACCGGCTTCGCCGCATCAGGGACCTCGAGCACGAGAATGCGCTGCTGATGCGCATGGTTTCCGAGACCCAGATCGAGATCGCGCGGCTGCGGGAGCTGTTGGCCTCAAACTGACGCGACCCGGCGACCGCGCTTTGGGCGGCAGGTCGCACCTTTTCAACCGTTTGTTCGAGCGATCGATCCACTCCGCAAATGCGAGTGTGTCGATGCGTTCGGCTGAATCAATCCGCGCGAACGATTGACGGCGCTTCTGCGGAACGCGCGGCCAGGAAGTCACCGCCGGCAGCCGCGCCTGTTTTCGCAATTGCGATGCGCGCAGCGTCTACTCAACAGGAACCGCACATCGCCCGCGCCGGTGGCGCGGGCGGCATATCGCCGCCGCGAGCCGCGCGGCAGGCCTGTCCGGATGCGCGTCAGCTTGGTGTGAAACGAACGTCATGCGATTTGGAAAGCTCTTGTCGATCGCATGTTGCCTGATCGCGTCGGCCCTTCTCGGCGGCTGCGGATTCGTGCCGATGGCGGGGCCGGCGAGCCTCGACGTCAGGAACGAGAACACCACCGCGCTGCCGTTCGCGGTCGTCAAGCTCAATCCCGAGGTGGTCCAGATGCTCGAGAAATTCGAGCCGAATGGACTGCCGGGATTCCTGACGGATACGCGTCCGCCCGCGAGCATCAAGTTCGGCATCGGCGACATCATCAGCGTCACCATCTTCGAGGCGTCCGCCGGCGGCCTCTATGTGCCGCTGGAGGCCGGCGTGCGGCCCGGCAATTTCGTCAACCTGCCCGACCAGGCCGTCGACAATGACGGCAACATCACGGTGCCCTATGCCGGCCGGATCCGCGCCGCGGGTCGCACCAATGTGCAGGTCCAGGACGACATCCTGGCGCAGATCAAGAAGCGCGCGATCGATCCGCAAGTCGTGGTCACGTCCAGCCAGCAGCGCTCCTCGATGGTCAGCGTGTTCGGCGAGGTCCGCACGCCGGTGCGCTTCCCGATGCCGTCCGCCGGCGCGCAGGACCGCATCACCGACGCGATCACGCGGGCGGGCGGCATCAGCGGCGCCGGCTGGGAGACCTGGGTCGTGCTGGAGCGCGCCGGCAAGCGCGCCACGGTGCCGTTCGGCAATCTCGTCTATTTCCCCAACAGCAACGTCTTCGTGCAGCCCGGCGACCGCATCTATCTCTACCGCGAGCCGATGAAGTTCATCGCGTTCGGCGCCACCGGCCAGCAGGGGGAGTTCAACTTCGACGCCTGGCGTATCAATCTGACGCAGGCGGTCGCGAAGGCGCGTGGCCTGCTCGATCTCCAGGCCGATCCCGCCTCGGTCTTCCTCTACCGCCGCGAGCCGCGCGAGGTGGCGCAGCGGCTCGGCGTCGACTGCTCGAAATTCGACGGCGATTCCGTGCCGATCGTCTTCAACGTCAATTTCCAGGATCCGGCCGGCTATTTCATCGCCACCAAGTTGTCGATGCGCCCGTTCGACGTGGTCTATGCCGCCAACGCGCCGCAGGTCGACATCACCAAGGTCCTGAACTTCATCAACACCACGCTCGTCACCGCCGAGAGCGGCGTGTCGCTGGTCAACAATATCCGTTTCCCGGGATCGGCGACCTCGACGACCACGATCAGCCCCAGCGGGCCGTGAGGGCTGGCGGACTGCGATGATGGAGACGAACGCGTCGCGGCTTGACGCTCTGTCCGCAAATGTTACTCATCATGGGCGATCGAGTCCGGCCGCATCGAATTATGTTAACGCAGGTCCCGGATCTGCCGACGGGGCGCGCCGGCGAGCGGAGGAACAGGCCATGAGCCGCGCTTTGCATGGGTTCGGAAATGTTGGCGGGCGGGCTCTGGCCATCGGGCTGATCGCGATCGCCGGGCCTGCCGCGGCCCAGTCTGCCGGTCCCGGCCCGATCAACCCGCCGCCGGCGGAGCGGCAGGGCACGATCATCGGCGGCAAGCCGACCTCCAGTTTCGAGCGCTGCGTTGACGTGCAGATCGGAAACGACGGCGCCTTCGGCTGCCTGAACCAGAAGCTCCGGCGTGAGGTGGACAAGGTTAATCCGTCGCTCAACCTGCCGCCGGTCGATGCGCGGTCGTCCGATGTGCGCGTCGGCAACGTGAACGAGGCGGCCGTCCGCCAGCAATACGGCTCCAATTACGGCCGTTCGGCCGTTCCTTTCCGTCCGTCGTCAGTCATCAACGTTCCGCCGCATCGCTGATGGCCGCATCCACCTCACGAGCGAAAGGCATCCGCGCCGCGCGCTGGTCGTGGCCGGTCGCGGCGTTGTGCCTGCTGGTCATGAGCGGCGAGGGGCGGGCGCAGGAGGATGAGGGGGGCGGCCAGGCCGCGACGGCCGGTGTCGCCGCGTCTGCTGTCGATGCGGATGACGGCGGGGTGCAACCCCTGGCGCTCGAGCGCTTCGCGCCGCGGCCGCTCACCGCTGCGGACTTTCCTCCCGCCAATCCGCTGCTGGCCAACACCACCTATCGCACCAGTGCCATCTTCGGCCGCGACTGGCGCGCCGGCCGTGCCGAATACCGCCAGCTCGTCGAGCGTGAATCGCTCGCCTTCGGCCTGCCGCCGGCGCTGGTCGATGCGGTGATGGCGGTCGAGAGCCGCTACAATCCCGGCGTCGTCGGCATGGATGGCGAGGTCGGATTGATGCAGGTGATGCTGCCGACCGCGCGGATGATGGGTTTTGCCGGCACGCCGGCGGAGCTTGCCTCGCCCGAAGTCAATGTGCATTACGGCGTGCGCTATCTCGCCGGCGCCTGGCGCCGCGCCAACGGTGATCTCTGCACCGCGACGATGAAATATCGCGCCGGCCATGGCGAGACGCGCTTTTCCTATCTGTCGGTCGAGTATTGCACGCGCGTCCGCGCGCATCTGGCCGCGAGCGGCGTTGCCGTCACCGGCTCGGTTCCTCAGGCGACGTTTGGAAGGTCCGCCGGTGGCGGCGGACCCGGCCGCGGCAGCCGCGTCCTGACGGCGGGCGGTGCGATCAATTTCGCAGCGCTCAACACGCGGCTGCGCGGCGTTGCCGAGCGCAAGGCACCGGCGGATCTGCGCTGATCGAGGCTGACGAGAGAGAGACCCAGACCTGAAGCCGGATGCTGCGCGTTACGCGCGCGCCTTGCTGTTGGGCGCGCGCCGCCGCCGGCTTGCCGGCGCCGGTCGGCCGGTCGCAAGCGCCTGGCCGATGGCGCGCCAGCATTTCACGGCTTCGCGGAAGGCATGTTCATGCGCGGAGCTGCGTCCGCGCCAGTCCATCAGCTGCTCGGCATCGGTCAGCGTCGCCTCGCCCGACTTGAGGCGCGTGATCCATGACAGGGCTTCACGGATTAAGGGATCTAAGTGATCGACCTGATGGCTTCGCTTCGTCACGATCCAGCGCTTTCCCGCACACGCCGGCCGCGAGCGGATGCTCCCGGTCGACATATCTCTGTACGTAAGACGAAGCGGGACGCTGAAAACCGAATTTGACGCGGCCGGGTCGTTTGAGACGATCGGCGCAATGTTCGACCGCCTGCTTGAGGTCGGTTTCGACGGTGCGGACGGTAACGCCGAGCAGGGCCGCGATCTCGCGGTTCGGCATTCCGTCGATGCGCGAGAGCGTCAGGACACGCCGGCGGCGCTCGGGCAGCTCGGCGATTGCGTGCCGAAGCAGATTGACCTCGGAGCGATCCTCGATCACGCGGGCAGCGTCCGGCTGGTCGTCGGGAATCTCGAGCAGCGCATCGACCTCGTCGGAGGTGAGGCGGCGCCGCTCGGCGCGGCGGCGGTCGGCGGCGATGTTCAGCGCGATGCGGAACAGATAGGCCTTCGGGCTGCGCACCGGTCCGAGCTCGCGCATGCCCTCGAGGCGCAGATAGGTTTCGTTGAGCGCTTCGGAGGCGAGGTCCGGCGAGCCGAGGCGGCGCGTCAGCCTCCGATCGAAGTCGACATATTCGGCCAGCAGAAGAGTCCGCAAGCTGCTGATGCTGTCGATGGTCATGCTACGCCCCACTTCACTCAGTCCCATTTGACGGCGGGACGGTAGTAAGGCCGCACAACGGTAATGTGACGGATTGTTAGTGAATAACAGGCGTCTTGCGTTAGTCGCGTTATGTTGCGCGGAATCATCACATCCTTGATTGGCGATGCTGCGCGCGCAGCGAAAAAGTTTTCGCTGCGGCTCCGTTCGCAGCGTCTATCGGATAAGGCCCCAGCAGACCACCGCGTTTCGGTCGGTTCGGGCTGTCCGAAGGATGCTGCGGCCGCGTGCGAGCCGGCCGCAATGAGAGAGCGATATCGAGGCCGAGGTGAATTCGCGTGGTCTGTATCATAACGGCGCGCGTCGCCGTGCGCCGCGGCTGCTGCGCACGTTGCGCAGCGGCAGGACCGACGTTGCCTGTGCATCGCGCCTCGCCGTCTGCTGCCTGATCATCTGCGCGATCTGCACCAGGCCGGCCGCCGCGAAACCCGAGGCTGAGGTCACCAAGCCGGGCGCCAAGCCCGCTGCCGCCGCGGCTGCGAGCGCGAAACCGGGCAAGGCTGCGGCAGACAAGGGCGCCGCGGAGAAGAGTGCGCCGGATGCGACCAAGCCGGCCGCGCCGGAACCGCGTTTCGATATCGACGAGTATCGTGTCGAAGGTGCGGACAATCTGCCGCAGATCGAGGTCGAGTCCGCCGTCTATCCGTTCCTCGGCCCGAGCAAGAGCGCGCAGGATGTCGAGAAGGCGCGCGCCGCGGTCGAGAAGGCCTATCACGACAAGGGCCTTCAGACCGTCAGCGTCGCTGTACCGCAGCAGGATGCGCAGCGCGGCTTCGTCGTGCTCAAGGTCACCGAGAACAAGGTCGGCCGGCTGCGGGTGAAGGGCTCGCGCTATTTCGATCTCGACAACGTCAAGAGCGGTGCGCCGTCGCTGAAGGAAGGCGCGCTGCCGAATTTCCAGGACGTGACGAAGGACATCGTCGCGCTGAACAGGTGGCCGGACCGTCGCGTCACGCCGGCGCTGCGGGCCGGCGTTGCGCCCGGAACGGTCGACGTCGACCTCAACGTCGAGGACACCCTTCCGCTCCACGGCAGCGTCGAGCTGAACAACAAGCAGAGCCCGAGCACCACGGCGCTGCGCACCAGCATCTCGATGCGCTACGAGGATCTGTGGCAGCTCGGTCATTCCATGACCTGGACCTACCAGTTCGCGCCGATGAATCCGAAGGACGCGATGGTCGTGTCGGGCTCCTATCTGGCGCGGACCGAGATCGACTGGCTCAGCGTCCTCGTCTACGGCCTGAAGTCCGACAGTTCGGTCGCAACCGTCGGCGGCTCCAACGTCGTCGGCCCCGGCCAGGTCGTCGGCGGCCGCGCGGTGCTGACTCTGCCGTCGCGGGGCGATTTGTTCCAGACGCTGTCGCTCGGCGTCGACTACAAGGATTTCAAGCAGACGCTGCAGCTCGGCTCCGACGCCTTCAGCTCGCCCGTGACCTATGTGCCGCTGGTCGGCACCTACGGCGCGACCTGGCAGGGCGAGGGGCGGCTGACCCAGCTCAATGCCACGATCACCGCGGGCATGCGCGGCATCGGCTCCAGCCGCGACGAGTTCGATGCCAAACGCTACAAGGCGACGGCGAACTTCATCTCGCTGCATGCCGACATCTCGCACACCCAGGACTTCGCCGGCGGTTTCCAGCTCTACGCGAAGCTGCAGGGGCAGGCCGCGGACCAGCCGCTGATCTCCAGCGAGCAATTCAGCCTCGGCGGCCAGGACACGGTGCGCGGCTATCTCGAATCCGAAGTGCTCGGCGACTACGGCGTCGCCGGCACGCTGGAGCTGCGGACGCCGAACCTGGCGCAATATCTCGAGCAGAAGCTGCCGAATCCAGCCGGCGATGCCATCAAGTACAACGCCTTCGACGAGATGCGCTTGTTCGCCTTCGTCGACGGCGGCAATGCCAGGATTCACGAGCCGCTCACCGATCAGCAGTCGCACTTCGACCTCGCGAGCTACGGCGTCGGCATGCGCATGAAAACGCTGCGCTACCTCAACAGCATCGTCTTCGTCGGCGTGCCGCTGACCGGCCAGCAGGCCACCGTCGCCAACCATCCACGTTTCAGCTTTCGGCTCTGGGGAGAATTCTAGATGTCGCTCCTTCGCTTTGGATCACGTCCCGGATTTCGCCTGAGCGCACCGGTGATGCTCGCGCTGGTGTTCCTCGCCGCGCTGTGGCCGGGCCCGGCCTCCGCGTGGTGGAACGACCAGTGGACGCTACGCAAGAAGATCACCATCGACACCGGCCCGTCGGGCGCCGGCATCAGCGATGCGATCGGCGCGACCCCAATCCTGGTTCGCCTCCATGTCGGCAATTTCCGTTTCGGTGCGGCCAAGGAGGACGGCGGCGATCTTCGCTTCGTCGCCGGTGACGACAAGACGCCGCTCAAGCACCATGTCGAGAAATACGACTCGCTGCTCGGCGAGGCGCTGGTCTGGGTCGGCGTTCCCGATCTGAAGCCGGGCGCCAAGAACGACATCTGGCTCTACTACGGAAACCAGAAGGCGCCGGCCGCGGTCGATGCCAAGGGCACTTACGATCCCGATACGCTGCTGGTCTATCACTTCAACGATCGCGCGACGCCGGCGCAGGACGTGACGGCCTGGGCGAACACCGCGCAGAACGCGATGCCCGGCGCGGACGGGGCCATCATCGGCCAGGGTGTGCGTCTCGACGGCCAGACCGCGCTCACGCTGCCCGGCTCCCCCTCGCTGGTCGTCGCCGAGAACGGCGAACTGACCTGGTCGCTCTGGGTCAAGATGACCGCGCCGCAAGCCGGAGCCGTGCTGTTTTCGCGCACCGAAGGGGCCAACGGCGTAACGGTCGGATTGGACAACGGCGTGGCCTTCGTGGAGGTCACGAATGGCGGCAGCACGCAGCGCAGCGTCGGCGGCGCAGCAATCGCGGCCGGGACCTGGCACCAGATCGCCTTCACGGCGAAGGGCGCGCAGATCGTTCTCTACGTCGACGGCAATCAGGCTGCGACGCTGGCCGCGGGCTTGCCCACCATGACCGGCACGGCGCAGCTCGGCCTTGCCGCATCAGTGGCGGCACCGGCAGCGGATGCGGCCGCGCCTGCCGCCGATGCGGCTCAAGCGGCTCCGGCCGCAGCCGCTCCGGCGATCGTTGCCGCGGGCTTTGCCGGCGATGTCGACGAGTTTCAGATTGCCAAGGTCGCGCGCTCGGCCGGTTTCATCAAGCTCGGCGCGATCGGGCAGGGACCCGACCAGGCCAAGCTGATGGCGTTCAGCGTCGACGAGGAAAACGCGGGCTGGTTCAGCGGCGGCTATTTCGGCGTGATCCTGCGCTCGGTGACGCTCGACGGCTGGGTCGTGATCGGACTGCTCGGGATCATGGCGCTGATCAGCTGGTACGTCATGGTCGACCGCATTTCGTATCTGAACCGGGTCTCGGCCGGCAATACGATCTTCCTCAAGCATTTCCGCGAGACGTCGACCGACATCGGCGGCCTGCTTCAGCTCGACAGCAAGGAGAACGACCCGGGCTTCGGCGGTGAGCTCGGCAAGAAGCAGCGCAAGGTGGTCCATGCCGCGCCGCTGTACCGCCTGTTCGCCTCCGGCGCGCAGGAGATCCGGCGGCGCTTCGCGGGCGGCGGCTACCGCCGGCTTTCGCCGCAGGCGATCCAGTCGATCCGCGCCGTGCTCGACAGCGGCTTCGTGCGGGAGAGCCAGCGCCTCAACCGCCTGATGGTGATGCTGACGATCGCGATCTCCGGCGGTCCGTTCCTCGGCCTGCTCGGCACCGTCGTCGGCGTCATGATCACCTTCGCGGCGATCGCGGCCAGCGGCGACGTCAACGTCAACGCCATCGCGCCCGGCATCGCCGCGGCACTCGTCGCCACCGTCGCCGGCCTCGGCGTCGCGATCCCCTCGCTGTTTGCCTACAACTACCTGACGATCCGCATCAAGGACGTCAGCAGCGAGATGCAGGTCTTTGTCGACGAGTTCGTCACGCGCATCGCGGAATCCTACGACATTCCGGACGAGCCTATGAAGCAGGCGGCGGAGTAGACCGATGCAAGTCCAGTCCGAAAGCAAGCCGTACGACGACATCAACATCACGCCGATGCTCGATCTCGCCTACGTGCTGCTCGTGATCTTCATCATCATGACCACGGCGACCGTGCAGGGCATGAAGGTGAACCTGCCGAAGGCGAGCGCTGCGCCGAGCCTGGCGCAGCAGACCACCAAGGCGATCACGGTCGCCACCGACGGCAAGCTGTTCCTCGACACCATCCCCGTCACGCTGCCCGAGCTCGAGCAGCGTCTCGTGCAGCAGCGCGCGTTGACGCCGGAGTTTCCGATCGTCGTGCGCGGCGACAGCCAGACCCCGTACCAGAACGTCGTCGACGTGCTCGATCTGCTCGGCCGCCTGAACTTCACCCAGGTCGGCATGGCGACCAAGCCATCGGCGCGATGAGACGGAATGATGGCGTGGGACGACGACAGCAACGACGAGGACGGCGGGCCGGCATGGCGGCGCTATCTGCTGCTCGGCGTCTCGGCGCTGGTCGTGATCGGGCTGACGACGGGCGTCGTCGTCATGGTGATGAGCGGCGACAAGGATCCGCCGCGCAAGGTGAACGAGCTTCAGGTGACGATGGTGCTTCCACCGCCGCCGCCTCCGCCACCGCCGCCGCCTCCGCCCGAGCAGCAGCCGGAACAGCAGCCCGAGCAGAAGGTGATGGAGCAGACGCCGGTCAAGGATGTCGTCGAGGAGAAGCAGGTCGACATTCCCAAGGATGCGCCGCCCGACGCCGGCCCCGATCCGACGCCGGGACCGCCGGATCTCGGTCTCGGCAACGGGCCGGGCAGCGGCGGTCTGGCACAGGGCAAGGGCCGCGGTGGCGGCGGAGGCGGTGGCAACAGCCGCTTCGGCTGGTACGCGAGCATCGTGCAGTCGCAGATGGAAGCGGCACTCCAGGCCAACGAGAAGACCCGCTACGCCTCGATGCAGGCGGTGATCCGGGTCTGGCTCGACGGCTCGGGCAAGGTCAGCCGTGTGCAGCTGTCGCCGTCGACCGGCGACGGCGCGCTGGATGCGACCATTCGAGATCAGGTGATCGGCGGCATGCGCATGCGCGAGCCGCCGCCGAGGGACATGCCGATGCCGATCATCACCCGCATCACGGCGCGAAGCCGGGCCGGGTGATGTCGAGTGACTATGAGTGAGTTGAGAGCAGAAGAGGTGACGTCATGTGGCGTGAAATGAAAACGCGAAAGCTGACCGCGACGGCTTTGATGCTGATCGCGTGCGCGGCCCCCGCCGCGGCGCAGGACGACGGCATGCCGCAGGGCAAGCGTCCGACCGTGTCGCGCGACGCGCCGCCATCGTCCAATGCGACGGTCAACCTGATCAACCTGCTCGTGAAGCAGGGAACGCTCAGCGAGGAGCAGGCGGCCGTGCTGGTCAAGCAGGCCGACGACGAAGCCTATGTCGCCCGCCAGGCCACGCGCGATGCCGCCGCCAAGGCGGAAGGCGCCGAGAAGAAAGCCACCAGCGCGGCCGACGCGACGTCACCGCCCGGCACCAAGCGCGTCACCTACGTGCCCGAGATCGTCCGGAAGCAGCTCCGCGAAGAGATCAGGGCCGAGGTGATGGACCGTGCGCACAAGGAAGGCTGGGCCTCGCCGGGCAAATATCCGGAATGGGCGCAACGGATCAGGTTCTATGGCGATATTCGCGCGCGGTATGAGGGGGATCATTTCCCGGCGGGCAACTCTGGCCTCCTCGAGAACTTCAACGCCATCAACACCGGCAGTCCATTTCTTGGAGATAACGCCAACGCAATCAATCCATATATTTTTCCGGCTTACAACACCACACAGGATCGCAATCGCTTCCGCTTCCGCGCTCGACTCGGAGCCGATGTTGATCTTTTCGATGGCTTCACTGCGGGTCTAAGGATTGCGACCGGCGAGAACAGCTCACCTGTTTCTACCAATCAAACGTTCGGCGGGAACGGCGGTGACTTCTCGAAATACGCCCTCTGGCTTGATCGCGCCTTCGTCAAGTACCAGCCGGTCCAGGATTTCGTGGCTTCGGTCGGCCGGTTCGACAACCCATTCTGGTCGCCGACCGATCTGGTCTGGTACAAGGATATCGGCTTCGACGGTTTCGCGATCCAGGCCAAACAGGAAGTTGCCGAGGGCTTTACGCCATTCTTCGCCGGCGGGGCCTTTCCGGTCTTCAATACCGATCTGAACGCCGGGTTGAATACGTCCGATCTTGCTGGACCGATCAAGTTACCGAGCCGCGACAAATGGCTGTTCGGTGCGCAAGGCGGCTTCGGCGCGAAGTTCGATCCTGAGACGACCCTCACCATGGCGGTCGCCTACTACGATTTCTCGAACATTCGTGGGCGTCTGTCCAGCGCGTGCCTTGTCTATACGGCAAGCGATGTCTGCGACACGGATCTGCTCCGCCCATCATTCGCGCAAAAGGGCAATACCTATATGCAGCTGCGCAACGTCCCCGTTGTGCTGCCGGTTTCCGCGAAGGACACCGGGACCCTGAACTATCAGTACTACGGTCTGGCGAGCGATTTCCGGCCGGTGGTCGCGAGCGCTCAGCTTGATTTCGCGCAGTTCAACCCGATTCACATCATCCTCGATGGTGAATACGTCTGGAACACTGCCTTTGATCGATCCGCTGTCGCCGCCGTGGCGGTGTGGCCCAACAACTTCGCCTCGTCGACAACCGCGGGCGTCCAAGGCCCCTACAACGGGGGCAACCAGGGCTGGCTCGCGCGCATGACCGTCGGCAACAAGGAGATCAAGCATCTCTGGGATTGGAACGCTCACGTCGGCTACAAATACCTCGAGTCCGACGCGACGGTGGATGCGTTCGTCGATTCCGACTTCGGTCTCGGCGGCACCAACCTCAAGGGCTACTTCGTCGGCGGCAATGTCGGCCTCGGCGAGAACATCTGGGCCTCGGTGCGCTGGATGAGTGCGAACAACATCGCCGGCCTGCCTTATGCCGTCGATATCGTTCAGCTCGATCTCAACGCGAGGTTCTGATCATGCGGCTGCTGAATCTGGCGTCTACTGCCGCATTGGCGTTGATGATCTCGTCGGCCGCGCACGCCGACCAGGAAAGCGACCGCCTGCGCGAGGCGCTGCGCAGCGCCACTGCGCAGGCGCGCACCGCCGAAGACCAGCGCGCCGCGGTTCAGGCCAAGTTGACCGCGGCCGAGCAGGAGCGCGACCGCCTGCGCAAGCAGACCGAAGCCTATCGGGCTCAGGTCAAGGAAGCCGAACAGGCCTACCGTCAGGCCGTGAAGGATTTCAACGAGCGCATCGCCGAGCGCGATGAGTCCCTGGAGAAGTGGAAGAGCGCCTATGGCGAGGCGGCAGGCGTCGCGCGCACCAAGGATGCTGAACGCAGCAAATTCGAAGGCGAGGCCACGACTTGGAAGGCCAGCGCCAAGGCGTGCGAGGCCAGGAACGTGAAGCTCGTCAGGATCGCCGACGACGCGGTCAAGCAATACGAGAAGATGGACCCGCTGGAGAAGGTGATCCACCACGATCCCGTGATCGGGTTCAAGCGGGTCGAGCATCAGAACGCCGCCCAGGACTTTCGCGACCAGATCATCGAACAGAAGGCCAAGCCATGAACCGATTCATGACCGGGAATGTCCTCAAGCTCGCGCTGCTGGCTGGCACGCTGAGCGTCGCCGCCGCTTCACCGCTGCTCGCACAGACCCGCACTCCGCCGCAGCCGGCGGCCCCGCGCGCGACACCCGCGCCGGCCGCTCCCGCTGCGGCGCAGCCGGCGCCCGCGGCGCAGGACAATGCGGCCGTGAAGGGCGGCGAGATCATCGCTCGCGTCGGCGACAGCGATGTCACGGCGGAGGAGGTGCGCGCCACCATCCAGCTGCTCGACGGACGCCAGCAGGCGGCGATGGCGCGCGATCCGGCGCTGCTGAGCCAGACCGTGCGCGCGATCCTCGCCAACCGCCTGGTGCTGAAGGAGGCCGCGGCGAAGAAGTGGGACCAGCAGCCCGCCGTGGTGACCCAGCTCGCCCGCGCCCGCGACACGCTGATCGTCGAAACCTATCTGCAATCGGTCACGGCGGTCGGCGATAGCTATCCGGGCGAAGCCGACATCAGAAGCGTTTACGAGGCGAACGCCAGCGCGTTCCTCGTTCCGCGCCGCTTTCGCCTGGCACAGATCGTGGTCAACCTCGCCAAGGACGCCGACAAGGCGGCCGAGGACACCGCGCGCAGGAAGCTCGACGACATCGTCCGCAAGATCAAGCAGCCCGGCGCCGAGTTCGGCGCGATCGCGAAGGCATCATCCGAGGATACGGCGACCGCGGGGCGGGAAGGGGAGATCGGCTGGGTCGCCGAGCCCGATATGCGCACCGAGATCCGCAGCCAGGTCACCGGCCTGCCGAAGTCGGGCATCAGCGATCCGATCCGGCTCGAGGACGGCTGGCACATCCTGAAGCTGGTGGACACCGAGGCCTCGCATACGCGGCCGCTGGCGGAGGTGAGGGACGCTCTGGTGCAGCGCATGCGGGCCGAGCGCATCGAGGCCAACCGCCGCGCCTATGTCGCCGAGCTGTTGAAGCAGTCCCCGCCGGTGGTCAACGAGATCGCGTTGTCCAGATTGCTCGACGCCAAATCCGAGGCTGCGCCGTCGCGCTAGTGCGGCAGATTGCAGATTTGTGTCAGGGAGATTACGGTGCCGAGGCGCTGTCATCCGTTAGCGCGACAATGGTGAATCGTCGGTAAAAGTATCATAATTATGGTACAATGCGCGTGATATCGGGGGCGCGACATCGATCCCGGGGGCGACATGACCGACCTGACCAATGCGGGTGAAACGACATCGGCATTCGCGAGCCGATCGCGCGTCCGTCTGGCTATCCCGTTCGGCCTGATCGAGCCCCTGTTCGCGGCACTCGACTGCGCGATCATCGTCGCGGCCGGCGCCATCGGCGGCATCGCCTATCAGCGCGCGCTCGGCGGCTCTGCCGAGGATGCCTCCTTCTATGCCGGGCTCGGCCTGGTGGCGAGCCTTGCCTATGTGCTGGTGGCGCACTTCCTCGGCCTCTACCGGCTGAACCGGCTCCTTGACGACGAACGTGACGGCGGACGGGTCTGGGCCGGCTGGTGCCTTGCCGCGCTCGTGCTTGCGGTCGTGCTGTTCCTGTTCAAATCGGGCGGGGACACCTCGCGCGGTTCGGTCGTCTGCTTCTTCGCGATCGGCGGCGCCGGCCTCCTCGTGGCGCGCCGGCTCGGAAAACGCGGTCTTCGTTCGGCACTCGTCGCCGGCACGATCCGCGGCCGCCGCGCGGTGGTGATCGGGACGCAAGGGGAACTGGCGCAGTTCTCCAAGGCCGGTCTGCTCGCCAGGCTCGGCCTGCACGAGGTCGATCGCATCACCTTGCCGCGGGACGAGGTTACGAAATTCAACCCGTCGGGGGCGAAGCAGCGCGATGACGCGCTGATGAAGCGCATCAGGGAGGCTTCCGCCGAAGAGATCGTGCTGGCGGTGTCCTGGGCCGGGCCGCAGGATATCGAAGCCTTGCTCGAGCGGTTGCGCGTGATCCCGCTGCCGGTGCGGCTGCTGCCGGATCGCGCGGTGTCGACGGTGCTGCGTCACCAGACCTCGATACAGCAGCGGCTCTACATGGTGGAAGTCCAGCCGGCGCCGCTGTCGACGTTCGATCGCCTGACCAAGCGGCTGCTCGACATCGTCGTCGCGGCGACGTCGCTGGCGCTCCTGACGCCCCCGCTGATCCTCGCCGCGCTCGCGATCAAGCTGGAGTCGAAAGGGCCGGTGATCTTCCAGCAGCGCCGCAACGGCTTCAACGGCAAGCCCTTCGTCATCTACAAGCTGCGCAGCATGCGCGTGCAGGAGGACGGCGGCTCGGTGGTGCAGGCGACCAAGGAGGATCCGCGCGTGACCCGCGTCGGACGCCTGCTCCGTCAAACCAGCATCGACGAGCTGCCGCAACTGTTCAACGTGCTCCAGGGCCACATGTCGATCGTCGGGCCGCGTCCGCACGCGCTGGTCCACGACTACGAATACGGTGCCATGATCGCGAACTACGCGTTTCGCCATCACGTCAAGCCAGGCATTACCGGCTGGGCCCAGGTGCACGGCTATCGGGGCGCCACGCCGCAGCTCGAGCTGATGAAGCAGCGCGTCAATCTCGATTTATGGTATATCGATAATTGGAGCCTGATACTCGATATCCATATCATGTTCAGGACGGCGTTCGAGCTGATCCGGCCGCGCAACGCCTATTGACGTGAACCGTGACGGCGCGTCGCGCGTCTCGGAACGGTCCGAAATAGTTAACATTGGTTCATTTGTCGGCTCGCCCGGGAGTCAGCTCGTCGGTCGCGGTGCGGCCGTCGGTTGCCCGTTCCGACAATCATGGATACAGGAGACTCCGTGGGCCTATTGAAAAGGTTCACGATTCGCGCTTACTAAGCCCGGGCTGGCGCAATTCGGGCCGAGGGGACCCAATATGGTTGGCAAGAGGCATGCCTCCGACGAGATTTCGGCCAAGCTGGCGCAGGCCAACGAACTCGCGGCCAAAGGCAAGACCCAGCGCGAGATCTCCAAGGCGCTCGGCGTCAGCATCATGACCTACCATCGCTGGAAGAAGATGCTCAAATCTTCACCGGCCGTGGATCATGGGCGCCGCGCGATCGAAAGCGTGCCGCGCGCGGCGGCTGCCGATGCAAGTTCCGAAGAGACGATCAGGCGGCTGGAGCTCGAGAATGCGCAATTGCGTCGCCTCGTCACCGACATGCTGCTCGAAAAGCTGAAATACGAAGAGGAACTGCGGGCACGGCAGGGCTCGCGGATGCGGCGCCCAGACAACGGCTGACGATTGCTGTTCTGAGGCGTTTTCTTCGCGCGAACCGGTATCCACTTCGCTCGAAAACGCTCTAGCCACCCCTCATATAATATCCATTCTGATAGATGCCGGGCTGATCGAACCGTTCGAGCATCCTCAAATTTGCCTTGTTCAGGACGATTCCGAGCAGGCGGTCGTGCAGCTCCGTCTCCGCGAGCAGGTGGCGTCGCACGGTCTTGACGCTGGTCGCGCCCCATTCCACCACGAAGACGAAGGAGTCGATCGCCGGGACGATCGCGCGGACGTCGACGACCGGCGCCAGCGGCGGCAGGTCGACGATGATGTAGTCGTAGCTCTGGCGCAGCCGCTCCAGCAGGTCGCGGAAGCCCTGCGAGGCCAGAACCTCGTCGGAATGCACGGGCGCCTCGGTCAGCAGCAGCGGCAGCAGGGCCAGTCCCGTCGTCGGCTCCCGGCCGGTGGCCTCTGCGAGGTCGAGCTTGCCGCTCATGACCTCGAGCCATCCCACCTGCGGGCGCGGCGTCAACGAACGCGCCAGCGTCGGGTTGCGCAGATCCGCATCGATCAGCACCACGCGCCGGCCGGCGTCGGCCATCAGCGCCGCAAGGTTGGCGGCGACGGTGGACTTGCCTTCGCTGGGCAGCGTCGAGGTGATGCCGATCACCTTGGTCTCGCGGACATTGGCCTGCAGCCAAGCGCTCACCTTGATGGCGCGAAACGCCTCGGTGAACACCGAAATGGGATCGTCGACCGCGCGCCGCTTCAGGGAATCGCTGAACGCATAGCGCTGCTGCTCCGCGGGCGCAGGTCCTGTCGCACCTTCTGGCGCGGGCAGGGCTGGGAGATCGCCGGGATCGGCCGCCATGACGGCGCCGGATCGCGGCAGCACAGGCGAGGCCGACGCGGAGGCCAGCGGGATCACGGACAGGCAGCGCGCGCCGAGCTCCTGCTCGACCTGCCGCGCCGTGCGGAACACGCCGTCGACGGCCTCGCGCAGCGCCGCGATGCCGATGCCGGCCATCAGCCCCAGCGAGAGCGAAATGGCGAGGACCAGCGACGTCACCGGCTTGCTCTTCTTCGTCGGTGCGACCGCCGGGCTGATGATCCGCGCGTCGGTGATCGGGAAAGATTGCTGCTGGATCGCCTCCATGTAGCGCTGGAGGAAATTGTCGAACAGCGTGTGATAGACCTTGGCCGAGCTCTCGAGCTCGGCAAGGCCGAGCCGGTCGCGGTTGGTGAGCTGTCCCTCCGACACCAGCGCGGCCAGCGACCGCTCCATGCTCTCCTGGCGGGTTCTGGCGATCTCGTAGTCGCTCCTGTAGCTGCCGGCGATCCGCCCAAGCTCGGAGCGGATGTTGCGGCGGACCTCTTCCATCTGGTCGCGCAGATTGGCCGCCGCGGCATGGTCGGCGCCGTAGCGGCCGGAGATGTTGGCCTCGCGCGCGGAGAGGTCGATATACTGGTTGCGCAGACGCGTGATGACGTCGTTCTTCAGCGTGTCCGCGACCGCGCCTTCGCTGACGTCCAGTTTCTGGACCTGCTCGATACGGTCGAGGCGCGCCTTGGCCTCGCTGGTCGCGCCGCGCGCGGTCGCAAGCTGGCTGTTAAGCTCGTAGAGCTGCTGCTCGCCGATCAGCCGGCTGAACGTGCTGGCGCCGGCCGTCGACGATGCGCCGGCGCCGCCGAGATCGACGATGTTGTTCTTTTCCTTGAAGTCCAGCACGGCGCGGTCCGCCGCCGCCGCCTTCGACTTCAGCTCGTTGATGCGGTCCTGCAGCCACGCGCCGGCGCGGGTCACCGTCTGGTATTTGGCGCCGAGCTGGTCGTCGATATAGGCTTCCGCGATCGCGTTGGCGACCTTCGCCGCCGTCGCGGCGTTCTTCGACGTGTAGGAGATGTTCAGCGCATAGGTCTTGTCGGCGCGCGCGATGCTGCGATGGGCGAGAAATTCGTCGAGCGCCCGCTGCTCGCGTTCTTCAGCGCTGCCAGCGGTGGGGGTCGCGAACGGGCTCCAGCCGTTCGTTCCCGAAAACTCGGGATCGTCGGCAAGATGCAGGTCCTTGACGACGGCGAGGCCAAGCTTGCGCGAGGCCAGGATCTCGACCTGCGATCCCACCTGAAGCGTGTCGAGCGGGACGTCGCCCTGCGGCTGCAGCTGGTTCTGGAGCACCCGAAGCGTGGTGCTGTCGATCAGCAGCGTGGTGGTTGCGGTGTATTGCGCCGGTGTGACCAGCAGGTACAGCAGGCCGATCGCGAGCGCCACGGCGGGCACGACGAGAAAGACCCGGTATTGCCGTCGGGCGAGGCCGGTCACCTGCTCGATCAGGGCCGCCATCGAGCCCGAGGCTTCGTCCCGCCCGTGGTCGACAAGTGTTCTGCGAGCCAGCATGTCCATCGTCGATCAGATCCTCGGGGCCTGGCACCGCCGGCACATGTGACTCAACCCGCCCGCCGCGCGGACGGCGACGGCGTGAACTGGTCGAACCGGCGGCTGCAAGCAAACGGCGTGACCGCGGCACAGGCGCGCCTCAACCGCGCTGGCGGACCGGGGCCTTCACGCTCTTCGCGTTACCTGTAACGAAGAAATAATACACATTTGCAACAGACGGCGCAGTCGGGCGGATCGAAAGCCGCTGAATTCCGCGAGTCCGGTGCGCGCGATATCATTGTTTAACATAAGCGCTGCGCGCCTCCGCCCGCTGGCGCCTCGTGGGCGGTGAAAGCCGCGGACCCACGTGCCAGCGCCGCAATCTCCCAGGAACCATCACTCCCGGCATGAGTTGGCCGTCGGGTGGGCGAGAGATATACGAGGCAGACCGTGCAAAAAGCCGTGCGCGTGAATTCCACCGCGCAGATCGCAGGCCATCCCATCCATCCGATGCTTGTGCCGATCCCCATCGCTTGCTTCGTCGGCGCATTGTCGACCGACATCGCCTACATCGTCACCGCCGAGATCATGTGGGCCGATTTCTCCGCCTGGCTCTTGATCGTCGGCATCGCCTTCGGCGTGCTGGCGGCGATCGCGGGCCTGACCGACTTCCTCGGCAACCGCCTGGTCCGGACCCAATTGCCCGCATGGCCGCATCTGGTGGGCAGCGCGGCGGCGTTGATCCTGGCGATCTTCAATGCGCTGATCCACACGCGCGATGCCTGGACCTCGGTATGGCCGACCGGGCTCGTTCTCTCGGTGATCACGGTCCTGATCCTGCCGGTGACAGGCTGGCTCGGCCGGGCGCTGGTCTATCGCTACGGTGTAGGAGTAACGCGATGACCTCTTTGTTCGCCCGCGCTTTGCTGTGTTCTTCGCTGTTATGTCTTGCCGGCTGCGATGACGGCAGCGGTGATCCCAAGGCGCAGATCGGCGCCAATCCGAAGTTACCCGAGATCCAGCAATATCTGCTGCCGCCGATGCACATTGCGCGCATCGTCGGGTGGAAGAAGGACGAGACGCCGACGGTTGCGGAGGGTCTGCAGGTCAAGGCGTTTGCGACCGGCTTGCAGCATCCGCGCTCGATCTACGTGCTGCCCAACGGCGACGTGCTGGTGGTGGAGTCGAAGGCGCCGAAGGGCGCCGCGATCAAGCGGCCCAAGGAAATCGTGATGGGCTATGTCGAGTCCTGGGCGACCTCGGGCGGGGATACCGGCCCGAGCAACCGCATCACGCTGCTGCGCGACAGCAACGGCGACGGCGTGCCTGATACGCAGAGCGTCTTCCTCGACCATCTCAACTCGCCCTTCGGCGTCGCGTTGGTCGGCAATGACCTTTACGTCGCCAACACCGATGCGATCGTCCGGTATCCCTATACGGAAGGCGATACCAGCATCACCGCGCCGGGCACGGTGCTGACGCCGCTGCCGGGCGGGCCGATCGACCATCACTGGACCAAGAGCCTGGTCGCGAGCCCCGACGGCTCGAAGCTCTATGCCGGCGTCGGCTCCAACAGCAACATTACCGAGAACGGCATGGAGGCCGAGCACAATCGCGCCGCCATCCTCGAAGTCGACCGCGCCAGCGGCCGCTGGCGCATCTTTGCGAGCGGCCTGCGCAATCCCAACGGCCTGAGCTTCGAGCCGCAGACCGGCGCGCTGTGGACGGTGGTGAACGAGCGCGACGAGCTCGGTCCCGATCTCGTGCCGGACTACATGACGTCGGTGAAGGACGGCGGCTTCTATGGCTGGCCCTACAGCTATTACGGCCAGCACGTCGATCCCCGCGTCAAGCCGGAGCGGCCGGATCTCGTCGCCAAGGCCATCGCGCCGGACTATGCCCTGAGCTCGCATGTCGCGCCGCTCGGCATGGCCTTCTCCACCGGCACCAGCCTGCCGGCCGCCTATCGCGGCGGCGCTTTCGTCGGCGAGCACGGCAGCTGGAACAGGCAAGTCCTCAACGGCTACAAGGTCGTGTACGTGCCGTTCACCGACGGCAAACCGAGTGGGCCGGCGCAGGACGTCGTCACCGGCTTTCTCAACGGCGACAATCAGGCACGCGGCCGCCCCGTCGGCGTTGCTCTCGACAAGAGCGGCGCGCTGCTCATCGCCGACGACAGCGGCAACACGGTGTGGCGCGTCACAGCCGCGCACCCGCAGCTCACGCAGCGGTAGGGAATTTGAGCTGATTGCGGCCACGCAGAAACTGCGCCTCTCGACGCGTCCTTCAAACTAGCGCGCGAACAGAAGTCCTGACTGCGCGCTGCGCTGGGTGCTGGAGTTGCTTTGGCCGCACCGCTCTTGCGCGCCGCTTCAAGCAAGCTCCGCCGAGCAGCCCGGTCTAACGAACGCTTGACCGGTACAAGCCGCGCCACGGCATATCCACGCTCCGTCAGAACCACCTCGCCGCATGCCTCGGCATGGCGTACGAGCTCGCTCAATTGCCCCTCGGCATTGCTTATGGAAATCCACATCTCGTTGTTTCCTCTATGTATTTTAGAGAGTGAACCCGGCGCCGGTTCTAGGTCAACGACCGTAAGCTACCGCTGTGGAGGGGACACCCCATTCGGAACCAACAGTCCTCGACTCCCCGGTCTCCCGCTAAGACATGCCTCCCAGGCGTGATCCGCGCCTGCCGGGCAGGCGACGTTTGGAATGCGGTTTCTGAAATCGGGCAGCGGGATGCTCGGCGTCCTGCTGGTGCTCGCAATCACCCAGCTCATCGGATGGGGGACGATCGGCCTTCCGGCCGTCATCGGCCGCGACCTTGCGGCCGATCTCGGCTTGAGCCTGCCGGCGGTGTTCGCCGGCAGTTCGGTGCTTTACGTCACCATGGGGCTGTGCGCGCCCTGGCTCGCCAAGGCGTTTGCGCGGCACGGTGCACGCAAGGTGATGATGGCGGGCACGGTCGTCGCCGTGCCGGGCTTCATCGTCATGTCCCTGGCCCACGAGCCAATGTTCTATTTTGCCGGCTGGGTCATTCTCGGCATCGGCGGCAGCGCAACGCTGTCGACCGGCGCCTATATCATGCTCAATGAAGTGGCCGGGCGGGGCGCCAAGAACGCCATCGGCGCGCTCATGCTGGTCACGGGGCTCTCCAGCAGCATTTTCTGGCCGACCACGTCGCTGCTCAGCGGGCTGCTCGGCTGGCGTGGAATGTGCCTCGTCTACGCGGCCGTGCTGCTCGTCATCAACCTTCCGCTCTATGCCTTCCTCGCGCCGCGCCGGAAAATAGCCATCGACGACGTTGACGAACTGGCCAAGGTGGCGCCGCCGCCGGCGATTCCGAGGAGCACCTTCGGCCTCGTCGTCTGCACCATCACGCTCAACGCCTTCGTCAATTTCGGCATCGGCGCCGTGCTGATCGAGCTGTTGCGGGCGGAGGGGCTCGCGCCCGCGCAGGCCCTCGCGTTCGGCTCCATGCTCGGCGTGATCCAGGTCAGCGCCCGCGGCCTCGATTTTCTCGGCGGCGGGCGATGGGACGGCATCACGACCGGGCTCGTCGCGGGCACGGCGCTGCCTGTCGCCATGTTGCTGCTGATGACGAGCGAAGGCGCGACCTGGGCGGTCGCGGTCTTCATCCTGCTCTATGGCGCCGGCAGCGGCGCGATGGCGGTGGCACGGGCGACCATCCCGCTCGTGTTCTACGACCAGGCCGAGTTCGCCAAGGCGATGTCGATGATCGCGCTGCCGCTCAATCTGGCCTCCGCCATCTCGCCGCCGCTGCTGGCCGGCCTGCTGACCCAGTTCGGCAGCCGCGGCGCGCTGGGTCTCACCTTCGTCTTCTCCTGTGCGACGGTGCTGATCCTGGTCCTGCTCGGTCGCCGGCGTCCGCAGGTGGCCGCGGCGGCCGCCACCTGAGCCAGCCCGGGCAATATCACCGCGCGGAAATTCGCTGCCGGAGCGGGGGAGGGTCGTATGTCCTGAGTGCAGTGCTCAGAACTCCAAAATGGTGTATCCGCAAGGTGCGCGGTCACGGTCGAAAGCCGCCGCGCCAAGATCCAGTTCCCCGGAGGAAATCGACATGTCGGCCTTGCCGCTCTCAGGCATCAAGATCCTTGACCTTACCCGCGTGCTTGCCGGACCCTTGTCCGCCCAGATGCTGGGCGATCTCGGCGCGGAGGTGATCAAGATCGAGCGGCCGGGCACCGGCGACGACGCGCGCGCGTTCGGCCCGCCTTACCTGACCGACCCCGAGGGCAAGGCCAACAACAACAACTCGTTCTACCTCTGCGCCAACCGCAACAAGAAGTCGGTCACCGTCAACATCGCCAAGCCCGAGGGGCAGGCGATCATCCGCGAGCTCGCCAAGGACGCCGACGTCTTCATGGAGAACTACAAGGTCGGCGATCTCAAGCGCTACGGCCTCGACTACGAGACCATCAAGGCGATCAACCCCGGCATCATCTATTGCTCGGTCACCGGCTTCGGCCAGACCGGCCCCTACGCCCCGCGTGCCGGCTATGACGCCATCCTCCAGGCGATGGGCGGCCTGATGAGCGTCACCGGCCATATCGACGGCGAGCCCGGCGAGGGCCCGATGAAGGTCGGCCCCTCGATCGTCGACTACATGACCGGCATGAACACCTCGATCGGGATTCTGTCGGCGCTCTACCATCGCGACGTCAATGGCGGGCAGGGCCAGCAGATCGACGTCTGCCTGTTCGATACCGTCATCGCGTCGCTGTCGCACTGGCTGCAGATCTTTCTCGTCAACGGCAAGACGCCGCCGCGCCGCGGCACCTGGGGCAATGGCGGCATGCCGGCCGGCGTGTTCCGCTGCACCGACGGCGAACTGATGCTGGTGGTCGGCAATGACGGCCAATTTCGGAAGACCTGTGCGGTCCTCGGCGAGCCGGAACTCGCGAACGATCCGCGCTTCGTCAAGAACAACGACCGCGTCGTGCACGGCAAGGAGATCATGGCGATCTTCGCCGGCCTGTTCCTGAAGCAGCCGGTGGCCTACTGGCTGGAGAAGCTGGAGGAGGCGGGCGTGCCGTCAGGCCCGATCAACAATTTCGAGCAGGTGTTTGCCGATCCCCACGTCCAGTCGCGCGGCATGCGGGTGAAGGTCGATCATCCCTTCGAGCCGGATCTGTCGCTGATCCGCAACGCGCTGACTCTCTCGGGCACCCCCATCGAGACTTACCGCGCGCCGCCGCTGCTCGGCGAGCACACGCAGGAAGTGCTCGGCGGAAAGCTCGGCTATGATGCCGGGAAGATCGAAGAGCTGAAGAAGCAGGGCATCATCTAGCTCGACGAAGCGGCGCCCGGGCTTTCCCTCTCCCCTTGTGGGAGAGGGTGGCTCGGTGGTCCTGACCGGCTACATAGGTAACAGTCTAGACCGGCGACATGGGTAACAGGTCAATTGGTCGGCAAGGAGAACATCGCATGACCGGCAAGACCATCATCACCTGCGCCATCACGGGCAACCTGACCAAGCCCGAGCAGTCGCCGTATCTCCCCATTTCGCCCGAACAGATCGCAACCTCCGCGCTGGAAGCCGCCGAAGCCGGCGCTGCCATCGCTCATATCCATGTGCGCGATCCCGCCACGGGGCGGCCCTCGATGTCGATCGACCTTTACCGCGAGGTGGTGGAGTTGATCCGCGCCCGCAACAAGAGCCTGGTCATCAATCTCACGACCGGCCCCGGCGGCCGTTTCGTTCCCTCGGTCGAGGACCCCCGCGTCGCCGGTCCCGGCACCACGCTGCTGCAACCCGAAAAGCGCGTCGAGCATATCGAGCTGCTCAAGCCTGACATCTGCACGCTCGATCTCAACACCATGAATTCCGGCGGCGAGGTCGTGATCAACACGCCGCGCAACGTTCGCATCATGGCGGAGCGGATGAAGGCGGCCGGTGTGCTGCCGGAAATCGAGCTGTTCGATTCCGGCGACTGTCACCTGGCGCGCGACCTGTTCGCCGACGGCACGCTGAAGGGCCCGGGCCTGTTCTCGCTCGTGCTCGGGGTGAAATACGGCTTCTCGGCGACGCCCGAGACGATGTTCTATGCCCGCGGCCTGCTGCCGCCGGGCGCGATCTGGTCCGGCTTCGGCATTGGCCGCGCCGAATTCCCGATGGTGGCGCAGGCCTGGCTGCTCGGCGGCCATGTCCGGGTCGGCATGGAGGACAATCTCTATATGTCGAAGGGCGTACTGGCGAAGAGCAACGCCGAGCTGGTCGCGCATGCGGCAGGTATTCTGAAGAGCTTGGGCGCGAGCGTTGCCACCGCGGCCGAGGCGCGCGCGATGCTGGGGCTTGGCTGATCGGCATTTAATAAATCGTGACGTCAGCATGACGCGCGCGCGGCCTTATGTGAAGCTTGCGCGCAATCCCCAGATAAACCCGGTCCGTACACATACAGGCTTCCGCTTCGCGCGCGAGTCAGATTCGATCTCTTCACCGGGTTCGGGAGAGAGCGAATGTCCTACACGATCGGGTTTCAGGCCAAGAACCAGAAGGCAGTTCTGGCGACCGAGGCGGCCACGGCCAATCAGGCTGTCGCCATCATTGCCGCGCTGCGGCAAAGCGCCGACGAAATAAAGTTCATCCGCTCGCCGCAGGAAGGCGACATGGGCATCGAGATGCTGCTGCTGCTCGCCAAGGAAGAGGCCGAGGAGATGCCGCAGCGGGCATAGTCCCGCTCCCGACCACACTTCGATCAAAAGCGAAGCATGCCCGCTACATAATGATGTAGCACGGCGCCAGTCTCGTTTGAACCGAAGGTGGTCACCCATGAAACGCGAAGCGCTCCGCGTCGAACCGATCTCGTCCTTCCTCGACCGCGCGAAGGCGCCGACCTCGCCGGTGACGCGCGCCGGCAACATGATCTTCGTCGCAGGCCTGCCGCCATTCGATCCGGAGACGGGCGAGATCGGCGGGATGCCGATCGAGCGGCAGAGCGAGATCGTCATGGAGCAGATGAAGCTGTGCCTTGAGACGGCCGGCGCCTCCCTCGACAATGTCATGAAGTGCAACGTCTACTGCACCTCGACCAGGCACTTTGCCGCCTTCAACGCGGTCTATGCGCGCTACTTCCCGGATCATCCGCCGGCGCGCATCTTCGTCTGCACACCGGAATGGTTCGGCCCCTTCGACGTCGAGATCGACTGCATCGCGATGGCCTGAGGCGAGGCGTATTGCAGATTGGCAACACTGCGCAGCAAGACGGGCTGTGTCATTCGAGCGAATGACGCGGACAGCGCGGGCTCCCCTTAAGCCTGATCCATCGGTGACCGACTCGCAAACTGTGCGGTCGACGGATGGAAGGGCCGCAGATGTCTTGTCGGATTGTCCTGAAAGAGCTTGCCGGGGCTGCTGCAGCGGCAGGCATGCTTTGCCTCGGCCTCGCCGGTGCGCACGCGGCGGATATCGCTCCGCGTTATGTCAAGGCCCCGGCAGCGGCCGCGGTCTGGGACTGGACGGGCTTCTATGCCGGCGCCGACATCGGCGGAGTCAAAGCCACGACAGGCGGGCGTTCGAACTTCTTTCAGGACGACGACACCCCCGAATTTGTCAACAACCCACAGCCGTCACCGGCATCGTCGACGTCGTCGGCCATCGGCGGCGTTCATCTCGGCTACAACTGGCAGATCTCGCATCTGGTGCTGGGCCTGGAAGGCGACTGGCAATGGGCGTCGGCCAGGCACTCGTTCTGTCGCCAGACCGATATCGGGAGCGACCCATGCAGTGACGACAGCGGCAGAGGCTTCCTCACGCTGCAGGGCGAGACGAGAGGGATCGGAACCGTGCGTGGGCGTCTCGGCTATGCCTTCGACCGCGTCCTGGTCTACGGCACCGGCGGTGTCGCGTTCGTGGATGCGCGCGATTCGATCACCGCCGATTGCCGGGTCGCCGGATGCGCCAACTCTGGCACCAGGAATCTGACCACGGCGACTTTCTCCAGCGTCAAGACCGGCTGGGTGGCCGGCGTCGGCGCGGAGTTGATGCTGTCGCCGAACTGGATCGTGCGGTCCGAATATCTGCACGTCGATGTCGGAACGGCTTCCGATACGTTCAATCTGGCTCCTGCGAATTGTCAGGGAGGGCCGTGCGGCGCATCCTGGTCGCGCAGCCAGCATTACGACATCGGCCGGGTCGGCTTCAGCTACAAATTCGGCGGCGCCACGCGGATCGACTGATCTCGCCGATCGCTCAAGCCAACTCAACCCGGCCTTCGGCCGGGTTGTTTTTTGATGCCGTGGCGGTCGCGCTAGCGCGCAGCGAGCCGTGACGGTGCCTTCGTCTCGACCCGTCCGGCCGTCAGCGCCATCGTCGCCACGCTGACGACGCGCGCGATGACGTCCTCGACATCGTCGAGGTCGCATTTGCCTTCCGACAGTTTTATCAGCCGCTCGCTCTCGCGGATGGTGTGGTGCGCCATGGCGAGCGCGAAGTTGAGGCCCCAGTAGATATCGACGTCGCTGCGGTCGGGCAGGGCCCGCCGCATCGCGCCGGCGAACTTCCGCAAATGGTCGATCTCGCGGTTCTTGATGCGTCGGATCGGCGGCACGGATTCGATCGAGGCGCGGATCATGAAGCGCGCCGCGGTCGAGCGCTGGTTCTCAGGGCCGAGACAGCCGCGCAGGGTCGGCCCGACCAGCGCGTGCAGGATCACCTCGATCGGGGCGCGACCACCGCCTTGCTCTTCCGCCGCCTTCAACTCGCGCAGGCGCTCGCGGTTGGTCGCGATCGAGCGGGTGACAAACAATTCCGCGATCAGCTCGTCCTTCGAGCCGAAATGATAGTTCACCGCAGCCAGGTTGACATTGGCCTCCGCGACGATGTCGCGCAGCGTCACGTCGCCGAAGCCGCGATCGGCATAGAGCCGTTCGGCGGCGGCGAGAATGGCAGACCTCGTATGATCGCTGGCCATCGATGCCCTCAGGGAGGGGAGTTGCAATTCAAACACTTGTATGAAACTATCGTTTGAAGGCCGGAGAAGTCAATCCGCAATCGAGACTCGTTCGCAACGCGCGAACCGGTTCCGAAGCGTCCGCAAGGCTTGCGCATCGAGGCATTCGCGCTTGCGGGCCGCGCGCGGCGGGAGGACAGTCCGGTCAAAACAGCTTTGCAAAGAGAGACCGAGGAGCGTCCCATGGATTTCGATCTGTCCACCAAGCAGAAGGAATGGCTCGACCGCGTGCAGTCGTTCATGACCAAGCACGTGCGTCCGGCGGTGCCGATCTACAACGAGCAGGACAAGGCCGGCGAGCGCTGGAAGGTCATCCCGGTGCTGGAAGACCTCAAGAAGAAGGCGAAGGCCGAAGGCCTCTGGAACATGTTCATGCCGCCGAACGAGCATGAAGACGATGAATTCCGCGGCGCGGGATTGACCAATCTCGAATACGCGCTGCTGTCGGAGCAGATGGGCCACATCTCCTGGGCCTCGGAAGTGTTCAACTGCTCCGCGCCCGACACCGGCAACATGGAAGTGTTCATGCGCTACGGCTCCAAGGAGCAGAAGCGCAAATGGCTGCGTCCGCTGATGGACGGCGAGATCCGCTCGGCGTTCCTGATGACGGAACCCGCGGTCGCTTCGTCGGATGCGACCAACATCGAGACCAGCATCACGCGCGACGGCGATCATTACGTCATCAACGGCCGCAAATGGTGGTCGTCCGGCGTCGGCGATCCCCGCTGCAAGATCGCGATCCTGATGGGCAAGACCGATTTCAAGGCGGCCAAGCACCAGCAGCAGTCGCAGATCCTGGTTCCGCTCGACACCCCCGGCATCAAGGTCGAGAAGATGCTGCCGGTGTTCGGCTTCGACGACGCGCCGCACGGCCACGCCCAGGTGCTGCTCGAGAACGTGCGCGTGCCCAAGGAGAACATCCTGCTCGGCGAGGGCCGCGGCTTCGAGATCGCGCAGGGCCGTCTCGGTCCCGGCCGCATCCATCACTGCATGCGCACCATCGGCAAGGCCGAGGAAGCGCTCGAGAAGATGGTGAAGCGTCTGATGTCGCGCACCGCCTTCGGCAAGAAGATCGTCGAGCACTCTGTGTGGGAGCAGCGCATCGGCGAGGCCCGCACCAACATCGAAATGACGCGTCTGCTGTGTCTGAAGGCCGCCGACATGATGGACAAGGTCGGCAACAAGACGGCGCAGGCCGAGATCGCCATGATCAAGGTCGCAGCACCCAACATGGCGCTGAAGATCATCGACGAGGCGATCCAGGCTTTCGGCGGCGCCGGCGTCTCGGACGAAGCGGGTCTGGCCAAGGACTACGCCGGCATCCGCACGCTGCGGCTCGCCGATGGTCCGGACGAGGTGCACAATCGCGCCATTGCCAGGCTCGAGGTTCGGAAGTATGCCAACTCTCCCAAGCATTAAGCGGGAGAGTCATACGACGTTCCCGACTTGAAGAAACGACAGGGCATGATCCCATTCGGAATGACCGCTTGACGCAAGTGCGCCAGCGGTTACCGATTAGGATCATGCTCGACCTGAAATGGTCAGGACTGAAGAGGGAGCGTCACCGTGGCTGACGGCGTCAGGAAAGACGAAGAGTTCTCGGGCACCAAGCCGGTCGAGGAGCGTCATCGCTTCGACGAGCTGCGCCTGGAAGCCTGGATGCGCGACAACGTCGAAGGCTATGAGGGCCCGCTGGTCGTGCTCCAGTTCAAGGGCGGCCAGTCCAACCCGACCTATCGGCTGAACACGCCGAAGCGTTCCTACGTGATGCGCCGCAAGCCGTTCGGCAAGTTGCTGCCCTCGGCGCATGCGGTCGATCGCGAATATCGCGTCATCGCAGCCCTCGGAAAGCAGGGCTTTCCGGTCGCGCGCGCCTATGCGCTGTGCCAGGATGACGCCGTCATCGGCGCCGCCTTCTACATCATGTCGATGGAAGAGGGCCGCGTGTTCTGGGATCCGACGCTGCCCAGCCAGACGCCGGAAGATCGCCGCAAGATCTTCACCAGCAAGATCGAGACGCTGGCGAAACTCCACATGTACGATCCCGTCGCGATCGGGCTCGGCGAGTTCGGCAAGCCCGGCAATTATTTCGCGCGGCAGATCGACCGCTGGACCAAGCAGTACCGTGCGTCCGAGACCCAGCACATTCCGGAGTTCGAGAAGGTCGCCGAATGGCTGCCGAAGACGGTGCCGGAACAGGCGCGCGTCTCGATCGTCCACGGCGACTATCGCCTCGACAACATGATTTTCCATCCGACGGAACCGCGCGTGCTGGCCGTGCTGGACTGGGAGCTGTCGACGCTCGGCGATCCCATGGCCGACTTCACCTATCTGCTGATGCAGTGGATCATGCCGGGCCTTGATGGTGCCGACCTCAAGGCGCTCAACATCCCGAGCGTGGAAGAGGCCGCGCAGATCTATTGCAACGTCACCAAGATGACGGTGCCTGATCTCAACTGGTATTTTGCTTACAACCTGTTCCGCCTCGCGGGCATCACGCAAGGCATCGCTGGCCGCGTCCGCGACGGCACCGCTGCCAACGCCAAGGCGCTGGAGTCCGCCAAGCGCACCGTGCCGCTGTCGAAGGCGTCGTGGGACTACGCGCAGAAGGCGGGCGCGGTGTAGCGTCGTAGCCCGGGGGAGCGCAGCGACACCTGGGACAGCGGTCCCGCATATCGCGCTGCTCATGCGGGTTACGCCAGCTCTCGTAGGGCGGGCAAAAGCGCGTAGCGCTGTGCCCACCATCTCTCCGCGATCATGGTAACAATGGTGGCACGCGTCGCTTTGCCCACCCTACGGCACCACCGATTACCCCTTCACGCAATGCGCGATCAGCCTCTCCACGAAGCCTGCGCATTTCTCCAGCTCAGCCATCGCCACGAACTCATCCGGCGTATGCGCCTGCGCGATCGAGCCCGGTCCGATCACCACCGACGGCACATCGGCCATGCTGGCAAACAGGCTCGCCTCGGTGCCGAAGGCGACCTTGGCGTGGTCGTTGCGGCCAGCAAGGCTCTTGGCGAGCGTGACGATCGCGGCGTCGGCGGCGGTGTCGAGCGCGGGATAGTCGAGGATCTCCTCGAAATCGATGCCGCACTCCAGATGCTGCGCCTTCATCGCAGGCTCGAGCTCGGCCTTGGCCCAGGCCACGATCGCATCCGTGACCTCGCGCGACTCGGTGATGCCGATGCCGCGGCATTCGAAATCCACCGTGCAGGTGTCGGGCACGATGTTCAGCGCCGCGCCGCCATGCACGATGCTGGTGAGCAGTGTCGAGTGCGGAACGTCATAGAGGCTGTTGCGCTCGGCTTCGCTGGCAAGCTTCACGGCGCGGCGGCGGATCTCGACGATCAGCTCGGCGGCGTATTCGATCGCGTTGACGCCGTCGGGGGCGATCGAGGAATGTTTGGCGAGGCCATGGAATGTCGCGCGCACGCCGTGCTTGCCCTTGTGGCCGATGATGACCTTCATCTCGGTCGGTTCGCCGATGAAGGCGCCGAGTGGTTTTACGCGTTTCTTGGCGACCTCGCGCAGCATCGGGCGCACGCCGACGCAACCGATTTCCTCGTCATAGGAGATGGCGAGATGGATCGGCGTTGCCAGCTTTGCCTCCAGCATCTCCGGCACCATGGCAAGGCACACCGCGACAAAACCCTTCATGTCGGTGGTGCCGCGGCCATAGAGCTTGCCGTCGCGCTCGACGAGCTTGAACGGATCGTGGCTCCAGTCCTGGCCCACGACCGGGACGACGTCGGTATGGCCGGACAATACGAGCCCGGGACGATCCTCGGGGCCGATCGTGGCCCACAGCGAGGCCTTCTGTCCGGTCTCGTCGACGATGCGCTCGCTCTTGACGCCGAGCGCGGTGAGATAGGTTTCGATATGGGCGATCAAAGGCAGGTTGGTGCGGTCGCTGATGGTGTCGAAGCCGACGAGGTCGGCGAGCAGTTTGCGAATCCGGTCGGGTCTTGAGGCTGGCATTCTCAACATCATGTCATGGGAGGGGGGTGGTCGGCTCTGCCGCGCGCACGAACCATACCAACGGAACGGCATGAGGTGCAAACCCGCCGGGCGGGGGGCTCGGGCAAGGCCGGTCACGCGCCGCTCGAATGCGCTCAATTCTTCTGGGCGGCGCTCTTTTTCGCCGGGGCGGGGGCGGGTGCCACAGCGGTTTCCGCCGGCGCCTGCGGCGTTGCGACCGAAATGCCGAACGGCCGCCACTGGTTGCCGACGTTCTGGAACGTCAGGTCGAAATTGATCTGCAGCGGGCGGGTGGGGAAGAATCCCGTCAGCCGCAACATCTTGTTCGGATCGAGATAAGGCGGCGTCGAGAGCTGCGGTGCGGCCAGCGCCACCGAGAACAGGTCGAAGTTGCGCCGGCGCAGGTCGGTGAAACCCAGCGCGAGATCGGCGGCGGTGTTCTTGGCCTGAAACTCGGGCGCCGCGAGATCGCGCAGCACGGAATAGTTTCCGGAGCGGTTGGCGTCGTTCAGCGTCAGCAATGTCGAGCGGATCAGATACAGCGCCTGCTCGGCGCTGACGGGCAGTTGCGGTTGCTGCGGCCTGGCCGCGGCCTTGTCGTCCTCGGCCAGGGCCTGGCGCGATACGGACGGCGACAAGGCGACGGCTACGGCCAGAGCGAAGCCGAAGCGCTTGAAACCAAGGCGTTTGCCGATGCGCGCGGCCAAATCCCGCCTTACCATTCGAGTCTGCCCCTGACACGCGAGCCGAACCGCACGCGCATCATCATGACCCCACCTGACAACAGGGATGCGAGACTAGCCGCCGGATCGTGACGATGCTGTAACCGTAGAGCAACATATCGAAACTCAGCCTTGCTTCAATTCAACGTCCATGACGCGCCGGCCCGCACGCCGACGGCGCCCTGCTGCGCGGCGGTGAACGCGGCATTGAAGCGCATGGCGTCGGAGTAGGAATAGCCGACGCCGACCGCGAGGCCGGACTGCCCCTGGAAATTGCCGAAGCCGCCGGCGACCGACAGTTTGCCGGGGCGGGGATCGAATTGCAGGCCGGACGCCGCGAGCGCCAGCGCGACGCCACCGCGCGCTTCCCGCGTCAGGCTGTCGACACGGTTGCTCAGCGTCGCCAATTGGGCGTTGATCCCGTTGATGTCCGCTGTCGATGCAAGCCCGAGGCCGGCCAGCGTCGTCGTCGCGAGGTTGCCGGACGCGTCCGAGGTCACGAGCTGGGTCGGCCCGGACTGCGCGGCCTTGCTCGCGGCCGAGGTGATGCCGCTCATCGTGTAGGTGCTGCCGGCGGTGCCGACGCTGACCTGGTTGGCGCGCGTGGTGGTCGCGCCGCTTCCGATCGCGACCGAGTTGTCGAAATTGGCGCTGGTGCCGTTGCCCATCGCGATCGCGTTGACGCCGGCCACGGCCGTACCGTTGCCGACCGCGATGGCGGACGCGCCGGAGACGGTGCTGTTGTTGCCCACGACGATCGCGTTGGTCGCGTTGACGGTGTTGCCGCTACCGAACACCGAGGAGCCGGCGGCGCTCGACGTGCTCGCGACATTGTTGTTCGATCCGACGAGCTGGATGTTATCGCCGTTGCCCGCGACGTTGGCCCCGTTCACCGTGTTGTTGTTACCCGCCACGAAGCTGCCATTGCCGTTGACGATGTTGGGGTCGCCGATGGAGAACGTGCCGTTGCCGTTGACGGTCTGCCCGGTGCCGAACGCGCCGCTGTTGTTGCCGGTGACGGTGTTGTTGGAGCCGACCGCACTGGTGTTGCCTCCGTTGGCGGTATTGTTCACGCCGACGGCGGTGCTCTGGCTGCCGAGCGCCTGGGCGCCACCGCCGAATGCGGCCGAATTCGAGCCCGTCGCCGTCGCGCCGCTTCCGACCGCCGTGTTCGACGTGTTGTCGCCGCTCGCATTGGCGTTGTTGCCGAAGGCGACGTTGGCGCTGCCGTTGCCGTTCGCATTGGCGCCCGTTCCCATGGCGCTGTTGTACGCGCCATTGCCGTTGGCGCTCGCGTTGAGGCCGATGGCCGCATTGCCGGTCGGTACGAATCCGCCGGTGGACCCAAAGCTGCCATTGCCGGTTGCGGATGAGCCGCTTCCGAGTGCGATGTTGGATGCGATCGTTCCTGACGCGTTCGCAGCGCCCGCCAGCAAGCCGGCTCCGCCGATGGCGACGTTCTGACCGAACGCGGAGGCGGCTGCCTGTGCGCCGAAGCCGAGGGCCACGTTCGCCGAGACATTGCCGGCCGCGCTGCTGCCCGATCCCACCGCGAGATTGTTGCCGCCGCTGCCGCTTGCGTTCGCGGCGGCGGCCACCCCCGTGGCATCCGCGCCCCCGATCGCGATGTTGTGGAGGACGCCCACGCCGAACGTGGCGAAGCCGGTGGCGTTCGCCCCGTTTCCGATCGCCATGTTCGCAGCGTCGGAGAACGAATTGGCGTTGGCGTTGACGCCGCACGCCATGTTGCCGCTTGCGCCGCCAGCGGAAGCACCGTCCCCGGTCCCGCCGGTGCTCTGGCAGACGAATTGCGCCGCCGCGGTTCGGCTGCCGGATAGAAGAAGGGGCATCGACAGCAGGAGGGTCGCTGCCAGACATAACCACGGGCGGCCCAGGCTCAATCGTCCTCGGGTGGCACGAAGCGGCAGCCGGCGCGCTTCACGCAAACAATTTGTTTCGGGGCCTGCCCACTCCAACATCATATCGCTTCAGCCTGTGCCCGCAGGAGAGGCATTTCGTCCCGCTGCATCGTGTTGAGATTCCTCCGCGTCGGGCCGAAGCCTCCGCAGCGCATCGATTTGTTGCGAGCGACTCTATTGTTCCTGCCGGGCTGCCTCTACCGCTTGGCACGCAATCCAATTGCGTCTATTGCAAATCGTTGCCGAAAACCGATCGTGGCGTCGTCTGAGAGACTTTTTGAATTGCAATTTCGAGGCGCTGGATGTCGGTCTTTCAAAGCCTGGTGTTCGATACGACCATGCTCGACGGCATCGCCGACCCGGAAGCCCGGGCCAGGCTCTGGGCCGAATGTTTCGAGCAGATCGTCACCGGTATCGACATGGGGTTCGCCGAGGGCGACGCCCGCATCATCGGGACGCACAAATTTCTTGTGAACGAGACCATCGCGCTCGGGGAGATGTTCAGCTCGTCCTTCGTCGGCATTCGCACCAGGAAGCACATCAACCGCGATGACGAAGATCACGTCTATCTGAGCTTCAACATCGGCCAGACCGCTCAGATCGGCCGGCAACTGGGGCGCGAGATCGATATTCAGCCGGGGCAGGCCGGGCTTGCCGTGATGGACGCCAGCACGGAGGCCATTGCGCCGAGCAACGGGCATTGCATCAGCTTGAAACTGCCGAGCCCCATCTTCGGGGAGTGGGGCCTGTCTCCGGTCGACCTCGCCTGTCGTCCGCTCGACTGTAGCGGGGCCGACTATCAGCTCCTCACCGGCTATGCCCGCCTGTTGATCGCGAACGGGGCGGGGCTCGAAGCGGACAGCGCTGCCGAGGCGACGCAGCACCTGATCAAGCTCACAGGCCGCTGGCTCGGCGCTCGGGACGGCGTTCAGGGCGCGGAGGGCGAGGAGGCCGTGTATCGGGCCCGGCTCGCCTTCGTCAGGCAGACCATCAGCAAGCAGGCGTGCGATACCCAGGTCAGCCTCGAGCGCGTCGCGCGGCG
Organism: Bradyrhizobium betae; assembly: GCF_008932115.1. Classification (NCBI taxonomy): domain Bacteria; kingdom Pseudomonadati; phylum Pseudomonadota; class Alphaproteobacteria; order Hyphomicrobiales; family Nitrobacteraceae; genus Bradyrhizobium; species Bradyrhizobium betae. Next base: position 6,092,382 of record NZ_CP044543.1, read on the forward strand.
GCTCGGCATGCCGTCCCGCACGGTCCAGCACATGCTGGCGAAGGCCGGCGAGAGCTTTTCGCAGATCGTGATGGCTGCGCGGCTGCGGCGCGCGCGCGTCTATCTGCTCGATCCCACTCACGCCGATCTGTCGGTTGCCGACATCGCGTTTCGCTGCGGCTTCCTCGATGTCTCGAGCTTCTACCGGGCCTTTCGCGCCGCCTACGACGTCACGCCGAAATCGCTCCGGGAGCAGGCGGGGACCCTTCCGCCGGAGTGAGGTCTGGCCACAAGCTGTTGTGTTGCCCGACGGGCAAAACACCCAAGCGATCGGTCAACGCGCGTCGGCAAAAATATTCCACTTTACCGAAATTCGGAAACGGCGTATCCATCGCCTCGACCCGGCCCAAGGAAGAGGGGCGTATCGCGATCGTCACGAACGCGGGCCGGACGGCGGTGGACGTGGGCCACATCGGTGCGACGGTGATCGCAGGGCGGGCAACCGTGAGCGAGGCACATCGCACGCACGACCGGTGTGATCTGCGTACGGCAAAATCGTGTGGTCCTGGCGCCCGCAGGCTGGCGTCAAGCGTTGCGGTGATGTGGCGGCCCGACCGGGCGCGCGCATCGTCAGTCGCAAGGCGACGGGGGCAAGAGTGCATCGCTCCCCGGGGAGAGCGCGACATAAGCCGTAAAGCCACTGCGCAGGGAAGGCCGGATGTTTTGGCTACACCTGTATGCCGCTGTGCAGATTCTTGTTGCCACCTTTCGCACAGTGGACCGTGGGTGCCCGGCCGGCACCCGGTCTTCCCTGCGCCCTCTTTCATTTGAGGGTGACGCGAGATGTAAAGCTCGGGCGAAACACGCCGCGAGGATGCGAAGCTGTGTCTGTGATCGAAAACCAGATGGCGAACATTGTCGCGAGCACCAATCCGTCACCGTCATCCTGAGGTGCTCGACCTGCGGCGTGCCGCAGGGCGAGCCTCGAAGGGCGACGGCCCGGCTGCATCTCGGCCGTTCATCCTTCGAGGCTCCCGGCGCGATGCTTGGCATCGCGCCACTCGCACCTCAGGATGACGGAATGGACATTGTCGCCGCGGCGAGATTCTGATGACGCTCGCAATGACGAGGATGACGCAATTGTGCGCGAAAACTCCGGCCTCGTGCCCCGGACGCAGCGCAGCGTCCCTTCGACGGTGCGCTGCAGAGCCGGGGCCCATGTTGCAGCGAGCGCTGCGGCCTGCTGGGTCCCGGCTCTGCGCAGCAGCGTAAGAACGCTGCGGCGCGTCCGGGACACGAGAGCAAATGCTAAACCGGCTTGCCCGCATACGGCATCGACGCCGTCAGGCCGCCGTCCACCGGGAACGCCTGGCCGTTGACATAGGAGGCTTCGTCGCTGGCCAGAAACAATCCCATCGCGGCGAGCTCGTGCGGCTGGCCGGCGCGCTTCAGCGGGTTGAGCTGGCCGATCTTGTCGGAAGTGCCGCGCTCTTTCGCGCGGTCGAACACCGGCTTGGTCATGCCGGTCTCGATCAGGCCCGGGCATACCGCGTTGATGCGCACGCCGGTGCCGGAGAGCGAATAGGCCGTGGTCTGCACCAGGCTGATCACGCCGGCCTTGCTCGCCGCATAGGGATGACCGCTGGCGCCGGCCTTGAGGCCCGCGACGGACGCGGTCAGCACGATCGCGCCGGACTGCTGCTTCACCATGTGCGGCATCGCGTGCTTCACGGCCAGGAACGGTCCGATCAGATTGACGCGCAGCACCTCCTGCCACTGCTCCACGGTTTGCTCGCCGAGCGGCACCAGCCCGCCGGAGACGCCGGCATTGGCCCAGATCACGTCGAGCCGGCCGTGCGTCTTCACCGCCTTGTCGATGACGGCGATGACGTCCTGCTCGGAACCTGCATCCGCGATCATGGCTTCGGCGACGCCGCCGGCCTTCTTCACCTCGTCGACGGTCTCCTTCACCGCCTCGGTGCGATCCACCGCGATCAGTTTTGCACCTTCCCTTGTGAACAGCAGCGCAGCCGCACGGCCGATGCCGCTGCCGGCGCCGGTGATGATGACGGATTTGCCTTGCAGGCGGCCCATGCGTTTCTCCCTCTGGTGTGCCGCACGACGCTTGCCGCGCGACGGAATTTCAAACAAGATTTCAAACGGTAAAGTGTCTTGAGACAGGTTCGCTACTCACGTACAGCGACATCAAACGGGATGGAAGAGTTTCGATGGCAGGCGCAGACAAGCCCAATGTGGTCACGACACGGTGGTGGTGGGTCCGTCACGCGCCGGTGCGCAATGACGGCGGCAACATCTACGGACAGTCCGACATCGCCTGCGACACCAGCGACACCTATGTGTTCAATGCTGTTGCCAAGGTGCTGCCACGCAAGGCGGTCTGGTATTCGAGCAATCTGATGCGCACGCACCAGACCGCCGAAGCGATCTGGGCGGCCGGATTCCCAAGGCCCGCATCCATGACATGGGAAGCGGATCTCGCCGAGCAGAACCTCGGCCGTTGGCAAGGCATGAACCGCGCGCAGTTCATCGCCAGCCGCCCCGTGGGGTCGAGCTGGTTCGCCGACATCAACGAGCCTGCACCTGGCGGCGAAAGCTTCATGGACCTCTATAACCGCACGCGCCGCACCATCGAGCGGATCAACGCAGAGGCGGCCGGGCAGGATGTGATCGCGGTCGCCCATGGCGGCACCATCAAGGCGGCGCTCGGACTTGCGCTCGAGGGGCAGTTGGAGAAGGCGCTGTCGTTCGACATCGACAATTGCTCGATCACGCGTATCGATCATTTTGCAAGCCCCGAACGCACGGTCTGGCGATTGCCGATGGTGAACCAGCAGCCATGGATCGCTGATGACGCGCATGCGGCGATGCACCAGCCGGCGGGACCGGAAGTCAAGAAGCTCGCCTGATCCATTGTCCGCTCGCGCGACCACGGCGTAAGCTTCAGGCCAATTCAAATCATACTCTGGGAGAGAAACATGACCTTGTTCGACATGAAGGGCAAAGTTGCCGTCATCACGGGATCGACGCGCGGCATTGGGCTTGCGATCGCCGAGCGCATGGCCGAGCACGGTGCCAAGGTGGTGATCTCCTCGCGCAAGGCCGACGTCTGCGACCAGGTGGCGAAGGGGATCAACGACAAGTTCGGCAAGGGTACCGCGGTCGCGATCGCCGCCAACATCTCGTCGAAGGAAAATCTGCAGAACCTGATCGACGAGAGCAACCGCGCCTTCGGCAAGATCGACGTGCTGGTCTGCAACGCGGCCTCGAACCCGTATTACGGCCCGCTCGCCGGCATCTCCGACGATCAGTTCAGGAAGATTCTCGACAACAACATCGTCGCCAACAACTGGCTGATCTCGATGGTGGTGCCGCAGATGATCGAGCGCAAGGACGGCTCGATCATCATCGTCTCCTCGATCGGCGGTCTCAAGGGCTCGACCATCCTCGGCGCCTACGCGATCTCGAAAGCGGCCGACATGCAGCTGGCGCGCAACCTCGCCTGCGAATACGGCAAGGACAACATCCGCGTGAATTGCATCGCGCCCGGCCTGATCAAGACCGATTTCGCGAAGGCGCTGTGGGACAATCCGGAGAACCTGAAAGCCTCGACCTCGCGTTCGCCGCTGCTGCGCATCGGCATCCCCGACGAGATCGCGGGCGCGGCGGTGTTCCTGGGCTCGAAGGCCGGCGACTTCATGACCGGCCAGACCATGGTGATCGACGGCGGCGCGACGATCAGCTGAGGCGGTCGGGCGGGAGGGGAACGGGCAACTACGCCGTCCCAAAATAGGTGTCATCGCCCGCGAAGGCGGGCGATCCAGTACGCTGCGGCGGTTCGATTCTAGCCGCACTGCCGCGGAGTACTGGATGCCCCGCCTTCGCGGGGCATGACAGTGAGAGTGAGGATACGGCGTCGGCTAATCCACCGCCGCGTAGACGAGGTCCCGCACCAGTGTCCGCGTAAAATCGCGCTGGCCCGGGCCCTGGCTCATGAACACCGTGAACAGATCTTCCTTCGGATCGATCCAGAAGAACGTCCCCGCGATCCCGCTCCAGAAGTAATTGCCGACACTTCCGGGGAAGGGCGCGATGCCGGCCTCGCGGCGGACGGCGAAGCCGAGACCAAAGCCATGGCCGGGCGACAGCAGCGTGCCGTTGGTCACGACGTCAGGCCCGAGGTGATCGGACGCCATCAGCTCCAGCGTCTTGCGGCCGATGATCCTGTTGCCGTCGAGCGTGCCGCCATTGCGCAGCATCAGCGCGAAGCGGGCATAGTCCATCGTGGTCGAGACGAGACCGCCGCCGCCGGACTCCATGATCGGTTGTTCCAGTGCACTGAACAGCGCGACCTTGTCGCCGGTCCACGGATCGGCCGCGAACGGCTCGGCGAGCCGGCCGGCATTCGCCTCGGAGGTCGAGAAACCGGTCTCGGCCATCTGGAGCGGGTCGAGGATGCGCTCGGTGAGGAAGCTGCCAAGCGATTGGCCGCTGACCACCTCGATGATGCGGCCGAGGATGTCGGTGGAGCGGCTGTAGTTGAACTCGTCACCGGGATGGCAGACCAGCGGGAAGCTCGCCACCAGCGCGGCATGCTCGGCATTGGTGATCTTGCGGCTGCGCACCCGCGAGTCCTGGTAGATCTTGTGCACGGGGCCGTCGCCCTGGTGCTCGTAGGTCAGACCGGAGGTATGGCGGAGCAGGTCCTGCACCGTCATCGGCCGCTTGGGCGGAACCAGTTCCAGCTTGCCGCCGCTGACGACACCGACCTTCTGGCCTGCGAACTCCGGGATGAACTTGGCGACGGGATCGCCGAGCAGCAGGTGGCCGTCCTCCAGCAGCGCCATGATGCCGACCGACACGATCGGCTTGGTCATCGAGAAGATGCGGAAGATCGAATCGAGCGCCATGGGGGCGGACCCGGTCGGGCTCTGCTTGCCGAGGGCTTCGAACCAGCCGATCTGGCCGCGGCGGGCCACCAGCACGGTCACGCCGGGGATGGTTCCCTTGTCGATCTCGCGCTTGAAGGCATCCGACATCGCCTGGAGGCGCGGGCGCGACAGACCCAGCGTCTCGGGCTTGGCCTCGGGCAAAGGCGGGGTTTTCGGCGCGATCGCGGCGTGAGGGGCGGCTGTGGCGGTCATGTTCACTCCCGGGGACACATTATTGTCGGGGATGAAGTGTGGCCCAGAAGGCGCGGCACAAACAAGCGAAGCCAGCGCGCTTCACCCTTGCAATCCGGCCTTGCAAACCAGCTGCCCCCTGTGCTTGAAAGCGGCCCTGATCCGCGCGGCGACGTGAGGGTCCGTAGGAGTGTAGCTCAATTGGTAGAGCACCGGTCTCCAAAACCGGGGGTCGCAGGTTCGAGCCCTGCCACTCCTGCCAGCTCATCCGCAACAATCAGGATCGACAGGCAGGACAGCGGCGGGCCGAAAGCTCGGACCGTGGGTGATGGGGACCGGGTAAGCCCTTGATCCGGATCAGGTCCGCGGAAGGTCGCCACGGGCATTCCGGCCGGCCCACACCTTGACCTTTGGCCCCATCCGCAGTATCTACGCCGCACTCGCAGCCGGCCCGTTAGACGCGGATCTCCGGCGCGGCTTTGAAATCCCCGAACAATCGAGCCCGGTTTCCGGCTCATCCTTCGAGACAGAGGGCTGGGCCAACGGCGGCTGTTCGGATCCCTGAAATTCTTATTGGCGTCTCAAACGATGGCAGTCAGCCCGTTCAAGTTCTTGCAGGAAGTGCGCTCGGAGACCGCCAAGGTCACCTGGCCGACCCGTCGTGAGACCACGATCACCACCATCATGGTGTTCGTGATGGTCGCCGTGGCCTCGATCTTCTTCTTCGCCGCCGACCAGATCATCCGCTACCTCATCACCTTCCTTTTGGGCATTCACTGATGGCTACAGCCGCTGCAACCCAATCGTCCGACAAGCGCTGGTACATCGTCCACGCCTATTCGAACTTCGAGAAGAAGGTCGCCGAATCGATCCGCGAGCAGGCCAAGCAGCGCGGGCTCGAGGAGCTGTTCGAGCTGGTGCTGGTTCCGACCGAGAAGGTCACCGAAGTCCGCCGCGGCCGCAAGATCGACGCCGAGCGCAAGTTCTTCCCGGGCTACGTGCTGGTGAAGATGAAGCTGACCGACGAGGCGTTTCATCTGATCAAGAACACGCCGAAGGTCACGGGCTTCCTCGGCGCCGAGAACAAGCCGATGCCGATTTCCGAATCGGAAGCCATGCGCATCCTGCACCAGGTGCAGGAGGGCGTTGAGCGGCCGAAGGCGTCGGTGTCGTTCGAGATCGGCGAGAACGTGCGCGTGGCCGACGGCCCGTTCGCCTCGTTCTCGGGAGTGGTCGAGGAAATCGACGAGGCGCGCTCGCGCGTGAAGGTCGCGGTGTCGATCTTCGGCCGCGCCACGCCGGTCGAGTTGGAATTCGGTCAGGTCGAGAAGGTCTGATCGTTTGAGGCGTGAGGCTTAGGTCTCACGCTAACAAGAGGCCGTGGGAGGGAGAGGGCGGTTGCCAGCCGCATCCGACCCAGACCACGAACCTGAAACCGCCGGCTAGCCGGCACAACAGGAGTGATACATGGCAAAGAAAGTGACCGGATACCTGAAGCTTCAGGTCCCGGCCGGTGCGGCGAATCCCTCGCCCCCGATCGGTCCCGCGCTTGGTCAGCGCGGTCTCAACATCATGGAGTTCTGCAAGGCGTTCAACGCCCAGACCCAGAAGGAAGAGAAGAACACCCCGATTCCCGTCGTGATCACGATCTACGCCGATCGTTCGTTCACGTTCGAGATGAAGACCCCTCCGATGTCCTTCTTCCTCAAGCAGGCTGCCAAGATCCAGTCCGGTTCGAAAGCTCCGGGCCGTGACAAGGCTGGCGCGGTGACCAAAGCGCAGGTGCGCGAGATCGCCGAGAAGAAGATGAAGGACCTGAATTGCGACTCGATCGAGTCGGCCATGAAGATGGTCGAGGGCTCTGCCCGTTCGATGGGTCTGGAAGTGGCGGGGTAAGCGGCTATGGCAATCGGAAAGCGTTTGAACAAAGCTCGCGAAGGTGTTGATCGCGAAAAGCTTTACCCGCTCGCGGACGCCATCAAGATGGTCAAGGAACGCGCGAAAGCGAAGTTCGACGAGACCATCGAGGTCGCGATCAATCTCGGCGTCGATCCGCGTCACGCCGACCAGATGGTCCGCGGCGTCGTGACCCTGCCGAACGGCACCGGCCGTACGCTCCGCGTCGGCGTGTTCGCCCGCGGCGCCAAGGCCGACGAGGCCAAGGCTGCAGGTGCCGACGTCGTCGGTGCCGAGGACCTGGTCGAGAAGGTGCAGAACGGCACGATCGATTTCGACCGTTGTATTGCGACCCCCGACATGATGCCGCTGGTCGGCCGTCTCGGTAAGGTGCTCGGCCCGCGCGGCCTGATGCCGAACCCGAAGATCGGTACCGTGACCATGGACGTCACCGGTGCGGTGAAGGGTGCCAAGGGCGGCTCGGTCGAGTTCCGCGTCGAGAAGGCCGGCATCCTGCAGGCCGGCGTCGGCAAGGCCTCGTTCACCGAGGAGAAGCTGGTCGAGAACATCAAGGCGCTCGCGGACGCGGTCTCCAAGGCCAAGCCCGCCGGCTCCAAGGGCACCTACATCCAGCGCGTTGCGGTGTCCTCGACGATGGGCCCGGGCGTGAAGGTCGAGCCGGGCACCATCCTGGGCTAAGGTTCGAGAATTGCATGAGGCGAGGGGCGGAATCGGGTGACCGATTCCGTCCCTTTCCATTTTAGACTGGACTCACCGGAAACAAGAACAATGGCTGACAAGGTCCTGATCTACTCGCGCTTTCCCAAGACGATGATGGCGCGTTTCGCCGAGCGGTTCGAACTGCTCGACACCGCCGGCAAACCGGCGCGAGAGGTGTTTCCGTCGGAAGACCTTGGCAGTATCCGCGCGATCCTGACCGGCGGCGGCCAGCCGCTCGGCGCGGAAGCGATGGACCTGTTTCCGAAGCTCGGCGCCATCATCTGCTACGGGACCGGTTATGACGGTGTCGATCTGAAGGCGGCCTCCGCCCGCAACATCGCGGTCGGCCACAGCCCCGGTGCCAATGCGGCCTCGGTCGCCGATATCGCGATGACCCTGATGCTGGCGACGACGCGGCGGATCCTGGTCGCCGACCAATATGTCCGCAGCGGCGACTGGGCGGCGTCGAAGCCGTCGCCGATGATGCGGCCCCAGGCCGGCATGCCCGGCCGCCGCATCGGCGTCTACGGCATGGGCGAGATCGGCCGCAAGATCGCGGCGCGCAGCGCCGCCTTCGAAAGCGAAATCGGCTATTTCAGCCGCACCAAATACGATCTGCCCTATCAATATTTCCCGACGCTGGAGGCGCTGGCCGACTGGTGCAGCGTGCTGATGATCGCGGTCCGGGCAGGGGCCGACACCCAGCATGTCGTCAATGCCGATATCCTGAAGCGGCTCGGGGCGGACGGTTATGTCGTCAACATCTCCCGCGGCTCTGTGATCGACGAGAAGGCCCTGGTCGCGGCGCTGACCGACAAGACCATCGCGGGCGCCGGTCTCGACGTCTTCGAGAAGGAGCCGCACGCCCCGGACGCGCTGACCACGCTCCCCAACGTGGTGTTCGCCCCGCATATCGGCGGCCACACCCTCGAATCGCACGTCGCCATGCAGAACTGCGTGCTGGCGAACCTGGCCGCGTTTTTCGCGGGCAAGCCGCTGCCTTATGCGGTCAAATCGGCCTGAATCGGCACCTATGGGCTCGGGTCAAGCCCCGCCGGCAACGGATTGGAACTGGTGTGAATTTTGCTCTTGGCAAGCGGGCAGAGAGCGGTTAAAGAACCGCTTCCGGACGTGCCGGCTTCGGCTGGCGCGTTCGTGCACGCATTCCGAAAACCCGACAAGACAGGAGATCATTCCTTTTCAGGACGTCCGCGAGGATTTGCCGGAAAAGGAAGGAAAACCCGTCGGTTGGTGGAATGCGGGCAGAGGTCGGGCGGTTCGCCGGCTGACCTTGTCCTGTCCAAGACTGCAGGCGCCCGCGGGGAATTTCGATTTCTCAACGGCTTAATCGCATGGCCTGCATAGACGGGTGAAGACCGGATTTCACGTCGCAGCTCGCCTGAGGGCAGGTTGCGGAATGGGTTTGGTTCGGACCTCGACACCCCGTGGGCCCAAAAGGCTCCGGGAGGGCAGGCTTTAATCGTTGTCTCGCCCCGGCGTGTCCAAAGGGTTTTGACCCAGAGGTTCAGGTTTGGGTGGGACGATGGGTGCAACCCGGCGGTCCCGCTTTCGCGATGGCCGCCAACCGGAAAGAGCTTGCTGTGGAACGAGCGGCAAAAAAGGAAGCGGTCGAACAGCTCAACGGGGTCTTCAAGACCACGAGCGTCGCGGTCGTTGCCCAATATTCCGGCCTGACCGTTGTCCAGATGCAGAAGCTGCGTACGCAGATGAAGCAGGCTGGCGCCTCGGTGAAGGTCTCGAAGAACCGTCTCGCCAAAATTGCTCTTGAAGGCACTGACGTCGTTGCCATCGGTCCCATGCTGAAGGGGCCGACCGTGATCGCCACTTCGAACGATCCGGTAGCGGCGCCGAAGGTCGCCGTCGAATTCGCCAAGACGAACGAAAAGTTCGTCATCGTCGGCGGCTCGATGGGAACGACCGTCCTGAATGTCGACGGCGTGAAGGCGCTTGCCTCGCTGCCGTCGCTTGACGAACTGCGCGCAAAGATCGTCGGCCTGCTTGTGGCCCCGGCGACCAAGATCGCTCAACTCGCCAATGCGCCCGCGGGCAAGCTCGCGCGCGTCATCCAGGCTCATGCCTCAAAGGGCGAAGCGGCCTGACGCCCTTCGCAAAACTCAAACCCGAACCAGACTTACATTCAAGGAAACTGAACAATGGCTGACCTGCAGAAGATCGTTGACGACCTCTCGAGCCTCACCGTGCTCGAAGCTGCCGAACTCGCGAAGCTCCTCGAAGAGAAGTGGGGCGTTTCGGCTGCCGCGGCTGTCGCCGTGGCTGGCCCGGCTGGCGGTGGCGCTGCCGCTGCTCCGGCGGAAGAGAAGACCGAGTTCACGGTCGTTCTGGCCGCTGCCGGCGACAAGAAGATCGAGGTCATCAAGGAAGTCCGCGCCATCACCGGCCTGGGCCTGAAGGAAGCAAAGGACCTCGTCGAGGGCGCGCCGAAGCCTGTCAAGGAAGGCGTGAACAAGGACGAAGCCGAGAAGATCAAGGTCCAGCTCGAGAAGGCTGGCGCGAAGGTCGAGCTCAAGTAAGCAACGCTTACTGGCGAAAGATCCCGGCAAGCGTCAGCGAAACCGGGGTCTCGGTCCATCTCGAAAGGGTGGGCCAGATGCAAAAGGCGTGCGACGGAACGTCCCGACGCAGGCTGAACACGAAAAAGTGTGGGGATTTGAGGGTTTACCCCTCGAATCTCCACTATTGTCGCCCCATATCGGTTCGGCAGCACGAAAGCGCGGTGGGCAGGGATGCCGGATTTCCCTGTAAGCCGTTGGGAGAGCAGGCTATTTCGGGCTTTTGCAGTCCGTGAAGACGATCGTTGTGACGGGCGGGCGTGCCTATGCGCCCCGCGCGTCGTTTTGCGTTTTGAAGGTCTGAAGAACAGATTCAGGACATGACGGCCTGAAACTGGATTTTTGGTCCCCAAGACGGGTTCGAAAAATTCAACCCGGGGAGCGGTGGCAGCCGCGTCCTGGACGACGCGCCCCGAGCGGGCGACGAAATGAGAGGCCACGATGGCGCAGCAGACATTCACCGGTCGCAAACGCGTTCGCAAGTTCTTTGGACACATCAAGGAAGTCGCCGAGATGCCGAACCTCATCGAGGTTCAGAAGGCATCCTATGACCAGTTCCTGATGGTCGATGAACCCGTGGGCGGGCGTCTCGACGAGGGCCTGCAGGCCGTGTTCCGTTCCGTGTTCCCGATCTCCGACTTCTCCGGGACCTCGATGCTGGAATTCGTCCGTTACGAGTTCGAGCAGCCGAAATACGACGTCGACGAGTGCCGCCAGCGCGGCATGACCTTCGCGGCACCGCTCAAGGTGACGCTGCGCCTCATCGTGTTCGATATCGACGAGGAAACCGGCGCGAAGTCGGTGAAGGACATCAAGGAGCAGGACGTCTACATGGGCGATATCCCGCTCATGACGATGAACGGCACCTTCATCGTCAACGGCACCGAGCGCGTTATCGTCTCGCAGATGCACCGTTCGCCCGGCGTGTTCTTCGATCACGACAAGGGCAAGACCCATTCCTCGGGCAAGCTGCTGTTCGCTGCCCGCGTCATCCCGTATCGCGGTTCCTGGCTCGACATCGAGTTCGACGCCAAGGACATCGTTTATGCGCGTATCGATCGTCGCCGCAAGATTCCGGTGACGTCGCTGATGTTCGCGCTCGGCCTCGACGGCGAGGCGATCCTGTCGACGTTCTACAAGAAGATTCTCTACAAGCGGACCAAGGAAGGCTGGCGCGTTCCGTTCGACGCCAACCGTTTCCGCGGCTACTCGACCATCAACGACCTGATCGACGCGGATACCGGCAAGGTCGTGCTCGAGGCCGGCAAGAAGCTCACCGTGCGCGGTGCGCGTCAGATGCAGGAAAAGGGCCTGAAGGCGCTGCGCCTGTCGGATGAGGAACTCGTCGGCAACTATCTGGCCGAGGACCTCGTCAATCCCAAGACCGGCGAGATTCACGCCGAAGCCGGTGAAGAGATCACCGACAAGTCCATGAAAGCCCTCAACGAGCACGGCTACAAGGAATTGCCGCTGCTCGACATCGACCATGTCAATGTCGGCGCCTACATCCGCAACACGCTTTCGGCCGACAAGAACATGACGCGTGAGGACGCGCTGTTCGACATCTACCGCGTGATGCGTCCGGGCGAGCCGCCGACGCTGGATTCGGCGCAGGCGATGTTCCAGTCGCTGTTCTTCGACGCCGAGCGTTACGACCTCTCCGCGGTCGGCCGCGTCAAGATGAACATGCGCCTCGACCTCGATGCGCCCGACACCCAGCGCACGCTGCGCAAGGAAGACATCCTCTCCGTCATCAAGACGCTGGTGGACCTGCGCGACGGCAAGGGCGAGATCGACGACATCGACCATCTCGGCAACCGCCGTGTGCGCTCGGTCGGCGAGCTCATGGAGAACCAGTACCGCATCGGCCTGCTGCGCATGGAGCGCGCGATCAAGGAGCGTATGTCCTCGGTCGACATCGACACGGTCATGCCGCAGGACCTGATCAACGCCAAGCCGGCGGCTGCCGCAGTGCGCGAGTTCTTCGGCTCCTCGCAGCTCTCGCAGTTCATGGACCAGACCAACCCGCTGTCGGAGATCACCCACAAGCGCCGTCTTTCGGCGCTTGGTCCGGGCGGTCTGACCCGCGAGCGTGCCGGCTTCGAGGTGCGCGACGTGCATCCGACGCATTACGGCCGCATCTGCCCGATCGAGACGCCGGAAGGCCCGAACATCGGTCTGATCAACTCGCTCGCCACCTTCGCGCGCGTGAACAAATACGGCTTCGTCGAGACGCCTTATCGCAAGGTGAAGGACGGCCGCGTCACCGACGAGGTCGTGTACCTCTCGGCGATGGAGGAGGGCCGGTACTCGGTCGCGCAGGCCAACGTGCCGATCGACGCCAAGGGTCGTTTCACCGAAGATCTGGTCGTCTGCCGCTCGAGCGGGACGCGCGACGTCGTGCCGATGACGCCCGACAAGGTCGACTACATGGACGTGTCGCCGAAGCAGCTGGTTTCGGTCGCCGCGGCGCTGATCCCGTTCCTCGAGAACGACGACGCCAACCGCGCGCTGATGGGCTCGAACATGCAGCGCCAGGCGGTGCCGCTGGTTCGCGCCGAGGCTCCGTTCGTCGGCACCGGCATGGAAGGCGTCGTTGCGCGCGACTCGGGTGCCGCGATCGCGGCGCGCCGTTCGGGCGTGATCGACCAGATCGACGCGACCCGCGTCGTAATCCGCGCCACGGAAGATCTCGATCCGACCAAGTCGGGCGTCGATATCTACCGGCTGATGAAGTACCAGCGTTCCAACCAGTCGACCTGCATCAACCAGCGTCCGCTGGTGAAGGTCGGCGACATCGTCAAGAAGGGCGACATCATCGCTGACGGTCCGTCGACCGATCTCGGCGAGCTCGCGCTCGGCCGGAACGTGCTCGTCGCGTTCATGCCGTGGAATGGCTACAACTTCGAAGACTCGATCCTGCTCTCCGAGCGGATCGTGAAGGAAGACGTCTTCACCTCGATTCATATCGAAGAATTCGAGGTGATGGCCCGCGACACCAAGCTCGGACCCGAGGAAATCACCCGCGACATTCCGAACGTCTCGGAAGAAGCGCTGAAGAACCTCGACGAAGCCGGTATCGTCTACATCGGCGCGGAAGTGCGCGCCGGCGACATCCTGGTCGGCAAGATCACGCCGAAGGGCGAAAGCCCGATGACGCCGGAAGAGAAGCTCCTGCGCGCCATCTTCGGCGAAAAGGCTTCCGACGTTCGTGACACCTCGCTGCGCGTTCCTCCGGGCGTGCAGGGCACGATCGTGGAAGTGCGCGTGTTCAACCGGCACGGCGTCGACAAGGACGAGCGTGCGCTGGCGATCGAGCGGGAAGAGATCGAGCGTCTGGCCAAGGACCGCGACGACGAGCAGGCGATCCTGGACCGCAACGTCTACAACCGTCTTGCCGAGCTGCTCGAAGGGCGGCAGGGCATTGCCGGTCCGAAGGGCTTCAAGAAGGACACCAAGATCACCCGTGCGGTGCTCGAGGAGTATCCGAAGTCGCAGTGGTGGCTGTTCGCTTCGCCGAACGACAAGCTGATGGCCGAGATCGAGGCCATGCGGAAGCAGTACGACGAGTCGAAGAAGGGGCTGGAACAGCGCTTCCTCGATAAGGTCGAGAAGCTTCAGCGCGGTGACGAATTGCCGCCCGGCGTGATGAAGATGGTCAAGGTCTTCGTCGCGGTGAAGCGCAAGATCCAGCCCGGCGACAAGATGGCTGGCCGCCACGGCAACAAGGGCGTGGTGTCGAAGATCGTGCCGATCGAGGACATGCCGTTCCTCGAAGACGGCACGCATGCCGACATCGTGCTCAATCCGCTCGGCGTGCCCTCGCGCATGAACGTCGGACAGATCCTCGAGACCCATCTCGGCTGGGCCTGCGCCGGCCTCGGCAAGCGTATCGGCCAGACGGTCGATGCCTACCTGTCGAAGCAGGACATCAGGCCGCTGAAGGAAACCTTGAAGAAGGTCTACGGCGAGGACGAGACGATCAAGTCGCTCAACGACAACGAACTGATCGAGCTCGGCCACAATCTGAGCCGCGGCGTGCCGATCGCAACGCCGGTATTCGACGGCGCCAAGGAAGCCGACATCGAGGAGATGCTGAAGCTTGCCGGTCTGGACGCTTCGGGTCAGTCGACCGTCTATGACGGCCGCACCGGCGATGCGTTCGATCGCAAGGTGACGGTGGGCTACATCTACATGCTCAAGCTGCACCATCTGGTCGACGACAAGATCCACGCGCGTTCGATCGGTCCGTACTCGCTCGTCACCCAGCAGCCGCTGGGCGGCAAGGCGCAGTTCGGTGGCCAGCGCTTCGGCGAAATGGAGGTGTGGGCGCTCGAGGCTTACGGCGCGGCGTACACGCTCCAGGAGATGCTGACGGTGAAGTCGGACGACGTCGCCGGCCGCACCAAGGTGTACGAGGCGATCGTGCGCGGCGACGACACGTTCGAGGCCGGTATTCCGGAATCGTTCAACGTGCTGGTCAAGGAAATGCGCTCGCTCGGCCTCAACGTCGACCTGCACAATTCCAAGGTGGGACCGGCACCGACGTCGGAAGCGGCCGAGTAACACGACCTTTCATGCCCGGCCTTCACGGCCGGGCATTGGCGCCCCTCCCGAGGCCTTGAGGGCAGGGCGCCCCGATTGAGTGATTTTCGAATTTGCGGCCGTAGGCGACCGGCACGCGAGGAGAAGACGATGAACCAAGAAATTATGAATCTCTTCAACCCGACGACTCCGGCTCAGGTCTTCGACCAGATCCGGATTTCGATCGCGAGCCCAGAGAAGATTCTGTCCTGGTCCTACGGCGAGATCAAGAAGCCGGAGACCATCAACTACCGTACCTTCAAGCCCGAGCGCGACGGCCTGTTCTGCGCCCGCATCTTCGGGCCGATCAAGGACTACGAGTGCTTGTGCGGCAAGTACAAGCGCATGAAGTACAAGGGCATCATCTGCGAGAAGTGCTCGGTCGAGGTCACGCTGTCGCGCGTCCGGCGCGAGCGCATGGGCCATATCGAGCTCGCGGCTCCCGTCGCCCACATCTGGTTCCTGAAGTCGCTGCCCTCGCGCATCGGCCTTCTGCTGGACATGACGCTGAAGGATCTCGAGCGGATCCTCTACTTCGAATATTACGTCGTTCTCGAGCCGGGTCTCACCGCGCTCAAGGACCGTCAGCTGCTGTCGGAAGACGAGTATCTGAAGGCGCAGGACGAGTACGGCCAGGATTCCTTCACCGCCATGATCGGCGCGGAAGCGATCCGCGAACTGCTCAAGGGCATGGACCTCGAGAAGCTCGAAGCCACCTTGCGCCTCGAGATGCAGGAGACCGACTCCGACATCAAGCACAAGAAGCTCGCCAAGCGCCTCAAGATCGTTGAAGCGTTCCGCCACTCCGGCAACAAGCCGGAATGGATGATCATGACCGTGGTCCCGGTGATCCCGCCGGACCTGCGTCCGCTGGTGCCGCTGGACGGCGGCCGCTTCGCGACCTCGGACCTCAACGACCTCTATCGCCGCGTCATCAACCGCAACAACCGCTTGAAGCGGCTGATGGAGCTGCGCGCGCCCGACATCATCATCCGCAACGAGAAGCGCATGCTTCAGGAAGCGGTCGATGCTCTGTTCGACAACGGCCGCCGTGGCCGCGTCATCACCGGTGCCAACAAGCGCCCGCTGAAGTCGCTCGCCGACATGCTCAAGGGCAAGCAGGGTCGTTTCCGCCAGAACCTGCTCGGCAAGCGCGTCGACT
Source organism: Bradyrhizobium betae (assembly GCF_008932115.1). Classification (NCBI taxonomy): domain Bacteria; kingdom Pseudomonadati; phylum Pseudomonadota; class Alphaproteobacteria; order Hyphomicrobiales; family Nitrobacteraceae; genus Bradyrhizobium; species Bradyrhizobium betae. Next base: position 6,108,455 of record NZ_CP044543.1, read on the forward strand.
ATTCGGGCCGTTCGGTGATCGTGGTCGGTCCCGAGCTGCGCCTGCATCAGTGCGGCCTGCCGAAGAAGATGGCGCTCGAGCTGTTCAAGCCGTTCATCTATTCGCGGCTTGATGCCAAGGGCCTGTCCACCACCGTGAAGCAGGCCAAGAAGCTGGTTGAGAAGGAGCGGCCCGAGGTCTGGGACATTCTGGACGAGGTGATCCGCGAGCATCCCGTGCTGCTCAACCGCGCGCCGACGCTGCATCGCCTCGGCATCCAGGCGTTCGAGCCGGTGCTGATCGAGGGCAAGGCGATCCAGCTTCACCCGCTGGTCTGCTCGGCGTTCAACGCCGACTTCGACGGCGACCAGATGGCCGTGCACGTTCCGCTGTCGCTCGAAGCGCAGCTGGAAGCGCGCGTCCTGATGATGTCGACCAACAACATCCTGCATCCGGCGAACGGCCAGCCGATCATCGTGCCATCGCAGGACATCGTGCTCGGTCTCTACTACGTCTCGATCATGCGTGAAGGCCTGCCCGGCGAGGGCAAGATCTTCGGCGACATGGCCGAGCTCGAGCATGCGCTGCACGCGAAGGTCATCCACCTCCACACCAAGATCAAGTACCGGTGGCAGGGCATGGACGAGACCGGCAAGGTCTCGACGCGCTGGATCGAAACCACCGCAGGCCGCGTCATGCTGGGCAATCTGCTGCCGAGGAACCCGCGGGTCACGTACGAGATCATCAACAAGCTGATGACCAAGCGCGAGATCTCCGGCGTGATCGACCAGGTCTACCGCCACTGCGGTCAGAAGGAGACGGTGATCTTCTGCGACCGCATCATGGCGCTCGGCTTCTACAACGCGTTCAAGGCCGGCATCTCGTTCGGCAAGGACGACATGGTCGTGCCGAATTCCAAGTGGAAGATCGTCGACACCACCCGTACGCTGGCGAAGGATTTCGAGCAGCAGTACAACGACGGCCTGATCACCCACGGCGAGAAGTATAACAAGGTCGTCGACGCCTGGTCGAAGGCCACGGAAGAAATCGCCAAGGCGATGATGAAGGAGATCTCCTCGACCAAGAAGACGGCGAGCGGGGCGGATGCCGACATCAACTCGATCTACATGATGGCTCACTCCGGTGCCCGCGGTTCGCCGGCCCAGATGCGCCAGCTCGCCGGCATGCGCGGCCTGATGGCCAAGCCGTCGGGTGAGATCATCGAGACGCCGATCATCTCGAACTTCAAGGAAGGTCTTTCGGTTCTCGAGTACTTCAACTCGACCCACGGCGCCCGCAAGGGCCTCGCGGACACCGCGTTGAAGACCGCGAACTCGGGCTACCTGACCCGTCGTCTCGTCGACGTCGCGCAGGACTGCATCATCACGCAGAGTGACTGCGGCACCAAGCTCGGCATCAAGATGCGCGCCATCGTCGATGCGGGCACCGTGGTCGCTTCGCTCGGCTCGCGCATCCTCGGACGCACGGCCTGCGAAGACATTCGTGACAGCTCCGGCAAGGTGATCATCAAGCGCGATACGCTGATGGAAGAGAGCCATCTGGATGCCATCCAGCAGGGTGGTGTGCAGGAGGTGAAGATCCGCTCGGCGCTGACCTGCGAGCTCGTCAACGGCATCTGCGGCATGTGCTACGGTCGCGACCTCGCCCGCGGCACGCCGGTCAACCACGGCGAAGCGGTCGGCGTCATTGCGGCGCAGTCGATCGGTGAGCCGGGCACCCAGCTCACCATGCGCACCTTCCACATCGGCGGTGCGGCGCAGCTGAACGAGCAGTCCTTCGTCGAAGCCAACTTCGACGGCAAGATCGTGATCAGGAACAAGGCCATCGCCCGCAACAGCGAAGGTCACCTGGTCGCGATGGTGCGCAACATGGTGGTGGCGATCGTCGATGCCGACGGCACCGAACGTGCGACGCACCGCGTCCAGTACGGCTCGCGTCTGCACGTCGACGAGGGCGACAGCGTCAAGCGCGGCCAGCGTATCGTCGAGTGGGATCCCTACACCCGTCCGCTGCTCACCGAAGTCGAAGGTACGATCGGCTTCGAGGATCTGGTCGAAGGGCAGTCGATCTCGGAAACGCTGGACGAAGCCACCGGTATCGCCAAGCGCGTGGTCATCGACTGGCGCTCGACCCGCGGCGGTGCGGACCTGCGTCCGGCCATCGTGGTGAAGGGCAAGGACGGCAAGGTGCTCAAGCTCGCCCGTGGCGGCGATGCCCGCTACATGCTGTCGGTCGACGCCATTCTCTCGGTCGACGTCGGAGCCAAGGTCAATACGGGTGACATCCTCGCCCGTGTCTCGACCGAAAGCGCCAAGACGCGTGACATCACCGGCGGTCTGCCGCGGGTGGCGGAACTGTTCGAGGCTCGGCGTCCGAAGGATGCGGCGATCATCGCCGAAATCGCGGGCACCATCCGGTTCGGGCGCGACTACAAGAACAAGCGTCGCATCTCGATCGAGCCGATGGACAAGACCGACGAGGCACGCGAGTACCTGATCCCGAAGGGCAAGCACATCCACCTTCAGGACGGCGACGTCGTCGAAAAGGGCGACTTCATCGTGGAAGGCAACCCGGCGCCGCACGACATTCTCGCGGTCAAGGGCATCGAGGAACTCGCGGCCTATCTGGTCAACGAGATCCAGGAGGTCTACCGGCTCCAGGGCGTGCTCATCAACGACAAGCACATCGAGGTGATTGTCCGTCAGATGCTCCAGAAGGTGGAAGTCACCGACCAGGGCGACACGGACATGATCTCCGGCGAGCAGGTCGACAAGATCGAGTTCGACGCGCTGAACGAGAAGGCCAAGGAAGAGGGCAAGAAGATCGCCACGGGTACGCCGGTTCTGCTCGGCATCACCAAGGCGAGCCTCCAGACCCGCTCCTTCTTCTCGGCGGCCTCGTTCCAGGAGACCACTCGCGTCCTCACGGAAGCGGCGGTCAACGGCAAGGTCGATCCGCTCGAAGGCCTGAAGGAGAACGTCATCGTCGGCCGGCTGATCCCGGCGGGCACCGGCGCTTCCATGGCCAAGATCCGCGAAGTCGCGATGAAGCGCGACAAGATGATCCTGGACGAGCGCGAGAAGCAGGCGGCCGTCGTGTCGCCGGCTCCGGAAGCTGAACTTCCTGCGCTCCCGCCTGCGGAATAATGGTTCATCCGTAGGAATACGAGGATAACGAAAAGGCCGGCGCAAGCCGGCCTTTTTGCTGCTTTGTTTCCCTGTTGCGGTGCAGGATCAACCTTTGTTCATCTTTCCTTCAGGCGCAAAAGCGCTTCTGCTAGGGGAGCTTAGACGGCGGTCCCGTGACGGGGGCAGGGCCGGAGACCACGGAACGCACATGCTTGATCTCGCAATCGTAGGCGGCGGCCCCGGCGGGCTGATGAGCGCCTGGTACCTGAAGCGTAAGCTCGGCGACCTCTGCCGCGTCACCATCTACGAGGCCTCGGACCGGCTCGGCGGCAAGATCGTCACGCGCAAATTCGATTCCGCACCCGCGATGTACGAAGCCGGCGTTGCCGAGATCTACGACTACTCGATGACCGGCCCCGATCCGCTGCGCGAGCTGATTCAGCATTTCGGACTTCAGACCATTCCGATGGACGCCGAGCAGGTCCAGTTCGGCGGTGAACTCCTCAACGACGTCGCAGGCATGCGCCGCAAATACGGCGCCAAGACCGCGGCGGCGATCGAGGCGTTCCGCAAGCGCTGCGCCGAGGCGCTGTCGCCGATCGAGTATTACGAGGGCGTCGGCGCGCACGACAACGAGAACCCCTGGGCCTACAAGACCGCCGAGCAGGTGCTCGACGAGGAGGTCGAGGACGAAACCGCAAAGCGCTTCTTCAAGGTGATGGCGCGCTCGGACATCGCGACCGAAAGCCACAACACCAACGGCCTCAACGCGCTGAAGAACTATCTGATGGATGTCGACGGCTATATCGGCCTCTACTCCATCCAGAACGGCAATGAGCAGCTGATCGAATGCCTGCAGTCGGAGGTCAACGCCGACATCCAGCTCAATCATCGCGTGCTCGCCGTCGGCAAGGCGCCGACCGGCCGCTACCAGCTCAAGATGATGAACGGCAAGGGCCCTGAGACGCGTGACTTCGACCTCGTGCTGGTCTGCCTGCCGCATTCCTGGCTCGCTACCGTCGGCTGGGAAGGCGAGCAGCTGCGCAAGTCGATGGTCAAGCACGTCTCGTACTTCGATCGTCCGGCACACTACCTGCGCGTCTCGATCCTGTTCGACACGCCGTTCTGGGGCGAGAAGATTCCCGGCGCCTGGTTCATGTCGGAGGCCTTCGGCGGCTGCTGCGTCTACAATGAAGGCGCGCGCCACGATGTCGGCAAGCATGGCGTCCTGAATTGGCTCATTCCCGGCTCGGATGCGCTGGCGTTCGCGAATCTCTCGGACCAGGAACTGATCGACGCTGCGCTGAAATCGCTGCCGGCCTCGTTCGGCGATGCGCGGGCGCATTTCATGGAAGGCAAGATCCATCGCTGGCTGTCGTCGGTGAACGCGATTCCAGGCGGTATGCCCGTGCGCGACGTCATGACCAATCACCGGCCCGAGCCGAAGGAACATCCCGGCATCGTGGTGGTCGGCGACTATCTGTTCGACTCGACCCTGAACGGGCTGCTCGATTCGTCGGACGCGGCAACCGACATCATCCTGACCGAGATGATGCGGCTGCGCCGCGAGCGTGCGCAGGACGGCAAGCCGCTGTCGGACAAGATCGATCGCGAGTATTTCGAGAACTATCGCGGCCTCGGCCCCTATAGCGAGGCGTGGCGGCATTTCACGGATCCCGACTATCTCACAAAGCTGATCGGCATCGTCTGGGGCAAGGCCAAGGGCGCCAAGCTGTTGATCGCGGGCTCGGCCAGCGGCGAGCTGGTCGGCGCACTGCGCGAGCGCGGCATCGATGCCTGGGGCATCGAGAATAACCGTGCCATTCATGCCAAGACGCCGAAGGCGCTGAAGAAGTACAACAAGCTCGGCTCGATCACCGACATGCCGTTCAAGGACGGCGCGTTCGACTTCGTGTTCGAGACCAGCCTCTGCCATGTTTCCCCGAAGCAGGTGGTCCGCGCGATCCGCGAGCTCAACCGCGTGGTCAGGACCGGTCTCGTGTTCGGCTCGATCACCTCGGACATGGCCTCGGCCGTGATCGACCGCTACGACCTGCTGCGCGGGGTCAAGAAGCTCGGCACCTGGTGGGAATGGTCCGAACTGTTCTTCGGCAACGGCTTCGACCTGTCGATGCACCGCAAGGACTGCGCCGACGCGCTCTGGGAGACGACGCTCGCCGCCAACAAGGGCCCGGGCCAGTGGTACGCCGACGCCGACAGCTTGCGCTATTCGTTCTTCGACAAGGTCGAGGAGGAGGACGACGACTAGCCTTTCGGGCGCACCGGATTTGCCAATTGCTTTGCCGAATTCATCCTGATCGCATAGAATCGGTGCAATAGCGGTTGCCGCTATGTCCTGCTTTCTCTGCGGTCATGCCGGCCGTCAGCATCGGTTGGTTTCATGGCGTCCAAGCCTCCCACTTCCAAGCCTCCCTCTCCCGACAAACAGAAGCTCGCTGCGGAAGAGGCGGCCGGGTCCGACGACAAGCTCGCCTCCGCCAAGCCCGACCTCGAGGACGACGAGGACGACGAAGACGAGGAGGATGACGAGCTGGAGCTCGATGACGACGATGAGGACGAGGACCTCGTCGTCTTCACCGCGCGCGAGGCCGCCGGAGCGCTCGCGACCATCCTCGGTTTCGTCAAACCATTTCTGACCAACTACAAGCGGATACTGTCATTCGTGGCGTTCGGCGTCTTCGTCGAGACGCTGTTCAACGTCATCATGCCGCTCAGCCTGAAGTACCTGATCGACGACGCGCTCGGCGAGGAGGATTTCCAGGCGCTGTACAAGATTCTGGGCGTGCTCGCGGTCGCCGGCATCTTCACCTCCATCGTCGCGGTCTGGTACGAGCGCTGGGACGCGCGGCTGGCCGCCTGCATCATCTCCGACGTCCGCAAGCGCCTGTTCGAGCACGTCCAGGATTTGCCGGCGGCCTATTTCGGCCGCACCAGGCGCGGTGAGATTCTGTCGCGCTTCTCCGTCGACCAGGCTGCCTTCGAAGGCTCGGTCAAGACGTTCGCCAACAGCGCGGCGCTGCCGTTCCTCGAGTTGATCGCCGGCATCATCCTGATGGTGTTCCTGAACTGGCAGCTCGCTGCGGTCGCGCTGCTGGTGTTCCCGGTCACGCTGATCGGCCCGCGCATCCTCACGCCGAAGGCGGTGCAGGCCAATTACGAGCAGAAGCAGAACGAAAGCGCGCTGCTGGGCATGGTGCAGGAGAACGTGGCGGCGCAGGCCGTGATCAAGGCGTTCAGCCTGCAGCGCAAGATGTTCGGCTTCTTCCGCTTCCGAAACGACGAGACCCGCAACAAGATCGCCTCGGCCACGTTCCTGTCGACCATGGTGGAGCGTACAGTCACCATCTCGGTGCTGATGCTGCACCTCGTCGTGCTCGCGATCGGCGCGTATCTGGCGACCAAGGGCCAGATCACGATCGGCACCTTCGTCACCTTCGAGAGCGCGTTCTGGGAAGTCTCCTACAACATCGCCCACGTGATGCATTTCATCCCGGTGTCGATCTCCTCTGCCGCCGCGATCCGTCATATGCAGGAGCTGCTCGACGAGCCGACCCGCGGGGCCGATCGTCCCGGCGCGCCCGATCTGCCGCGCGTCACCCACGACATCACCTTCGACCGCGTCACCTTCCAGTACGAAGGCAGCCAGACGCCGGTGCTGGACAATCTCAGCCTCAAGCTCGATGTCGGCAAGCGTATCGCCATCGTCGGCCCCTCGGGCTCCGGCAAGAGCACGCTGCTCAACCTGATCCTGCGGCTCTACGTGCCCGATGAGGGCCGCGTCACCATCGACGGCGTCGATGTCCGCAAGGTGACGCTGGATTCGCTGCGCCGGAGCATGGCGGTGGTGTTCCAGGAGAACATGCTGTTCAACATGTCGATCCGCGAGAACATCCGGCTCGGCAAGGAAGGCGCGACCGACGAGGAGGTGGAGGAGGCCGCCAGGAAGGCCGAGATCCACCGCTACATCATGAGTCTGCCGCAGCGTTACGACACGCCGGTCGGCGAGCGCGGCGACACTCTGTCGGGCGGCCAGCGCCAGCGCATCGCGATCGCACGTGCGGTCATCCGCAATCCGTCCGTGCTGCTGCTCGACGAGGCGACCTCGGCGCTCGACCAGACCACGGAGGCCGCGATCAACCGCACGCTGCTCAAGGTCGCCAAGGGCCGCACCATGATCTGGTCGACCCATCGCCTGAGCTCGGTGGTCGAGATGGACGAGATCATCGTGATTTCAGGGGGCAGGGCGATCGAGCGCGGCTCCCATGCCGAGCTGCTCGCCAGGAACGGAACCTACCGCAAATTGTGGAACGACCAGACCCACCAGCCGCACGACGCGGCGGCTCAGGCCGATGACGACAGCGACGATGACGACGACGACCTCGAGGATGATGAGGACGAGGACGACGAGGAGGAGTGACCGAGGAAGTTCGGCTCGAGATCGAAGGCGCCTCCGAGCGGCCGTACGAGCCCCTGAACCGACCATGCGATGAAGCGCGCCCAGCGCTGCGCCGTCCAGTAGGGGCTGGTGCCGATCGAAACCGAGCGGAAGTCGAAAGCCTTCGCGGCCGCCCAGTCGTCGCAATCCCGCTTGACCGGATCGGCGTAGAACGCCGCGATCTTGTCCGCGTCCATCCCGTCGGTCGCGAGCCATTGCGGGATGTAGACGCTGCAGAGCCGCTCGACGTCGGTGAAGACCTTGTCGCAGCCGGTGCCGGCGACGGGGCATGAGGTCGAGAACGCATCCCCGACCAGCACGAGGCCAGGCTGGCCGCTTGCGTCGTTCACGTAGAGATCGACCGGGCGAATCTTCAGCTCGCCGGGGATATCGAATGCGCCGGTGATGCGCTTGAGCCGGGGCAGGGCGGCGTCCAGCGTCTCGGCGGGGGCACTGCGCAGCTCGCGCAGCCAGGGATCGTCGAAGTCGCGATAGACGAACAGATTGGCCCGCATCCGCGTGCCGATCGGAAACAGCGTGATGTAGGGGATACGGTCGCTCGGCCGCTCCGAGAAGTAGGTCAGGGCCGGGAAATCGAACGAACTCCGCCCGGCCGGGGCGATGTCGAATCCAATTGAGATCGAGTGGCAGGCGCTGATGACGTCCCGCGCGATACCGAGCTGGTGGCGCAGGCCGACATTGAGGCCGTTGGCGAGCACGACCAGGCGGGCCGAGATGGTCTCGTCATTGGAGAGCGTGACCCTTTGCCGCTCCGGTCTTGTCTCGATCGATATCGCCTTGGCGCAGATTCGCTCGACCGTGGCAGGGATCTCGTCGCGGACCGCATTAACGAGGGAATCGTAGAGGATGTTGAACTGACGGCTCGGCGCCTTGTCGAGCAGGCGGCCGAATCGCGCGATCCAGTTCTCGCCGGCGAAGGTTGCCCGGCGCAGCACCGATTCTCCGATTCCGGTCTTCAGGAATCGCTCGACCTGGGCTTGGCCGCTGAGTTTTTCGACTCGAAAGTCCGCCGGATAGCTCTCATGCGGATCAATCAGCACCGCCGAAATGCCGGCGCGGCCGAGCATTGCGGCGGCGGTGGAACCGGACAATCCTCCGCCGATGATGGCAATGTCGGTATAGCGCATGGCGTGAATCTCTGCCGGAGGCGGCAGATTGCGCATCAACAGACAAGAAAGCCTTAGCGAGGGTTATAAAAGTATATTTCATCCGGGTTAAAATGAAGCGAGGTGGCGGAACTGGCGTACCGTTCCCATATACGGGGAGGCGTGATCAGTGCGGCGAACGGGCAAATTCCATAGGCGCGAGAAGCGCTTTGTGACTGTCGTTTCGCCTTGACTTGATCGATTCCCACTTATAGAAAGCGCCTCACTTAACGACAGGCGGTGAGCATCGCCAACGTCGGAACGGGCCACCTGTTGATCCCCCGGGATCGGATCCCAAGGGATCGCTGAAGACAGGCACCAACCTCGACGAATGCCGCTCAAACGCTGTCGATCATAGCTAGGCAATGCCAGTGCGATTTTAGTTCTCATGAGCTCGCTCTCTTGAGATCAAACTCGGATGCATGACCTCGGTGCGCAGGCCACGGCTCTCTGCCGATTGGCCTGAAAACTGCGGTCCTCTGTGGCGTCGTAACGCTTTCCGCTCAGTGATGGAGTGGTTGGCGCAATTTCGCTTTGTGCGGTTTGTTCCGCACGGGGCGGCCTCGTCGGGCAGGGAGCTCGAAAGAATTTGCGGGCCCGAAAGGGGCCGCGGCAGAAAAAGGGTGAAGGCCAGAATGCCGACGATCAACCAGCTGATCGCTCAACCGCGGGAAGTGCAGAAGTCGCGCAAGAAGGTGCCGGCGCTGCAGCAGTCGCCGCAGAAGCGTGGTGTTTGCACGCGCGTCTACACCACGACCCCGAAGAAGCCGAACTCGGCGCTTCGTAAGGTTGCCAAGGTGCGCCTGACCAACGGCTTCGAGGTGATCGGTTACATCCCCGGCGAGGGCCATAACCTCCAGGAGCACTCGGTGGTCATGATCCGCGGCGGCCGCGTCAAGGATTTGCCCGGCGTGCGCTACCACATCCTCCGCGGCGTTCTGGATACCCAGGGCGTCAAGAACCGTAAGCAGCGTCGTTCGAAGTACGGCGCCAAGCGTCCGAAGTAAGCGGGAACCAGCTCCATGTCTCGTCGCCACTCAGCGGAAAAGCGCGAAGTTCTCCCGGATCCGAAGTTCGGGAACATCATCGTCACGAAGTTCATGAACTCGGTGATGTACGCCGGCAAGAAGTCGGTCGCCGAAGGCATCGTCTACGGTGCGTTCGGTCTCATCGAAGCCAAGACCAAGCAGAGCCCGCTCGGCGTGTTCGAGCAGGCGCTCGAGAACGTCATGCCGACGATCGAGGTTCGCTCCCGCCGCGTCGGCGGCGCGACCTACCAGGTTCCGGTCGAGGTTCGCTCGGTTCGCCGTCAGGCGCTGGGCATCCGCTGGCTGATCTCGGCTGCGCGCGAGCGCAACGAGAAGACGATGACCGAGCGGCTCTCTGCCGAGCTCCTGGATGCGTCGAACAATCGTGGCAACGCCGTCAAGAAGCGTGAAGACGTGCACCGGATGGCGGAAGCCAATCGTGCCTTCTCGCACTATCGCTGGTAACGGCGACACACTCGGACTCGCAAGGAACGACCCATGCCCCGCCAACATGCCATCGAAGACTACCGTAATTTCGGTATTATGGCGCATATCGACGCCGGCAAGACCACGACGACCGAGCGCATCCTCTATTACACCGGCAAGAGCCACAAGATCGGCGAAGTGCACGAAGGTGCCGCGACGATGGACTGGATGGAGCAGGAGCAGGAGCGCGGCATCACGATCACGTCGGCTGCGACCACCGCGTTCTGGGCCGGCAAGCGCCTGAACATCATCGACACCCCCGGCCACGTCGACTTCACCATCGAAGTCGAGCGTTCGCTGCGCGTGCTCGACGGCGCCGTCTGCGTGCTCGACTCGAACCAGGGCGTCGAGCCCCAGACCGAGACCGTCTGGCGCCAGGGTGACAAGTACAAGGTTCCGCGGATCGTCTTCGCCAACAAGATGGACAAGACCGGCGCTGACTTCTTCAAGTGTCTGGCCGATATCGTCGACCGTCTCGGCGCCAAGCCGATCGCGATCCAGCTTCCGATCGGTGCCGAGAACAACTTCAAGGGTCTCGTCGACCTCGTGAAGATGAAGGGCGTCGTCTGGAACGACGAATCGCTCGGCGCGAAGTTCGACTATGTCGACATTCCGGAAGACCTCGTCGACCAGGCCAAGGAATACCGCGAGAAGATGGTGGAAGCCGCCGTCGAGCTCGACGACGACGCTCTGGCTGCCTTTCTCGACGGCAACGAGCCGGACGAAGCGACGCTGAAGCGGCTGATCCGCAAGGCGGTGCTGACCGGTGCGTTCTATCCCGTGCTGTGTGGCTCGGCCTTCAAGAACAAGGGCGTGCAGCCGCTGCTTGACGCCGTCGTCGACTACCTGCCGTCGCCGATCGACGTGCCTGCGATCAAGGGCACCGACGACCGCGGCAACGAGGTCGTGCGCAAGGCCGACGACAAGGAGCCGCTCGCGCTGCTCGCGTTCAAGATCATGGACGACCCGTTCGTCGGCACCATCACCTTCTGTCGCATCTACTCCGGCGTCCTGCAGAGCGGCACCGGCGTCGTGAACTCGACGCGCGAGAAGAAGGAGCGCATCGGGCGCATGCTGTTGATGCATGCGAACAACCGCGAAGACATCAAGGAAGCCTATGCCGGCGACATCGTCGCGCTGGCCGGCCTGAAGGAAGCGCGCACCGGTGACACGCTGTGCGATCCCGACAAGCAGGTGATCCTCGAGAAGATGGAATTCCCCGAGCCGGTCATCGAGATCGCGATCGAGCCGAAGTCCAAGGCCGACCAGGAAAAGCTGGGCGTGGCGCTGGCCAAGCTCGCCGCGGAGGATCCGTCCTTCCGCGTGTCGACCGACCAGGAGTCCGGCCAGACCATCCTCAAGGGCATGGGCGAGCTCCACCTCGACATCAAGGTCGACATCCTCCGTCGTACCTACAAGGTCGACGCAAACATCGGCGCGCCGCAGGTGGCGTTCCGCGAGCGCGTCACCAAGAAGGCCGAGGTCAAGTACACCCACAAGAAGCAGACCGGTGGTACCGGTCAGTTCGCGGAAGTGTCGATCGTGGTCGAGCCGAACGAGCCCGGCAAGGGCTACGAGTTCGAGTCCAAGATCGTCGGCGGTGCGGTTCCGAAGGAATACATCCCCGGCGTTGAAAAGGGCCTCAACAGCGTGATGAGCTCTGGCGTGGTCGCGGGCTTCCCCGTGGTCGACGTCAAGGTTCAGCTCGTCGACGGCAAGTATCACGACGTCGACTCGTCGGCGCTCGCCTTCGAAATCGCATCGCGCGCGGCGTTCCGCGAAGCGCTGCAGAAGGGCAAGTCCGTCCTGCTCGAGCCGATCATGAAGGTCGAAGTGGTGACCCCGGAAGACTACACCGGCTCGGTCATCGGCGACCTGAATTCGCGGCGCGGTCAGATCCAGGGCCAAGACATGCGCGGCAACGCCAACGTCATCAACGCGATGGTGCCGCTCATGAACATGTTCGGTTACGTGAATAACCTGCGCTCGATGAGCCAGGGTCGCGCAACCTTCACCATGCAATTCGACCACTACGCAGAAGCGCCGGCCAACGTGTCGGCAGAAGTCCAGAAGAAGTTTGCCTGATTGTCGTCGGTCTAGAGCTGACGATTGAACGGAGAGTCAAATGGCCAAAGCAAAGTTTGAACGTAACAAGCCGCACTGCAACATCGGCACCATCGGTCACGTCGACCATGGCAAGACGTCGCTGACCGCGGCGATCACCAAGGTCCTCGCCGAAGCCGGCGGCGCGACGTTCACCGCGTACGACCAGATCGACAAGGCGCCGGAAGAGAAGGCCCGCGGCATCACCATCTCGACCGCGCACGTCGAGTACGAGACGCCGAACCGCCACTACGCGCACGTCGACTGCCCCGGCCACGCCGACTATGTGAAGAACATGATCACTGGCGCCGCCCAGATGGACGGTGCGATCCTGGTCGTGTCGGCCGCTGACGGCCCGATGCCGCAGACCCGCGAGCACATCCTGCTCGCCCGCCAGGTCGGCGTGCCCGCGCTCGTCGTGTTCCTCAACAAGTGCGACATGGTCGACGATCCGGAACTGCTCGAGCTCGTCGAGCTCGAAGTCCGCGAGCTGCTCTCGAAGTACGATTTTCCGGGCGACAAGATCCCGATCATCAAGGGTTCGGCGCTCGCCGCTCTCGAAGACAGCGACAAGAAGCTCGGCCACGACGCCATCCTCGAGCTGATGAAGAACGTCGACGAATACATCCCGCAGCCGGAGCGTCCGATCGACCAGCCGTTCCTGATGCCGGTTGAAGACGTGTTCTCGATCTCGGGCCGCGGCACCGTCGTGACCGGCCGTGTCGAGCGCGGTATCGTCAAGGTCGGCGAGGAAATCGAGATCGTCGGTCTCCGTGCGACCCAGAAGACCACCGTTACCGGGGTCGAAATGTTCCGCAAGCTGCTCGATCAGGGCCAGGCCGGCGACAACATCGGTGCGCTGCTCCGCGGTACCAAGCGCGAGGACGTCGAGCGCGGCCAGGTGCTGTGCAAGCCGGGTTCGGTCAAGCCGCACACCAAGTTCAAGGCTGAGGCGTACATCCTCACCAAGGAAGAGGGCGGTCGCCACACTCCGTTCTTCACCAACTACCGTCCGCAGTTCTACTTCCGCACCACCGACGTGACCGGTGTCGTGCATCTGCCGGAAGGCACCGAGATGGTGATGCCGGGCGACAACATCGCGATGGAAGTGCACCTGATCGTGCCGATCGCGATGGAAGAAAAGCTCCGCTTCGCGATCCGCGAAGGCGGTCGCACCGTCGGCGCCGGCGTCGTCGCCTCGATCATCGAGTAATCACGCGACAGGGAATGGCGAGTGGCGAATGGATGAAATCCATTCGCTGTTCGCTACTCGCCACTCACTAAGAAAGACACGGCAATGAACGGCCAAAACATTCGTATCCGTCTCAAGGCGTTCGACCATCGTATCCTCGATACGTCGACCCGCGAGATCGTGAACACGGCGAAGCGCACCGGCGCGCAGGTCCGCGGACCCATTCCGCTGCCCACCCGCATCGAGAAGTTCACCGTCAACCGTTCGCCTCACGTCGACAAGAAGAGCCGCGAGCAGTTCGAGATGCGCACCCACAAGCGCCTGCTCGATATCGTCGATCCGACCCCGCAGACTGTCGATGCTTTGATGAAGCTCGACCTGGCCGCCGGTGTCGACGTCGAGATCAAGCTCTAAGATTTTTGGATCACGTTCGCGACTTTGCGGACAGAAAGAACAGGAAGCACGCCGATGCGCTCCGGAGTGATCGCACAAAAGGTCGGGATGACGCGGGTCTTTACGGAGGCCGGCGAACATATCCCAGTGACCGTGCTGAAGCTCGGCAATTGCCAGGTCGTAGGCCACCGCACTGAAGAGAAGAACGGTTACGTCGCGCTCCAGCTTGGTTCTGGCAGCCGCAAGACCGTTTACCTGCCCAAGGCCGAGCGCGGTCAGTTCGCGGTCGCCAAAGTCGAGCCGAAGCGGCAGGTCGAGGAATTCCGCGTCTCCGCGGATGCCATGATCCCCGTTGGCGCCGAGATCCTCGCCGATCACTTCGTCGTCGGCCAGTTCGTCGACGTCACCGGCACCTCGGTTGGTAAGGGCTTCGCCGGCGGCATGAAGCGCTGGAACTTCGGCGGTCTTCGCGCCACGCACGGTGTGTCGGTGTCGCACCGTTCGATCGGTTCGACCGGTGGTCGTCAGGACCCCGGCAAGACCTGGAAGAACAAGAAGATGCCCGGCCACATGGGTGTCGACCGCATCACCACGCTCAACCTTCGAGTCGTTCAGCTCGATGTCGAGCGCGGCCTGATCCTCGTCGAAGGCGCCGTTCCCGGCTCCAAGGGCGGCTGGATCCGTGTGCGCGACGCCGTCAAGAAGCCGCTGCCGAAGGAAGCTCCGAAGCCCGGCAAGTTCAAGGTTGCTGGCGACGCGGAAGCCGCCCCGGCTGCGCAGGAGGCGTGAGATGGAATTGAAGGTCACGACCCTCGAAGGTAAGGAAGCCGGCTCCGTCCAGCTTTCCGACGCCATTTTCGGCCTCGAGCCGCGCCAGGACATCATTGCGCGTTGCGTGCAGTGGCAGCTCAACAAGCGTCAGGCCGGCACCCACAAGGCCAAGGGCCGCGCCGAGATCTGGCGTACCGGCAAGAAGATGTACAAGCAGAAGGGCACCGGCGGTGCTCGTCACGGCTCGGCCCGCGTGCCGCAGTTCCGCGGCGGCGGTCGTGCCTTCGGACCGGTGGTGCGTTCGCACGCCACCGACCTGCCGAAGAAGGTCCGCGCGCTTGCTCTCAAGCATGCGCTGTCGGCCAAGGCCAAGGACGGCGATCTGCTGGTGATCGACAAGGCCGCGCTGGAAGCTGCCAAGACCAAGGCGCTGCTCGGTCATTTCTCGGGCCTCGGCTTGACCAACGCGCTGATCATCGATGGTGCCGAGCTCAACAACGGCTTTGCCGCTGCGGCCCGCAACATCCCGAACATGGACGTGCTGCCGATCCAGGGCATCAACGTCTATGACATCCTGCGCCGTCGGAAGCTTGTTCTGACCAAGGCCGCCATCGATGCGCTGGAGGCGCGCTTCAAATGACGAAGAACATCGAGCCTCGCCATTACGACGTGATCGTCGCTCCTGTCGTCACCGAAAAGGCGACGCTGGCGTCCGAGCACAACAAGGTCCTGTTCAAGGTGGCCGCGAAGGCGACCAAGCCGCAGATCAAGGAAGCGATCGAGAAGCTCTTCGACGTCAAGGTCAAGAGCGTCAACACGCTGGTCCGCAAGGGCAAGACCAAGGTCTTCCGCGGCAATCTCGGCTCGCAGTCGAACACCAAGCGCGCGATCGTGACCCTCGAAGAGGGCCACAGGATCGACGTCACCACCGGTCTGTAAGGTCGTACGACGATGGCACTGAAGACATTCAATCCCACGACGCCGGGCCAGCGCCAGCTGGTCATGGTCGATCGTTCGGCCCTGTACAAGGGCAAGCCGGTCAAGGCGCTCACCGAAGGCAAGCACTCTTCGGGCGGTCGCAACAACACCGGTCGCATCACCGTGCGCTTCCGCGGCGGCGGTCACAAGCGGACGCTGCGTATCGTCGACTTCAAGCGCGACAAGGTCGATGCGCCCGCGACGGTCGAGCGGCTGGAATACGATCCGAACCGGACTGCGTTCATCGCGCTGGTGAAGTACGAGGACGGCACCCAGGCCTATATCCTGGCGCCGCAGCGCCTGGCCGTCGGTGACTCCGTCGTCGCCGGCAACTATGTCGACGTGAAGCCGGGCAACGTCATGCCGCTCGGCAACATGCCGGTCGGCACGATCATCCACAACATCGAGGTCAAGATCGGGAAGGGCGGCCAGCTCGCCCGTTCCGCAGGCACCTACGCCCAGCTCGTCGGCCGCGACCACGACTACGTCATCATCCGTTTGAACTCGGGCGAGCAGCGCCTGGTGCACGGACGTTGCCGCGGCACGATCGGCGCGGTGTCGAACCCGGATCACATGAACACCTCGATCGGCAAGGCCGGTCGCGCCCGTTGGCTGGGTCGCAAACCGCATAACCGCGGCGTCTCGATGAACCCGATCGACCATCCGCACGGCGGTGGTGAAGGTCGTACCTCGGGCGGTCGCCACCCGGTCACTCCGTGGGGCAAGCCGACCAAGGGCAAGAAGACCCGCAGCAACAAGTCGACCAACAAATTCATTCTCCTAAGCCGCCACAAGCGGAAGAAGTAAGGAACGACGGACATGGTTCGTTCAGTCTGGAAAGGCCCGTTCGTCGAGGGTTCTCTGCTCAAGAAGGCAGATGCCGCCCGCGCGTCCGGCCGTCACGACGTCATCAAGATCTGGAGCCGTCGTTCGACGATCCTGCCGCAGTTCGTCGGTCTGACCTTCGGTGTCTACAATGGTCAGAAGCACGTCCCGGTGGCCGTCAACGAGGAAATGGTCGGTCACAAGTTCGGCGAGTTCTCGCCGACCCGGACCTTCCATGGCCACTCCGGGGACAAGAAAGCCAAGAAGGCTTGAGGATTAAACGATGAGCAAACCTAAGCGCGAACGGAGCCTCGCCGAGAACGAGGCCAAGGCGGTCGCCCGGATGCTGCGGGTGAGCCCGCAGAAGCTCAATCTGGTCGCCCAGCTCATTCGCGGCCGGAAGGCAGCTGCTGCGCTCGCCGACCTGCAGTTTTCGCGCAAGCGGATCGCGGTCGACGTGAAGAAGTGCCTGGAATCGGCTATCGCCAACGCCGAGAACAACCACGACCTCGACGTCGACGATCTCGTCGTGGCGCAGGCCTTCGTCGGCAACGGTCTCGTGATGAAGCGCTTTGCCGCCCGTGGCCGTGGCCGTTCGGGTCGCGTCTACAAACCATTTTCGCAGCTGACGATCATCGTTCGTCAGGTCGAAGCCGAAGCAGCGGCCTAAGGGACGCAGGAGCACACGATGGGTCAAAAGATCAATCCAATCGGTCTGCGTCTCGGCATCAACCGGACCTGGGATTCCCGTTGGTTCGCCGGCAAGCAGGAATACGGCAAGCTGCTGCACGAGGACGTCAAGATCCGTGAGATCCTGCACAAGGAGCTCAAGCAGGCGGCCGTCGCCCGCATCGTGATCGAACGCCCGCACAAGAAGTGTCGCGTCACCATCCACTCGGCTCGTCCGGGCGTGGTGATCGGCAAGAAGGGCGCCGACATCGACAAGCTGCGCAAGAAGGTCGCGGACATCACCTCGTCCGACGTCGTCATCAACATCGTCGAGATCCGCAAGCCGGAGCTCGATGCGACGCTGGTGGCGGAATCGATCGCGCAGCAGCTGGAGCGCCGCGTGGCGTTCCGCCGTGCCATGAAGCGCGCCGTGCAGTCGGCGATGCGTCTCGGCGCGGAAGGCATCCGCATCAACTGCTCGGGTCGTCTGGGCGGCGCGGAAATCGCGCGCATGGAGTGGTATCGCGAAGGTCGCGTGCCGCTGCACACGCTGCGCGCCGACATCGACTACGGCGTTGCGACCGCGTTCACGACCTTCGGCACCTGCGGCGTCAAGGTCTGGATCTTCAAGGGCGAGATCCTCGAGCACGATCCGATGGCCCAGGACAAGAGAATGGCCGAAGGCGAGAGCAGCGGCGGTGGTGATCGTGGTGGCCGTGGGCGCCGCGACAACGCTGCGGCCTGAGCTGCACCAAGAATTTGAGGGCTTAAAGCCATGATGCAACCTAAGAAAACGAAGTTCCGGAAGGCGCATAAGGGCCGTATCCACGGCGTTGCGTCCTCGGGCGCGACGTTGGCGTTCGGCCAGTTCGGCCTGAAGGCGACCGAGCCTGAGCGCGTCACTGCGCGCCAGATCGAAGCCGCTCGCCGCGCGCTGACCCGTCACATGAAGCGCGCCGGCCGCGTCTGGATCCGCGTGTTCCCCGACGTTCCGGTGTCGAAGAAGCCCGCCGAAGTCCGCATGGGCTCCGGCAAGGGTTCGCCGGAACTGTGGGTCGCGCGCGTCAAGCCGGGCCGGGTGCTGTTCGAGATCGACGGTGTCAACACCCAGACGGCGCGTGAAGCTCTGACCCTGGCGGCCGCCAAGCTGCCGATCAAGACGCGCTTCGTCGAGCGCATTGCGGAGTAATGGCCATGGCCCAGATGAAGATCGAAGACATCCGCGCGATGAGCCCCGACCAGCAGGATGACGCCATCCTGAACCTGAAGAAGGAGCGCTTCAACCTGCGCTTCCAGCGCGCCACCGGGCAGCTCGAGAACACCTCGCGCCTGCGCGAGGCTCGCCGCGACATCGCCCGCATCAAGACCATCGCCGCGCAGAAGCGCGCGAAAGAGAAGTAAGGGGCTCACGAATATGCCGAAACGTACTTTGCAAGGCGTGGTCGTCAGCGACAAGCAGGCCAAGACCATCGTGGTGCGCGTCGATCGCCGCTTCACGCATCCGATCTACAAGAAGACGATCCGCCGTTCGAAGAACTATCACGCGCACGACGAGAGCAACGAGTTCAAGCCGGGCGACGTGGTGTGGATCGAGGAATCGAAGCCGATTTCGAAGTTGAAGCGCTGGGTCGTGATCCGGGGCGAACACAAGAAAAGCGCCTGATCTGTTGGCTTTAGCCGACTGACTTCAGGGAAATGTTGAGCGCCGGCTGGGCTGGCGCAAGAGAGAAGAGGACGAGGTGCATCAATGATTCAGATGCAGACCAACCTCGACGTGGCCGACAATTCTGGCGCACGCCGTGTCATGTGTATCAAGGTGCTCGGAGGCTCCAAGCGCCGCTACGCCACGATCGGCGACATCATCGTCGTCTCGATCAAGGAAGCGATTCCGCGTGGCAAGGTGAAGAAGGGCGACGTGATGAAGGCCGTCGTGGTGCGCGTCCGCAAGGACATCCGCCGCGCCGACGGTTCGGTCATCCGCTTCGACCGCAACGCCGCCGTCCTGATCAACAATCAGTCCGAGCCGGTCGGCACCCGTATCTTCGGGCCCGTGCCGCGCGAGCTGCGCGCCAAGAACCACATGAAGATCATTTCGCTCGCGCCGGAGGTGCTGTGATGGCCGCGAAGATCCGCAAGGGCGACAAGGTCGTCGTGCTGACCGGTCGCGACAAGGGTCGCACCGGCGAGGTGTTCGAAGTGCGTCCCGACGCCGGCACGGCGCTGGTGCGCGGCATCAACGTGGTCAAGCGTCACCAGAAGCAGACGCAGGCCCAGGAGGGCGGCATCATCTCGAAAGAGGCGCCGATCCAACTGTCCAACATCGCGTATGTCGGCAAGGATGGAAAGCCGACCCGCGTCGGATTCAAGATTCTGGCGGACGGCAAGAAGGTCCGCATCGCCAAGAGCTCGGGAGCTGAGATCGATGGCTGAGGCCGCTTACACGCCGCGCCTGCGCGCGGAATACGACGCGAAGATCCGCACGGAGATGACCGAGAAGTTCGGTTATGAGAACGTGATGCAGGTTCCGCGCCTGGACAAGGTCGTGCTGAACATGGGCGTTGGCGATTCCGTCAACGACCGCAAGAAGGCCGAGACCGCCGCCACCGAGCTGACCCAGATCGCCGGCCAGAAGGCGCTCGTGACCTATTCGCGCATCGCGATCGCGACCTTCAAGCTGCGTGAAAACCAGCCGATCGGCTGCAAGGTCACGCTGCGCAAGGCCCGCATGTACGAGTTCATCGATCGCCTGGTGACGGTCGCGCTGCCGCGCGTCCGCGACTTCCGCGGCCTGAACCCGAAGAGCTTCGACGGCCGCGGCAACTATTCGCTCGGCATCAAGGAGCACATCATTTTCCCCGAAATCGACTTCGACAAGGTCACGGAAGCCCGCGGTATGGACATCACCGTCTGCACCACGGCCAAGACCGACGAAGAGGCGAGGGCCTTGTTGACCGCTTTCAATTTCCCGTTCCGGCAGTGAGACGCTGAGCTAAAGCCTCTCAAACGCGGATACCCAGGAGCCAAGCATGGCAAAGAAGAGTTCAATCGAGAAGAACAACCGGCGCAAGCGGATGACGAAGAACGCCGCTCCGAAGCGCGCGCGGTTGAAGGCGATCATCGCCGACAAGACGCTGCCGATGGAGGAGCGGTTCGCCGCCACCCTGAAGCTTGCGGAAATGCCGCGCAACTCGTCGGCCACCCGCATCCGTCTGCGTTGCGAGCTGTCGGGCCGTTCGCGCTCGAACTACCGCAAGACCAAACTGTCCCGCATCGCGATGCGCGAGCTTGGCTCCAAGGGCATGGTCCCGGGCCTCGTGAAGTCCAGCTGGTAAGGAGGGTCGTTTAGATGTCTACGCACGATCCAATCAGCGATCTGATCACCCGTATCCGCAACGCGCAGATGCGCTCCAAGAACAAGGTCTCCACGCCTGGTTCGAAGATGCGCGAGAACGTCCTCGAAGTGCTGAAGTCCGAGGGCTACATCCGCGGTTACGCCACGCTCGAGCATTCCTCGGGCCGCAGCGAGATCGAGATCGAGCTGAAGTATTTCGACGGCGAGCCCGTCATCCGCGAGATCGAACGTGTTTCCAAGCCCGGGCGTCGCGTTTACGCCTCGGTGAAGAACCTGCCGCGGGTCAACAACGGACTCGGCATTTCGGTGTTGTCGACGCCGAAGGGAATCATGGCCGACCACAGTGCGCGTGAAGCGAACGTGGGCGGTGAAGTTCTCTTCACGGTGTTCTGAGAAGGATTTTTGATCCATGTCACGAGTTGGCAAAAGGCCTGTTCCGGTTCCGTCGGGTGTGACCGCGACCGTCGATGGGCAGACCGTCAAGATGAAGGGGCCGAAGGGCCAGCTTCAGTTCGTCGTCCATGACGACGTCGAGGTGAAGCTCGAGAACGGCCAGGTGAAGGTGAACCCGCGGGTCGAGACCAACCGCGCGCGCGCGCTGTACGGTACCGCTCGCGCCCAGGTCGCGAATCTGGTCGAAGGCGTTACCAAGGGCTTCGAGAAGAAGCTCGAAATCACCGGCGTCGGTTACCGCGCCGCGATGCAGGGCAAGAACCTGCAGCTCGCGCTCGGTTACAGCCACGACGTGGTCTATGCGATCCCGGAAGGGATCACGATCACCGTGCCGAAGCCGACCGAGATCACGGTGACCGGCAGCGACATCCAGCGCGTCGGCCAGGTCGCCGCCGAGATTCGCTCCTATCGTCCGCCGGAGCCCTACAAGGGCAAGGGCGTGAAGTATGTTGGCGAATTCATCTTCCGCAAGGAAGGCAAGAAGAAGTAACGGAGCCGGTCATGTCGAAAGCCAAGGTTACGAATGCCCGGCGCAAGCGGAGTGTGCGGCTGAAGCTGCGCCGCTCCGGTGGTGGCCGTCCGCGTCTGTCGGTGTTCCGCTCGTCCAAGCACATCTACGCCCAGGTCATCGACGACCTGAAGGGCGAGACGCTGGCCTCTGCCTCCTCGCTCGAGAAGTCGATGCGCGACGGCGGCAAGACCGGCGCCGACATCGATGCTGCGAAGGCGGTCGGCAAGCTGCTGGCCGAGCGCGCCGCCGAGAAGGGCGTCAAGGAAGTCGTGTTCGATCGCGGCAGCTACCTCTATCACGGGCGCGTCAAGGCTCTTGCCGACGCGGCGCGTGAGAGCGGGCTGAGCTTCTAACAGAATTTGAGGATTGAGGCGTAAGCCTCTGAAGGATTGGAAAAATGGCAGAACGCGAACAACGTGGTGGACGCGATCAACGCGGCGGACGTGACCGCCAGCAGCGGGAGGAGCGCGACAGCGAGTTCGTCGACAAGCTCGTCCACATCAACCGCGTGGCCAAGGTCGTCAAGGGCGGCAAGCGCTTCGGTTTCGCCGCGCTGGTCGTGATCGGCGACCAGAAGGGCCGCGCCGGCTTCGGTCACGGCAAGGCGCGCGAAGTGCCTGAAGCGATCCGCAAGGCCACCGAGTCCGCCAAGCGCAACCTGACCCGCGTGTCGCTGCGCGAGGGCCGCACGCTCCATCACGACATCGCCGGCCGTCATGGCGCGGGTCGTGTCTACCTGCGTGCAGCTCCGGCCGGTACCGGCATCATCGCGGGCGGCCCGATGCGCGCCGTGTTCGAGACGCTCGGCGTCCAGGACGTGGTGGCGAAGTCGATCGGCTCGTCGAACCCGTACAACATGGTTCGCGCCACCTTCGACGCGCTGAAGCATCAGGATTCGCCGCGTTCGGTCGCAGCCCGCCGCAACATCAAGGTGTCCACCCTCCAGTCCCGTCGCATCGGCGGTGACGCCGAGGCGGCTGCCGACTAACGGAAGCTTTCGGAGTAGACCATGATGGCCAAGGCCGCAAAGACGATCAAGCTCGAGCAGACCGGCAGCGCGATCCGCCGCCATCACTCGCAGCGTTCGACGCTGATCGGGCTCAAGCTCAACAAGATCGGTCGCACCAGCGAACTGCCGGACACCCCGGCTGTCCGCGGCATGATCGAGAAGGTTCACCATCTCGTTCGCATCGTCGACGAGAAGTAGGCAAGGGCGCAGGATCCCGAACAGCGGACACCCGTATTCGGTGAAGATCGTGCGCAAGAAACAAGGAGAAGGGCGATGAAGCTCAGCGATATCGCCGACAATGCCGGCTCGCGCAAGAAGCGTATGCGTGTCGGCCGCGGCATCGGTTCGGGCAAGGGCAAGCAGTCCGGCCGCGGCGGCAAGGGCCAGACCGCGCGTTCGGGCGTGCGCATCAAGGGTTTCGAAGGCGGCCAGATGCCCTTGCATCGCCGTCTGCCCAAGCGCGGCTTCACCAACATCTTCCGCGTCGAGTTCGCCGAGATCAACCTCGACCGGCTCCAGGATGCGGTCGATGCCAAGAAGATCGACACCGGCAGCGTCGTGAACGTCGAGGCCCTGGTGAAGGGCGGCGTGCTGCGCCGCGCCAAGGGCGGCCTGCGGCTGCTCGGCCGAGGCGAGCTCAAGTCCAAGCTCAACATCGAAGTCCACGGTGCCACCAAGGCCGCGATCGAAGCGGTCGAGAAGGCTGGCGGCTCGGTGAAGATCCTCGCCCCTGCCAAGGAAGAAGGCGAGGCGGCGTAACAACTGCGTCATTGGCCCGCGGCTCGCGGGCCTTTACGCATGCGGGACGTGGACTTATCGAAGCCGAGCCCCAGATAATGTCCGGCGTCCGCTACACTAGCCCGGCCGCGGGCATGACGGCGCAATAGGCGGCGGGAGAAAGTCCAAGATGGCCTCTGCAGCGGAACAACTTGCAGCAAATCTCAATTTCGGTGCGTTTGCCAAGGCCGACGAACTGAAGAAGCGCATCTGGTTCACCCTGGGTGCGCTGCTGGTTTATCGGCTCGGGACCTACATTCCGCTACCCGGCATCGATCCCAACATCTGGGAGCAGGTGTTCCGCTCCCAGGCGGGCGGCATCCTCGGCATGTTCAACATGTTCGCCGGCGGCGGCATCCACCGCATGGCGATCTTCGCGCTGAACATCATGCCGTACATCTCGGCCTCGATCATCATCCAGCTCCTGACCACCGTCTCGCCGCAGCTCGAGGCGCTGAAGAAGGAAGGCGAGGCCGGCCGCAAGCTGCTGAACCAGTACACCCGCTATCTGACGGTCATCCTGGCCGCGTTCCAGTCCTACGGCATCGCGGTGGGCCTCGAGGGCGCCGGCAACGTCGTCAGCGACCCCGGCATGTTCTTCCGTCTCTCGACCGCGATCACGCTGACCGGCGGCACCATGTTCCTGATGTGGCTGGGCGAGCAGATCACCTCGCGCGGCATCGGCAACGGCATCTCGCTGATCATTCTTTCCGGCATCGTCGCCGAGCTGCCCGCGGCGCTCGCCAACATGCTGGAGCTCGGCCGTCAGGGCGCGATGTCGACCGGCCTGATCCTGGTCGTCATCATCATGGCGGTCGCCGTGATCGCCTTCATCGTGTTCGTGGAGCGCGCCCAGCGCCGGCTGCTGATCCAGTATCCGAAGCGCCAGGTCGGCAACAAGATGTTCGAGGGCCAGTCCTCGCATCTGCCGCTCAAGCTCAACACCTCGGGCGTGATCCCGCCGATCTTCGCGTCCTCGCTGTTGCTGCTGCCGACCACGGTGGCCAACTTCAACGCGGGCAGCGGACCGGAATGGTTCCAGTGGATCACGACGCAGCTCGGCCACGGCCGTCCGCTGTTCCTGATCATGTATCTCGCGCTGATCGTGTTCTTCGCGTTCTTCTACACCGCGATCGTGTTCAACCCGACCGAGACCGCGGACAATCTGAAGAAGCACGGCGGCTTCATTCCGGGCATCCGCCCGGGTGAGCGCACCGCGGAATATATCGACTACGTGCTGTCGCGCATCACGGTGCTCGGCGCGATTTATCTCGCGATCGTCTGCTTGATCCCTGAGATCCTGATCTCCTACGCTTCGGTGCCGTTCTACTTCGGCGGCACCTCGCTGCTGATCGTCGTCAGCGTCACCATGGACACGGTGGCACAGGTGCAGGGCTATCTGCTGGCCCATCAGTACGAAGGCCTGATCCGCAAGTCGAAGCTGCGGGGCCGTCGCCGCTAAGCGCGGCGTCCTGTCCGGCTTCCGACTCACATCGCCGATTCGCCGCGCACATAGCTGCGCGGCTTCCGCGAGGTGCATGGACCTACCGTTCGGTCGCATCGGCAGAACTGCTCTGACTGCGACGCAATCACTGATTTCAAAGGGGTTCTTGGCGGCAGGGCATTTGCTCCCCTATGATATGGGTGGCAGTGCGGAGCCGATTGTGATTTGCACTGTTGTCGAACTTCAAACACAGGTGCGCGACGTATCGCTCACCAATCCGGGGGGCGTACGCCGATGAGAATTATACTTCTGGGACCGCCGGGGTCAGGCAAGGGGACCCAGGCGCAGCTGATGGTGCAGCGCTATGGTATCGTCCAGCTGTCGACCGGCGAGATGTTGCGCGCGGCCGTCGCGGCGGGAACGCCGGTCGGCCTCAAGGCCAAGGAAGTCATGGCCAGCGGTGGCCTCGTGCCCGACGACGTCGTCGTCGGAATCATCTCCGACCGCATCGACCAGCCGGATGCCAGAAACGGTTTCATTCTCGATGGCTTTCCGCGCACCGTGCCGCAGGCCGAAGCGCTGGATGCGCTGCTCAAGCAGAAGCATCTCAAGCTCGACGCCGTGATTGAGCTTCGCGTCAACGAGAGTGCGCTGCTGAGCCGCGTCGAGACTCGCGTGGCCCAGATGCGGGAGCGCGGGGAGGAGGTCCGGGCCGACGATACCCCGGAGGTCCTGACCAAGCGTTTGGCCAGCTACCGCAACCAGACCGAACCGCTGATTCACTACTATTCGGAACGGCGGAAGCTCTCGACCATCGACGGCATGATGGCGATCGACGAGGTCACCGGCGCCATCCACCGCCAGCTCGTGGCGCTCGGGGCGACCGAATCCAAGGCGCGTGCCAAGAGCACGTCCAACAGCACTTCCAAGAGCGCTTCCAAGAGCGCTGCCAGGGCGGCCCCCGCCAAGAAGGGAGCGGCGAAGGCCAAAATGGCCAAGAAATCGGCGAAAACAGCCAAAAAGCCTGCCAAATCCGCTAAGAAAGCCGCCAAGAAGGCTGTGAAGGGTACGAAAAAGGCGGCCAAGAAGACCGTCAAGAAAGCCGCGAAAAAGGCTGCCCGGAAGTCCGCGAAGAAGTCCGTCAAAAAGGGTGCCAAAAAGGCCGCAAAAAAGGTCACGAAAAAGCGAGCTAAGCGCTAGCAGCGGTTGACGAAAGCCCCCTGAATCCCCTAATAAGCCCCGCATCCAAGTCGGATAGTTTCAAACGATGCCGGGCCCCAGGAAGACTAGGGGTGGGCGTCGTGTTCGCGTTTGTGAACACCTGCCCGAGAAACAAAGCACTTAAAGACCGGTTCCTGACGAGGGATCGGCAACAGGAGAGAGAGCCGTGGCCCGTATTGCCGGCGTGAACATTCCGACCAACAAGCGCGTGCTCATCGCGCTCCAGTACATCCATGGCATCGGCCAGAAGATTGCCGGTGAGATCCTCGAGAAGGTGAAAATTCCCGAGGATCGTCGCGTCAATCAGCTCAGCGACGCCGAAGTGCTCCAGATCCGCGAAGTGATCGACCGCGACTATCTCGTCGAGGGCGATCTGCGTCGTGAGGTCGGCATCAACATCAAGCGTCTGATGGACCTCGGCTGCTATCGCGGTCTGCGCCATCGTCGCGGCCTGCCGGTGCGCGGTCAGCGCACCCACACCAATGCGCGCACGCGCAAGGGTCCGGCCAAGGCCATCGCCGGCAAGAAGAAGTAAGTTTTCGAATCAAGATAGCGGCGTGTGGCGAACCGGGGATGACCCGTCGCCACGCGCCTTTCGTTCCACAGGTGTAGCCGCTGGCATTACGGCGGCGTTCGAGATCTCCAGGAAAGGTACTCAATGGGTAAGGAAGCCACCCGCGTTCGCCGTCGTGAACGCAAGAACATCGCCTCCGGCGTTGCTCACGTGAACTCCTCGTTCAACAACACGACCATCACCATCACCGACGCGCAGGGCAACACGATTGCCTGGTCTTCCGCCGGCACGATGGGCTTCAAGGGCTCGCGCAAGTCGACCCCGTACGCCGCGCAGGTTGCCGCCGAGGACGTGTCGAAGAAGGCGCAAGAGCACGGCATGCGTACGCTCGAAGTCGAAGTCGCCGGTCCCGGTTCGGGCCGCGAGTCGGCGCTCCGCGCGCTGCAGGCCGCGGGCTTCACCGTCACATCGATCCGCGACGTGACCACGATCCCGCACAACGGTTGCCGTCCCCGCAAGCGTCGGCGCGTTTGATACCGAGTTGCGGGCGCATCGGCGCCCGCGATGACTTTTGCAAGAAGCCGCAGGTGCGACCTGCGGCCTTTCTCCAACGCCAGTGTCTGCAACGGCAGTTCGACTGGCCTGTATGGGTGAAACAGTGACGATCCAGAAAAATTGGCAAGAACTGATTCGGCCGAACAAGCTCCAGGTTCAGCCCGGCAGCGATCCAGCTCGGTTCGCGACGATTGTCGCCGAGCCGCTCGAGCGCGGCTTCGGCCAGACCCTCGGTAACGCGCTGCGCCGCATCCTGCTCTCCTCGCTCCAGGGCGCGGCGGTGCAGTCGGTGCACATCGACGGCGTGCTGCACGAGTTCTCCTCGATCGCGGGCGTCCGTGAGGACGTCACCGACATCGTGCTCAACATCAAGGACATCTCGATCAAGATGCAGGGCGAAGGCCCCAAGCGCATGGTCGTGAAGAAGTCCGGCCCGGGCGTCGTCACCGCTGGTGACATCCAGACTGTCGGCGACGTGGTGGTGCTCAACCCGGACCTGCAGATCTGCACGCTCGACGAGGGCGCCGAGATCCGCATGGAGTTCACGGTCGCCACCGGCAAGGGCTATGTGCCCGCCGAGCGCAACCGTCCCGAGGACGCGCCGATCGGCCTGATTCCGGTCGACAGCCTATACTCGCCGGTCCGCAAGGTCTCCTACAAGGTCGAGAACACCCGCGAGGGCCAGATCCTCGACTACGACAAGCTGACCATGACGATCGAAACCAACGGCGCACTGACGCCGGATGATTCGGTGGCTTACGCCGCCCGCATCCTGCAGGATCAGCTCAACGTGTTCGTCAACTTCGAAGAGCCGCGCAAGGAAGTCGCCCAGGAGATCATCCCGGACCTCGCCTTCAACCCGGCCTTCCTCAAGAAGGTGGACGAGCTCGAGCTGTCGGTGCGTTCGGCCAACTGCTTGAAGAACGACAACATCGTCTACATCGGCGACCTCGTGCAGAAGTCGGAAGCCGAAATGCTCCGCACCCCGAACTTCGGCCGCAAGTCGCTGAACGAAATCAAGGAAGTGCTGGCCCAGATGGGTCTGCATCTCGGCATGGAAGTGCCGGGCTGGCCGCCGGAGAACATCGACGAGCTCGCCAAGCGCTTCGAGGATCACTACTGATCTGAACTCACAACAGGCGAAGGCGCGAATTCATCGCGCTTTCGCGGGCGAACGCAGGCAGCCCACCTGAGCAACAAGTCCGACGAACCGTCGCGACGAAAGCAATCTAGGGAATACCAAAATGCGTCACGGCAAGGTTCATCGTAAGCTCAACCGCACCGCCGAGCATCGCCGCGCGATGTTCGCCAACATGTGCGCGGCGCTGATCAAGCACGAGCAGATCGTCACCACGCTCCCAAAGGCGAAGGAATTACGCCCGATCGTCGAGAAGCTGGTCACCCTCGGCAAGAAGGGCGGGCTGGCCATGCGCCGCCAGGCCATCTCCGAGATGCGCGACAAGGATCAGGTCAAGAAGCTGTTTGACACGCTCGCGCCCCGCTACAAGGACCGTCAGGGCGGCTACACCCGCATCATCAAGGCCGGCTTCCGCTACGGCGACAATGCCGCGATGGCCGTGATCGAGTTCGTCGATCGCGACGTCGATGCCAAGGGCCAGGACTCGGGTCCAGTGCAGGAGAAGGAAGCCGAGGCGGCGTAAGCCGGCCGGTCTCTCAGATTTCAGAAAGCGGCGCCCCCTGGGCGCCGCTTTTTTGTATGGCGCGGCGATATCTCATGCCGCGCATCGTCTGGTGAACGCGATTGTGGCTGGGGGGCCGTCGATGCGGCTTGTGTTTGGGATTGCGCTGGCGCTGCTGACGTCACCGGCTTTTGCCGAGACCCTGGTCGAGCGCGGCGCCTATCTCGTCAACAGCGTGATGGTCTGCCACAACTGCCATACACCGCGCGGCCCTCAAGGCCTCGATCTCTCGCGCGCGCTATCGGGCGGCAGCCAGGTATTCGACGAGCCCGCCTTCAAGGTCTCCGGCTCCAACATCACGCCGGACAAGGACACCGGCATCGGCAACTGGAGCGATGCCGAGCTGAAGCGGTTTCTCGTCAGCGGCATCAGGCCTGATGGCCGCAGGGTCGCGCCGATCATGCCGACCGCGTTCTACACCGTGCTCACCACCCGCGATCTCGACGCGCTCACGGCCTATTTGCGTTCCGTGCCATCTGTGCGCCACGAGACGCCGGCGCCGGAATACCGGATCGCGCTGAAGCCGGAGGTGCCGACCTATGCCGGCAAGCAGGCCGCCGAGGCCGAGCTGTCCGACAAGCTCGCGCGAGGCCGATATCTCCTGACCCTCTCTCACTGCCTGGAATGTCACACGCCGGAGGGCCCGTCCGCCGTGCATGATTTCACCGCGGCGAGCGGCAAGGGCGGCCGGACGTTCCGGGGCCCGTGGGGCGAATCCGTCTCCGCCAACATCACCGCGGATCCCGCGGCGGGCCTTGGCGACTGGAGCGATGACGAAATCAAACGTGCGATTACGCAAGGCATCGCGCGCGACGGCCACAAGCTTAAGCCGCCGATGGCCTATGCTGCCTACGCCACCATGACGGCTCAGGATCTCGATGCCATCGTCGCATTTATCCGGACGTTGCCGCCACGCCACTAGTTGCTCACGCGTCGGTGAGGGGCGATTGCAGCCGCGTGTGCAGCGCACGATATCTGCGTCAGCATCAATGGAGACGACGTATGAACCTCGACCTTTCCGGAAAGACCGCGCTCGTGACTGGTTCGACCGCCGGCATTGGCCACGCCATCGCCAAGGGACTTGCGGGCTCGGGCGCCAGCGTGGTGATCAACGGGCGTAGCCAGGACAAGGTCGATGCGGCCGTGCGCAAGCTGGAAGGCGCGGGCGCCAAGGTCCGCGGTATCGCCGCCGACGTCTCGACCGCTTCGGGCTGCAAGGCGCTGGTGGCGGCGCTACCTGAGGTCGACATCCTCATCAACAATGCCGGCATCTTCGAGCCGAAGGACTTCTTCGACATCCCGGACGAGGACTGGACGCGCTTCTTCGAGGTCAACGTGATGAGCGGCGTGCGGCTGTCGCGCGCGTACATGCAGGGCATGCTCAAGCGCAACTGGGGCCGCATCGTCTTCATCTCCTCGGAGTCCGGGCTCAACATTCCCGTCGAGATGATCCACTACGGCATGAGCAAGACAGCCCAGCTCTCGGTCGCGCGCGGCCTCGCGCAGCTGACCCGTGGCACCGGCGTCACCGTCAATTCGGTGCTGCCGGGACCGACCATGTCGGAGGGGGTCGAGACCTTCGTGAAGGAAATCGCCAGGCAGAACGGCCAGTCGGTGGACGAGGCTGCGGCCAATTTCGTCAAGCAGCATCGCCCGAGCTCGCTGATCCAGCGATTTGCCAGCGTCGATGAGATCGCCAACATGGTGGTCTATGTCGCGTCCAAGGAAGCATCCGCCACCAACGGCGCGGCGCTGCGGGCCGAGGGCGGTATCGTCAATACGATTGCTTGATTACGTGGTCGTAGGGTGGGTTAGCCGAAGGCGTAACCCACCAACTTCGTTCCGCATTCGATGAAGCATGGTGGGTTACGCCGAGCAGATGCGCTGTGCGCATCTGCAGGGCTAACCCACCATGCTTACCGACGTCGCAGCCCTACCACCCCTCCAGCACGATCTTGCCGCGCGACTTGCCGCTCTCGAGCAGCGCGTGCGCGCGCTTGAGATTGGCTGCGTTGATCGTGCCAAAGGTCTGGTCGAGCGTGGTGCGCAGCACGCCCTTGTCGATGAGGTCGGCGACGTCATTGAGCAGATGATGCTGCGCGATCATGTCGGGTGTCTGGAACGAGGAGCGCGTGAACATCGACTCCCAGTGCACCGAGATCGCCTTGCCCTTGAAGGTGCTCATCGTGAACTCCGGCGGATCGTCGATCAGGCCGAACCGGCCCTGCGGCGCCATGAGTTCGGCGATCGCCTTGTAGTGCTGGTCGGTGAAGGTGAGGCTCGCCACCAGCGCGACCGGCGGCAGCTTGAGCTTCTCGATCTGCTCCTTCATCGGCTTGCCGTGGTCGATCACCGCATGCGCGCCGAGATCAAGGCACCATTTCTGCGACTCCGGCCGCGTCGCGGTCGCGACCACGGTGAGACCGGTGAGGCGGCGGGCGAGCTGGATCAGGATCGAACCGACGCCTCCGGCGCCGCCCGTGATCAGCAGCGTGCGCGGATCGACGCTCTTGCCGGGCACCGCGCCGAGCCGGTCGAACAGCAATTCCCATGCGGTGATGGAGGTGAGGGGAAGGGCTGCGGCCTGCGCGAACGAGAGCGACTTCGGCTTGTTGCCGACGATGCGTTCATCGACGAGATGGAGTTCGGCGTTGGTGCCCTGACGCAGGATCGAGCCGGCGTAAAACACCTCGTCGCCGGGCTTGAACAGCGTCACGTCGGGCCCGACCGCATCGACCACGCCGGCGGCGTCATAGCCAAGGATCTTGGTCTCGCCCTCGGGCGGGGCGGCGCGCTTGCGCACCTTGTAATCGACCGGATTGGCCGAGATCGCCTTCACGGCGACGCGGATGTCGCGTCCCTTGGGCTCGGGTTTCGCGGTTTCGAAATCGATCAGCGCGTCCTGATCCTCGATCGGAAGCGACTTCTTGTAGCCGACGGCCTTCATGGCTTGTCTCCATCAGATGGCGCGATAGCGTGTGACGTGCGCCTGCCATTGTAACTGTCCCGCTAGGCGCCATTTGGCAAGTACTGTAAATTCGGGGATATAGTCCCTGTTTGGATACTATTGGGAAAACACGCATGAAACGGCGGGATTTTGCCCGGCGTCCCGGCTGCTCGGTCGAGGCGACGCTGGATCTGATCGACGGCAAGTGGAAGGGCGTGATCCTCTACCACCTCCAGGACGGCACCCAGCGCTTCGGCGAGTTGCGCCGCCGGATGCCCGGCATCACCCAGCGCATGCTGACAAAGCAGCTTCGCGCGCTGGAGGAGGACAAGCTCGTCATCCGCAAGGTCTATGCCGAGGTGCCGCCGCGGGTGGAGTATTGCCTCTCCGAGCTCGGCGAGAGCCTGCGGCCGGTGATCGACATCCTCAAGGCCTGGGGCGAGAGCCACCAGCAGCGGCTGTCCTGCGCGCCGCCGCCGGTGGTCGTGAGGAAGAAGCGCGCGGCGTGAATTATCCATGCCGCCGCACTCTCGGTGTCATCCCCGCGAACGCGGGGATCCATAACCACAGAGAGGAGTTATAGTTTGAGCTGGAAACTCCGATCTTCGCCAAACGACTGCCTGTGGCTATGGGTCCCGGGTTCGCGCGTTCGCGCGCCCCGGGACGACGAGAGAAGTCAGAACGCGAACTGCGTGCGCATCGCCACCGCGTCGAACTTCGCGCCGACATCGGCGGTCGAGACCGGCGAGGCCTGCTTCGATACCGTGCCATGCAGGTAGTCGAGCATGAAGCGGACGTTGCCATTGACGTACCAGTTCAGCGCCGCCGTGTAGACGGTCTGTCGGCCGCCGGCGATGCCGGTCGCCGTTCCCAACTGGTTGTTGAGGTCGATCGTCGAGAAGCGTCCCGCAATTTCCCACGCGCCCCAGCCACCGCCGTCGAGCGAGAACGGATGCGCCGGCTTGACGCCGTTGTAGGCCGCGTTCGCCGCATTGTAGGTCCGGCCCTCGCCGGTCAGCACGTAACCGGCCTGCGCATAGCCGCCCTGGAATTTCAGGCTGGGTGCGCCGATCGGCGCGAGGCCGGTGTTGGCGGTGCGATCGATGTTGTACCAGAAGTACTCGCCCTGGAGGATCAGCGAGCCGTAGGTGGCGGCGGCTTCGACGCTGTAGACCTGAGCGCCCGAGGCATTCGCGATCGCGCCCGTCGAGATCAGCGAGGTCGGGTCGAGACGCAATTCCGGCCGGTCGCTGAGCGTGACCGTCTGCGTGTTGGCGATCAGATTGCGCGGCGGCTGGATCAGCCATTCCGCGTCGGCGCCGATATGTACCGAGTAGTCCTTGCCGCTGATCGGGTTGCCGGCAATACGCGCCACCGCGCCGTATTGCTCGCTCGTGCCCGCGGGCGCCGCGCTCGAGGCGGAGTGGATCGCGCCGGTCGACGGTCCCGTGACATAGCCGCCGATCCAGAGCTGGTCGTTGAACCAGCGTGCGCCGGCTGCGGAGCGGAAGTCGCCGGCGGCGATGCTGGTCGCGATCACGCCGGCTGAGGCGCGCTCCATGAACATGGTGTCGTTGGAGCTCGTGGCCTCGTCCATGGTGTAGGGCAGGTCCATGATGCCGGCCTCGATCGCCATCCGGCCGCCGAACGGTTTCAGGCCGGTGTAGCTGAGATAGGCATTCTCGACGCCGGACACGCCGCCGCCGGGCAGGGAGCCCGGCGCTGCGCCGCCAAAGCCGTCGGAGGAGCCGCCGAAATCGTAGACCAGCGCGAAATTCCAGTCGTTGAAGAATTTGCCGGCGACGCCGATGCGGGCGCGGCGGACGTTCTCGCCGCTGTCGAGCTTCTGCGGCACGGTCGCCGCGGTGTTGGGACGATAATCATAGCCGCCGACATCCCAATGGACGCGGCTGGTGATGGCAACGCAGTTTGCCCCGTCGGCGGTGCAGATGGTCGGCCGGTTGTTCGGCATCGTCACCACGACGCCGGACGCCGGTGCCGGTCCCTTGAGCGGGATTGCCGCGTTGGCATTGGCGACGACGGCCTTTGCCTCCGAGCGCGCTTCCGCCTTTGCTTCGGCTTTGGCCTTCGCCGTGGCTGCCGTGTTCGCCGCGGTCTGGTTCTGCAGCTTGTCGAGCTTCTGCTCCAGCATCTTCAGTTGCTGCTTCAGCAGGGCGATCTCCTGCTCGCTGCTGCTTGCCGTTTGGGCCTGGGCCTGGGCGGCCGCCAGCGCACCGGCAAGACCAATCGCCGTGGCTGCAAGTCTTGTCCTGATCACGTCATCCACTCCATGGTTTGACCAACTTCCCCAAGTCGCAAACGCAGAGCCTAGGAACGATCGATGACTGCCCTGCGACGGCGCGTCCCGGTGTGCGGGTTCCCACTGATGTAGATTCGCCGCAACCGAATCGGCCCTCCGCGACAATGCAAGATGACGGGCCTCATGCCAATCCGTAGCAACACCGCAAAATGCCCGTGATGCGCACAGGCCTTGCTGGCCGGGAGCTGGCGGGAGGGGCTGAATATTGCCGCCCGGCGCCCTTCTATTGGCCGGCGAACGCGCCTATATTCCGGCGTCTTTTCCGAGAGGTAGGAATGTTTCGCTCGATCCGTGCCGCCGTCATCACTGTACTGTGCATAGGCTTTTCGGCCTCCTTCGATCCGGCCGCCGCGCAGGACCGCCGGGTCCCGTCGTCGCCGGCCGAATTGCGGCTGTCCTATGCCCCGATCGTGCAGCGGGTGCAGCCTGCGGTCGTCAACGTCTATGCGGCCAAGGTGGTGCAGAACCGCAATCCGCTGCTCGACGACCCGGTCTTCCGCCGCTTCTTCGGCGTGCCCGGCCAGCAGCCAGAGCAGATGCAGCGCTCGCTCGGCTCCGGCGTCATCGTCGATGCCTCCGGCCTGGTCGTCACCAACGTCCACGTCATCGAGGGCGCCGACCAGGTCAAGGTATCGCTGGCGGACAAGCGCGAGTTCGAAGCCGAGATCCTGTTGAAGGATCCCCGTACCGATCTTGCCGTGCTGCGCCTGAAGGACACCAAGGAGAAATTCCCGACCCTCGACTTCACCAATTCGGATGAGTTGCTGGTCGGCGACGTCGTGCTGGCGATCGGCAATCCCTTCGGCGTGGGGCAGACCGTGACCCACGGCATCATCTCGGCGCTGGCGCGCACGCAGGTCGGCATCACCGACTACCAGTTCTTCATCCAGACCGATGCGGCGATCAATCCCGGCAATTCCGGCGGCGCGCTGGTGGACATGAGCGGCAAGCTTGCCGGCATCAACACCGCGATCTATTCGCGCTCCGGCGGCTCGCAGGGCATCGGCTTTGCGATCCCCGCCAACATGGTGCGCGTCGTCGTTGCCTCCGCCAAGGGCGGCGGCAAGGCGGTGAAGCGTCCCTGGCTCGGTGCAAAATTGCAGGCGGTGACGCCCGAGATCGCCGAGAGCCTCGGCCTGCGCTCGCCGACCGGCGCGCTGGTTGCGAGCGTGGTCTCGAGTGGCCCCGCGGCGAAGGCCGGCCTGAAATCTTCCGATCTCATCACCGGGATCGACGGCCAGACCGTGGATGATCCCAACGCCTTCGACTACCGCTTCGCGACGCGTCCGCTCGGCGGCACGGCACAGATCGACGTGCAACGCGGCGGCAAGCAGGTCAAGCTGGTGGTGGCGCTGGAGACCGCGCCCGATACCGGCCGCAACGAGCTCGTCGTCACCGCGCGCTCGCCGTTCCAAGGCGCGAAGGTGTCGAGCATCACGCCGGCGGTCGCCGATGAGCTGCATCTGGACGCCGACACCGAGGGCGTCGTGATCACCGATCTCGGCGGCGACAGCGCGGCCGCGAGTGTCGGCTTCCAGAAGGGCGACATAATCCTGGCGGTGAACAACCAGAAGATCAGCAAGACCGGCGACCTCGAAAAGGCCGCAGGCGAGCGCCCGCGGATCTGGCGCATCACGCTGGTGCGTGGCGGCCAGCAGATCAACGTTTCGCTGGGCGGATGAGTCCGAAGCGACCACAGGAGACGCCAACTCTCTTTGCCGCGGCGGGGCTCGACCACGAGGCTCCGCATCCGCTGCCGGACCGGCTGCGTCCGCGCGTGCTGTCGGAGGTCGTCGGGCAGGATCACATCCTCGGTCCCGACGGCGCGCTGACGCGCATGCTGGAGACGCGCACGCTGGGATCGCTGGTGTTCTGGGGCCCGCCCGGCACCGGCAAGACCACCGTGGCGCGGCTGCTGGCGGATGCCACCGATCTGCATTTCGAGCAGATCTCCGCGGTGTTCTCCGGCGTCGCCGACCTCAAGAAGGCCTTTGACGCCGCGCGCGCCCGCCGCGAGATGGGCAAGGGCACGCTGCTGTTCGTCGACGAGGTGCATCGCTTCAACCGCGCCCAGCAGGATTCGTTTCTCCCCGTGATGGAAGACGGCACCGTCGTCATGGTCGGCGCCACCACCGAGAACCCGTCTTTCGAGCTCAACGCGGCGCTTCTGTCCCGCGCGCGCGTATTGGTGTTTCGCTCGCTTGATGCGGCCGCGATCGAAAAGCTTTTCGCGCATGCCGAGGAGGTCGAGGGCAAGAAGCTACCGCTCGATGACGAGGCGCGCGCCGTGCTGGTGCGCATGGCCGACGGCGATGGACGGGCGTCGCTGACGCTTGCCGAAGAGGTCTGGCGTTCGGCGCGGGCGGATGAGATTTTCAACGCCGCGCAATTGCAGGACATCCTGCAGCGCCGCGCGCCGATCTACGACAAGTCGGCCGACGGCCATTACAACCTGATCTCGGCCCTGCATAAATCGGTGCGCGGCTCCGATCCCGATGCCGCGCTGTATTATCTCTGCCGCATGCTCGATGCTGGCGAGGACCCGCTGTTCCTGGCCCGCCGCGTCGTGCGCATGGCGGTGGAGGACATCGGCCTTGCCGATCCGCAAGGACTCGTCATCGCCAATGCGGCCAAGGACGCCTTCGATTTCCTCGGCCACCCCGAAGGCGAGCTCGCCATCGCGCAGGCGGTCGTCTATCTCGCCACCGCGCCGAAATCGAACGCGGTCTACACCGCTTTCAAGGCGGCGATGCAGGTCGCCAAACAGGCCGGCTCGCTGCTGCCGCCCAAGCACATCCTCAATTCCCCGACCAAGCTGATGAAGTCGGAAGGCTACGGCGCAGCCTACGAATACGACCACGACACCCCCGACGCCTTCTCGGGGCAGGACTATTTTCCAGATGCCCTCGGGCGTCAGACCTTCTACGATCCGCCGGAGCGCGGTTTCGAGCGGGAGATCCGCAAGCGTCTGGATTACTGGGCCAAGCTGCGCAAGGAGCGGGGCGGGAAGTAGGCCTTTGGAGCTTGCGGTAGGGTCGGATTTACGGTTTACGTAACGCGTAATTCGCGCTAGTCCGACCAAGAAAACACCATGCCCCGCATACCTACCCATCCCGGCGAACATCTCGCTGAAGAGCTGCGAGAACTCGGCATATCCGCCGCAGAGCTCGCGCGTCAGATCGACGTCCCCGTAAATCGCGTGACTGGCATCATCAACGGGCAGCGCGGCATCACCGCTGACACTGCGCTGCGCCTTGGTCATTGGTTTGGCTCCAGTCCGCAATTCTGGATGAACCTGCAACAGCAATATGAACTGCGGCTGGCGGAGAAAGAGGTTGGTGCGCAGGTTGCGACGCTGCCCCGTCGCGCCGCGCAGTCGACACGAAAGCTTGGAAAAACCGCATGAGCCGCCGCATCAAGAGAATGAACCCGAAACCTCGCGAGCCCGACGAGCGCAAGGAGGCACGTCCGTTCAAAGCGCGCGGTGCGTCAAAGGCCGGCCCGCGTCCGGGCGGCAAGCCGGGCATGAAGCCGCCGCCGCGCTTTGCGGGCGAGCGCGCCGAGCGGCGTCCGCCCAAGGTGGCCGCGCCGGAAACGCCTGCGCCGGCAAAGCCCGTCGAGGCGCTGCTGCCGACCAAGGTGCAGACCGTCAAGGTGACGGCCGACGAGAACAACATGCGGGTCGACCGCTTCCTCGAAGCGCGCTTTCCGGGCCTGTCGTTCTCTCACATCCAGCGTGTCGTCCGTAAGGGCGAGCTGCGCGTCGATGGCAAGCGCGTCGACAGCAAGGATCGGCTGGAGGAGGGGCAGAGCGTCCGTATTCCGCCGCTGAAACTCGACACGCCGAAGCCGGTCGACGAACTGTCGGAGGCCGCGCAGAAGACGCTCAAGGCGCTGAAGGAGATGACCATTTACGAGGACGACGACGTTCTCGTGCTGAACAAGCCGTTCGGGCTTGCGGTGCAGGGCGGCTCCGGCACGACGCGGCACATCGATCAGATGCTGGAGGTGATGCGCGACTCCAAGGGGCAGAAGCCGCGGCTCGTGCACCGGATCGACAAGGATACGTCGGGCTGCCTGCTGATCGCCAAGACGCGCTTCGCCGCCTCGTATCTGACCGGCGAGTTCCGCTCGCGCTCGGCGCGGAAAACCTATTGGGCGCTGGTGCCGGGCCTGCCGAAGCCGAAGCAGGGCCGCATCTCGACCTTCCTCGCCAAGGAAGAGAGCGAGGACGACACCATCATGCGCATCGCCCAGCATGGCGACGAGGGCGCGAGCCACGCGGTGACCTATTACGCGGTGGTCGAGACCGCCGGCAACAAGCTGACCTGGGTGTCGCTGAAGCCGGTGACGGGCCGCACCCATCAGCTCCG
Organism: Bradyrhizobium betae; assembly: GCF_008932115.1. NCBI lineage: Bacteria > Pseudomonadati > Pseudomonadota > Alphaproteobacteria > Hyphomicrobiales > Nitrobacteraceae > Bradyrhizobium > Bradyrhizobium betae. The sequence goes on from NZ_CP044543.1 coordinate 6,146,826, forward strand.
CGCGCACATGGCGCATATCGGCCATCCCATCGTCGGCGATCCCAAATATTTCAACATCGAGAACTGGCAATTGCCGGGCGGCTTGCAGAACCGGCTTCATCTGCTCGCGCGCCGCATCGTCATTCCGCATCCGCGCGGCGGCGTGATCGACGCCACCGCCCCGCTGCCGCCGCACATGCAGCAATCGTGGAATCTGCTCGGGCTCGATGCGAGCCGGTTCGATCCGATCGAGAACGCGCCGGAAGAGTAGGGCGCGACGGGAACCATAGAGGGGTAGACCAGCCACACCCTCCGCTGTCATCGCCCGGCTTGACCGGGCGATCCAGTATTCCAGAGACCGCAGTGATTGAACCGAGAGCCGCAGCGTACTGGATGCCCCGGTCAAGCCGGGGCATGACAGCTGTGGTTGGTACGACCGACAATCCCTCAATTCCGAAACTGCTCCAGAAACATCCGCAAGGAGTCATGCGGGCTTTCGACGTCGGTGATCAGCCAGCCCTCGGGCCCGTTGACCAGGATGAAGTTCAGCGTCACCCGCCGGCCGCGATTGTCGAAATTCGCCTCGACATAGGTCTTGTCATATTGCCTGCGGACGATCGCGATCGTCACAGGGCCGAGCTTCCAGCTCGGGCTCTGCACCAGGAAATCATAGGGCTCGGTCCGCGGCGCGGACCACGCCTTGCGCAAGGAGGGGTCGAAGAACTGCCGGGCGGTCGCCGCATCCCGCGGCAGGCCCTTGGACAGCTCCGGCGCGCCTTCGCCGTAATAGGCATAGACGTTGCGGACCAGCGATTCCGGGGTGCGAAAGCCGGCCTCTGCCGCGGCCAGCCAAAGCCCGGCGAACAGGGCCACAATGCCCGCAAGTTCCCTCATGCCCGCCGCTCGCTTTATCGGCCGCAAGGTTTGGCTTAAAATGGTCTTATCTTAAAACACTAGCATCCACCGCCGGAGAGCGAAAACTCAAGATGCGCGAATTGTTCGATGAAGCTGCGGTGCGATCCGCTCGCGATCCCCGGGAATCGGTCCGCCAGTCTGCGCGTACGCCACAGCGCAAGCGCTTCTACAAGGAGGCCGGCGCCACTGAAACCGAGGGCGGCTTCGCCATCACGCTCGACGGCAAGCCGATCCGCACGCCGTCCGGCCGCCAGGTGGTGATCCCCTCGCGCGCACTGGCCGATGCGGTCGCCGCCGAATGGGCGGCGCAGGGCGAGACGATCGATCCCGTGACCATGCCGCTGACGCGGATCGCCAACAGCGTGGTCGAGGGCGTCGTCGACCGCGTCGAGCTCGTCACCGACGACCTCGCCAAATACTTCGAGTCCGACCTGCTGTTCTATCGGGCAGGCCACCCCGAGGGGCTGGTGGCCCGCGAGGCCGCGCACTGGGACCCCCTGCTGTTCTGGGCGGCGGAGACGCTGGGCGCGCATTTCATCCTGTCCGAGGGCATCATGCATGTGAAGCAGCCGGACGAGGCCATCCAGGCCGCCCGAGGTGCGCTGCCGGGGGATGCCTGGTCGGTCGCCGCGCTCCATGTGGTGACGACCCTGACCGGTTCGGCGCTGCTGGCGCTGGCACTGGCCCATGGCGTGCACGATGCCGGCCAGGTCTGGGCCGCCGCCCATGTCGACGAGGACTGGAACGCCGAGAAATGGGGCGTGGACGAGGAGGCAGCTGCCCGCCGGGCCGCCCGCTTGCGGGATTTCGAGGCCGCCGTGGCGGTATTGGCCGCCGTAAAGCCTGCTGCGGCCAAAGGTCCTTAACGAGAGGTTTACGAGGGCGGCCTTAGGGTAGAGCCAGCGTTCCCCGGGCCCCTGAGATGTCGACGCCGATAAGCTCGATTCTTCCCGTCAGTGCCGCCAGCCCCGTGGCTGATGCGGCAACGCCCGATCTCGTGCTTCAGGCCGGCAGCGTCGTCGACGCCAGGGTCGTCAGCGTGATGGCCGACAATCTGGTGCGGATCGCGATCGCCAATTTGTCGATGGACGTGATGTCGGAGGTGTCGCTCACACCGGGGCAGAGCCTCCAGCTCGCGGTCTCGCAGAACGGCGGCACCATCCGGCTCGCGGTGATGAGCGGGGCGGGCGAGGCGACGGGGGATCAGATCACGTTGACGCCGCGGGCGGCCTCGCTGGTGGAGAGCCCATCGCTGGCGCCGTCTGCGATTGCCGCACGCAACACGCTGACGCCGCTGGAGCAGGCCGCCGTCACCGCCGCTTCGGCCGAGGCGGTCACGAAACAGGGCAGCCAGGCGCCGTTGTTCGCCAATCTGGCCGCTGTCGTCACCGGCAGCGATCTGCCGGCGGGGCTGAAGCAGGCGGTGCTGGACGTGCTGGCGCAGCAGACGCCGCTCAATGCCGGGCTCGATGGCGGCGATATCGAATCCGCCTTCCAGAAATCCGGCCTGCTGCTCGAGGCCTCGCTGGCTGCAGGCGGGACGCCGCCTTCCGGGGCCGTGCCGGATTTGAAGGCCGCGCTGCTGGTGCTGCGGCAGACGCTGGCGAGCCTCGAGACCGCGCCGCAGGTGCAAGGTGCCGCGCTTGCGACTGGTACAACCGGGACGCCGCAGGCCGTTGCCGCGCCGGCTCAGACAGCAGGTGAGGCCGCGTCATCTTCCGGTGCCGGGATCGCCCAACAACCGCAACTGCCGCGCGATGCCAATCTCGCGGCCGCCTTGCTGGCCGACATAGCCGGCAACAATCCTCAGTCCGCGATGCCGCGCACCATGTCCGCAGGCCTTGCCGCAAGCCTGTTGCAGGAGGTCACGCAAAACCTGCCGCGCCTGATGGGCAACGTCCCCGGCTCGAACAAGGTCGTGCCCGACGGTCATATCTTCGAGGCCGCCGCGCGTACGACGCCACCGCCGTTTCGCGGCGCATTGCCGGCGCCGCAGGCGGTCGCCGCGCCATCGCTCGCGCCTGAGACACCGCTCTCCGTAACGGTGCACCGCCTGCTCGACGACACCGATGCCGCGATCGCGCGGCAGACGCTGTTGCAGGTCGCCTCGCTGCCCGATCGTACCGACGCCGGCGGCCACCGCATTGATCCAGCCGTGCCGCAGTGGAATTTCGAGATTCCGTTCTCGACGCCGCAGGGCACCGCGATGGCGCAGTTCGAGATTTCGCGCGACGGCGGCAACGAATCTGCCGATCCCGCCAAGCGCGCCTGGCGCGCGCGCTTCACGCTCAATGTCGAGCCGGCCGGCCCCGTGCATGCGCTGATCACGCTCAACGACGACAAGACCTTCGTGCGGATGTGGGCGGAGCGCCCCGCGACCGCGCAGCAACTTCGCGCCGGCATCGGCGAACTCAATCAGGCGCTGACGCGCGCTGAACTCAAGCCCGGCGACATCCTGGTGCGCGACGGCACGCCGCCGCAGCCGGCGCCAGCCCGCGCCGGTCATTTCCTGGATCGCGCCACATGAGCAATCCATCCAAGCTCGCCATTGCGCTGCATTACGAGAAGGGCAGCAACGCGCCCGTCGTTGTCGCCAAGGGCAAGGGCACGATCGGCGAGAAGATCGTCGAGATCGCCAAGGCCAACGACATCCCGATCGAGGAGAACGAGATTTTGGCGGGTGCGCTCTCCAAGGTCGAGCTTGGCGAGGAGATCCCGCCAGATCTCTACAAGGCCGTGGCTGAGGTGTTGGTGTTTGTGCTGCGGCTGTCGGGTCGGGGGCGCTGAGCGCCGTCATCGTTTGACCAGATATTGGCGGCATTGTAGCCGTCGCCTTCATGACTCAACGGAAATCGCCCGTGCTGACCCGCCGTTCCACCCTCGGCCTTCTTGCCGCAGCTTCGATCCTGCCGCGGCACGCGCTCGCGCATGTCGCGCCGCCGCGCAATGAGATCCGCGACAGCCTGGCAAAGCGTTTCACCGACCTCGGCACGTCGGGCACCTTCGTCGGCTACAAGGTCGAGGACTATCTGATCGTCGCCAGCGACAAGGAGCGCTCGGGCGAGGGCAAGCTGCCAGCCTCGACCTTCAAGATCCCGAACTCGCTGATCGCGCTGGAGACCGGCGTCGTCGCCGATCCTGACAAGGACGTGTTCCCGTGGGACGGCGTGAAGCGTCCGATCGAGGCCTGGAACAAGGATCATACGCTGCGCAGCGCCATCGCGGTGAGCGCGGTGCCGGTCTATCAGGAGATCGCCCGCCGCATCGGCCAGGAGCGCATGCAGAAATATGTCGATCTGTTCGACTACGGCAATCGCGACATCGGCGGCGGTATCGACCAGTTCTGGCTCACGGGCGCCTTGCGCATCGATCCGATCGAGCAGATCGATTTCGTCGACCGGCTGCGTCGCCGCGCGCTGCCGATCTCCAGGCGCAGCCAGGATGTGGTCGCCGATATCCTGCCGGTGACCAAGGTCGGCGACAGCATCATCCGCGCCAAGTCGGGCCTGCTCGGCGCCGAGCGCGGCGAGCCCTCGCTCGGCTGGATGGTTGGCTGGGCCGAGAAGGGCGAGGCGCACACGGTGTTCGCGCTCAACATGGATTGCACCGAGCCGCGCCTCGTCGGCGAGCGCATGCCGCTGACGCAAGCCTGCCTTGCCGCGATCGGCGCGATCTGACGTCGCCACGCTGGCGCACCCGACGGCGCTCGACTAGCATCCTTCAGACCAAGCAATAAAAAGGTCGGGAGGACACCAATGAACTCAACGCCACTTTGGCTATCGTCGCTCACGTTGGCCGCTGCTGGCGGCTGGCTCGCCGCCACGATGTTTGCAGCGCCCGCCACCAGCAAGGAGCCGCGCTTTCCGCAGCTCACCATGGACCAGCTGGACGCCAAGCAAAAACCGCTCGGCGAGCAGATCATGAAGGTGTCGAGCGTCGGCATCGGCGGGCCCTACAATCCCATGATCCGCAGCCCCGTGCTCGGACAGCGCCTGTTCGACCTGTTCTACTATCTGCGCTGGGAAACCTCGGTCCCGACCAAGCTCAACGAGTTCGCGATCCTCATCATCGGCCGGCAGTGGCGCTCGCAGGTGGAATGGTTCGCGCACGCGCCGCTCGCGGCCAAGGCGGGCTTGTCTGCGGATATCATCGCGGAGCTGAAGGCCAACAAGCGCCCGTCGAAAATGGCTGAGGATGAGGCGGTGGTCTACGACTTCGTCACCGAGCTCACCACGACCAGGAAGGTCTCTGACGAGACCTACGCGCGGGCGAAGAAGCTCTTCAACGACCAGCAGATCGTCGACCTCACCGCGGTCTCCGGCAATTACGTGATGGTCGCGATGCTGCTGGCGATGGCGGAAGAGACAGTGCCGCCGGACAAGCAGGAGCCGTTCAAGCCCGGCGAGCCGTAATTCGCCTCAGGCCTTGTCGGCTGTCTTCTTCCCCGTCAGCGCCTGGTCGATGGCAAAGCCGCCGATCTCGCTCATGGCCTGCGAGATCACGTCACCCTTGCGGGCGAAGCCTTCGGAGAGGAAGTCGAACTGGGTGCGCGCCAGCCGCAGCACCTCGATCGGCACGGAGACGACGGTCTCGTTGAAGGCGTCGACGGAAGCGCGCAAGCTGTCGAGCTCGCTGGTCAGTTTGCCGATGTGGCTCTCCGCGTGCTGCATCAGGCCGAGCAGCTTGTTGCGCTCGGCATCGAATGCGGCGCGCTCGGCAGCGGCCGCCGCCGTCACGTCCGCCAGTTGTGCCCGCAGCGCCTCGATCTGGCTGACCATGGCGTTGGAGGCGAGTTCGGCGGCCTCGCGCAATTCGGCGTTGCGCGTGCTCTCGTCCTGCTGCTGGTGATACAGCCGTTCGGCCGTCATCGCCCGCTGCGCCAGCGACTCGATCAGCGATGCGGCGCGCAGCAGCATCTCGCCGTTCCTTCCCGACACCATGCTGGCCATGCGGCGCAGGAAGTCGGTGGTTTCGGACGATGAGTTCGGCGGCAGGGGGACGACCGTCGCGGACATGAGGTGATGCTTGAGCCAGAGCGTCATGATCACCGCCGTACCGACTGGGCTCACGCAACATCGGCGCCTGATCGCAAGCCTGGAGCAAGCCTGAATCGGCAGGCCCGGTCAACCGGGCCAGCCGCCAAATTTGCGGCGGCGTCCGCCGCAGGAGCCCGCGGGGTCAGGTGTCCTTCTGTCGCCCGATCCGCCCCAGATGGGTGAAGCCGAACCCGGCCGAGTATTTCAGCCCGTAGCCCAGCGCCCGGTCGATGCCGATATGGGCGAGCCAGATCAAGGCGATGGACAGGATGAGCGGCGAGGCGATGCCGAAGCCCAGCGTCAGCAGCGCCACCGGGGCCATGTAGCTGTGGGCGGCGTTGTAGACCATCGCGCCGAATTTGGCGTCGGAGAGGTATGCCAGGAAGCTCAGATCGGGCACGAAAAAGAGCAGGGCGAACACCAGCCAGGAGCCGTCCCAGGCCGCGTAGAGCATCACCATGCCCGCGAACAGGGTCAGGCCCTCCAGCCGGAGCAGGATCTTGACGCCGCCCGTCACCGCGCCGGTCTCGGCGCCGGTCTTGGCCATTCCTTGGTCCATCGTCGTCTCCCCGGGCAAAACTTTGTAATTCCTTGCGCTTTCCCGCTGCGACAAGGCAGCCCTGCGGTGCCGAAAGCCGCTTCCCGGCCCGCAAAATGCCGTGTTAGAACCCCCGGCAATCGCATTTAGGCTAAGAACTGGCGGGAGCAAATGAAGAATATCCTGGACGCCCTTGAAGATCGTCGTGCCGGCGCAAAGCTCGGCGGCGGGGAGAAGCGCATCGAGGCGCAGCACGCCCGCGGCAAGCTGACCGCGCGCGAGCGCATCGAGCTCCTGCTCGACAAGGGATCGTTCGAGGAGTTCGACATGTTCGTCGAGCACCGCTCCACCGAGTTCGGCATGGAGAAGAACAAGGTTCCCGGCGACGGCGTCGTCACCGGCTGGGGCACCGTCAACGGCCGCAAGACGTTCGTCTTCGCCAAGGATTTTACGGTGTTCGGCGGCTCGCTGTCCGAGACCCACGCGCTGAAGATTACGAAACTTCAGGACATGGCGATGAAGGCGCGGGCGCCCATCATCGGCCTCTATGATGCGGGCGGCGCCCGCATCCAGGAGGGCGTCGCCGCGCTCGCCGGCTATTCCTACGTGTTCCGCCGCAACGTGCTCGCCTCGGGCGTGATCCCGCAGATCTCGGTCATCATGGGCCCTTGCGCCGGCGGCGACGTCTACTCGCCGGCGATGACCGACTTCATCTTCATGGTGAAGAACACCAGCTACATGTTCGTCACCGGCCCTGACGTCGTGAAGACCGTCACCAACGAGGTCGTCACCGCCGAAGAGCTCGGCGGTGCTAGCGTGCACGCCACGCGCTCCTCGATCGCCGACGGTGCCTTCGAGAACGACGTCGAGACGCTGTTGCAGATGCGTCGCCTGATCGACTTCCTGCCGTCCAACAACAGCGACGGCGTGCCGGAATGGCCGAGCTTCGACGACATCGGCCGCGTCGACATGTCGCTCGATACGCTGATCCCCGACAATCCGAACAAGCCCTACGACATGAAGGAGCTGATCCTGAAGGTCGTCGACGAGGGCGATTTCTTCGAGATCGCGGACATGTTCGCCAAGAACATCGTCACCGGCTTCGGCCGTATCGCCGGCCGCACCGTCGGCTTCGTCGCCAACCAGCCGATGGTGCTGGCCGGCGTGCTCGACAGCGACGCCTCGCGCAAGGCCGCGCGCTTCGTTCGCTTCTGCGATGCCTTCAACATCCCGATCGTCACCTTCGTCGACGTGCCGGGCTTCCTGCCGGGCACCGCGCAGGAATATGGCGGCCTGATCAAGCACGGCGCCAAGCTGCTGTTCGCCTATTCGCAATGCACCGTGCCGCTGGTGACCATCATCACCCGCAAGGCCTACGGCGGCGCCTTCGACGTCATGGCGTCCAAGGAGATCGGCGCCGACATGAACTACGCCTGGCCGACCGCCCAGATCGCGGTGATGGGCGCCAAGGGCGCCGTCGAGATCATCTTCCGCTCTGATATCGGCGACCCCGACAAGATCGCGGCCCGCACCAAGGAATACGAAGACCGCTTCCTGTCACCGTTCATCGCCGCCGAGCGCGGCTACATCGACGACGTCATCATGCCTCACTCGACCCGCAAGCGGATCGCGCGGGCGCTGTCGATGCTGAAGGACAAGAAGGTGGAAACGCCGGCGAAGAAGCACGACAATTTGCCGTTGTGAGGATGGCGTAGCCCGGATGGAGCGCAGCGAAATCCGGGTACATCGCTAGATCTCCCGCGTGTCGCTACGCTGGTGCAGGCGACTGTTTTTGATTTGGCATCCTCGATCAATACCCAATGACCGAAGACGATCCGACCGACGAGATTTCACAGATCGAAGATCGGATCGAGGCACTCGCCGAGATCGCCGAGCGCTGCCGCAAATACATTCTGGCGTCCAAGATCGCCGTCGGCGGCGGCGCTGTATTGCTGCTGGTCACGATCCTCGGCGTGTTTGGCTTGGGTCAAACGGCCGCGCTCGGCTCGATCGCTTTGGTACTGGGCGGTATCGTCTCGCTCGGTTCGAATGTCAGCACTCTGCGGCAGACGGATGAGGCCATCCAGGCTGCGGAGGCGCTTCGCGCGCGGCTGATAAGCAGTATCGATCTGCGCGTGGTCGCCGATACACCGATGAAGCTGGTGTGACGCGGCGCCCGGAGAATGCCAAGGCGCCTTACGCCGCAGCCCTGCGGGTCAGGACCTGCAGCTCACCGCGGCATTCGGCTGCGAAGGTTTGAAGTCGCTGTGCGGTTTGCTGGTCGAGGATCGCTTTCGCCAGCCGCTCGGCGCGGGCAAGCTGCTCTTTCAGATATGCGATGCGGGCCATGTGTCACCTTCCGCAGGGGAATTTGAAGGATAATTTGAAGCAAATTACTTGGTTCCGATGGCGGTGAAGCTAGGGCTAACACCGCGCTAATGATGTGCGGTCCGTCACACTCCGCGCGCCACATCCGCCGCGGCGAAATGCGCCATCTGGTCGGCGCGGGCCTTGGCGAAGGCCGGGCGGGCCGTGGCGCGCGCGACATAGTTGCGGCAGGCAGGACTGTCCGCTAGCCCGCCGAAACCATCGACGACGCGCAGCACGTCCGACATCAGGATGTCTGCGACCGAAAAAGATCCCGCCAGCCATTCGCGCCCCGCAAGCACGGGCTCGAGATGCTTGAGGCGAAGCTTGAGGAAATCGTCGACGAATTTCCACGCCGCCGTGTCGGTCGGATGTCCCATGAACTTCGACATCCCCCAAGGCAGGCTCGCCATCTCCACCGAATTGAGCGCCGCGAACACCCATTCCGTCGCCTCGCTCTGGCCGCTCGGATCTGACGGCATCAGCCTGGCGCTGAGCTTGCCCAGATGCAGCAGGATCGCGCCGGTCTCGAAAATCGAGAGATCGCCGTCGGTCAGCCACGGCACCTGGCCGAACGGCTGGTGTGCCAGATGCGCGGCACCGCGATCGTCGATCGGCACGCTGGCGACGCGATAGGGCAGAGCGGCTTCTTCCAGCGCCCAGCGCACGCGAAGGTCGCGCACGAAGCCGCGCGGGGCAGGGGGAACCCAATCGAAGGTGGTCAGCGTGAGGTCGGCCATGCGGTGTCTCCAGCGGTTCAAACGCGTGCTGTTCGAAGCAAGGACGGCCGAGCGGCGCGCATTCCGACAACGCCGCCAACTCTTTTTGTCGCCGGTCCGGGGACGGTCTATGCTGGCGCCAAACAGCAGGAGAAAACACATGCCCGCCGCCTACTTCGTCGTCCGCGCCACCGTCACCGATCCGGCAAAGCGCGCCGCCTTCGACAAATGGTACGAGACGGAACACGTGCCCGACGCGGTGAAGGCGTTCGGCGTAGCCAAGGCCTGGCGATTCTGGAGCCTCGACGATCCCTCGCTGCACCAGGCCATGTACCAGTTCGACGACGAGGCTGCGTTGGCTGCGATGCTGAAGGGCGATGCGTTGAACAAGCTCGTCGCCGATTTCAACCGCGACTGGCCCGATGTGACGCGCACTCGGGAGACGCTGGTGCTGGCGCAGGCGTTTGGAACGTAGCCTGTCGGCTTTGCAATGAACCTGAACGCAGGATTCAGCGGCAGTTCATGTCACCACCACGACAATTCGCTCTGCATCACTTGAGAGAAAGCCGAGAGGGACATGTCATGGAACGCCGCAATTTTCTGAAACTCGCCTTCGGTGTCGCGGCGGGAGCCGCCGCGCTCACGACCGCCGCACAGGCCGCGCCGCTGGCGCCACAGCCGCTCGGAGATCCCCGCATGCCGCAAGGCAATCCGGACGCCCATCCGGCCGTCACCACCAGCGATGAGGCCGCAGAGCTCAAGCCCGAGCAGGTGCATTGGCGCGGCCATCACCACCACTGGCGTCACCGTCACTGGGGCTGGCGCCGTCGCCGTTGGCATCGCCGCCACTGGTAAGCTCCACACAAGCTATGCTCCGAGCGGGGATCGCAATTGCGCTCCCCGTTATGATTCGGAATTGCTACGACCCCACGCGATCTCTTGGTGTTCAAAATGTCTTGGTGTTCAAAAAGAAATGGCCGCGCAGGCTGATCCCGCGCGGCCATTTTGCAATGCGAGAAGGTCAGATCAGAACGGCCGGCAGCGGCCGGCGTACCAGCGGAAGCCGTAAGGGCACACGCGCGGACGTACCACGACGACCGGGGCTGGAGCGGGCACGACGACCACGGCCCCACGCCGGGCCATCGGCTGGCAACCGCCATACGGGCCGCGATACCAGCCGGGGCCACAGCCGCCGGCGGCGCTGGCCGCCTCGCTGAAACCGACGACCGCGCTGGCGAGCATCACGGCGGCGAACATATATTTCATCTGATCTTCCTTCTCGTCCTTGGGGGCAGATTCCTAAGGGCAGATTCCTGGGGGCGGCGCTTGCGGCGAACAATGAATCAAAAGACACGATTCGACATGTTAAATTTTGCAACATGCCGACACGTCGCGATCCAAACCTGCCAATCATGACCTGAATGCGGCGTGAACATTCCCCGCATGCTGCTTCAGGCGACACGCAAACGGCGCTAGCGGCCGAGAAAGCCCAGCACCAGCTCCTTGTACTTCTCCGGCGCCTCCAGGAAGACGAGGTGGCCGGTGTCCGGGATCACCTCGGCCCGCGCATTCGGCATCTTCGCGGCCAGCGCCTTCGCCAGCTCGGCGTTTTGTCCCATCCTGGCGCGCAGCGCCTCCGGTGCGAGTGGCCGTCCCGGCGCGTTGTGATCGTCGGCGCCCATGATGAACAGCGTCGGCCCGGACAAAAGCGCGACCTCGTGCGCGACCGGCTCGCGATAGATCATCTGGCCGGAGCTGACATAGGCGCGCAGCCAGCGCGGATAATCCGGGCTGCCTTTCATGTTGAAGCGGGCATCGACGAACGGGGTGATCGCTTCCGGCGGCAGCTTGATCGCGTAATTGGTCTGGAGCTGCTTGCGGTAGCCGTCGGCGGTGAGCTTGCCCTCGTTCTCGATGATGGTCTCGGTCGGGGTCGGCGGCACATAGAGGCGGTAGTCTTCCAGCCCGATTGGGGCCGTCAGAACAAGGTGAGCGACGCGGTCCGGATAGGCGCGGGCGATGCGCACGCCGAGCATGCCGCCGAGCGAATGCGCCACGATTTCCGCTTTGTCGATCTTGAGGTGATCGAGCAGCGCGATGGTGTTGCGCGCCAGTGTGTCGAAGTGCAGTTCGCCTGACGGCTTGGAGGATTTGCCGAAGCCGATCTGGTCGGGCACCACGACGCGATAGCCGGCCTCGATCAGCATCTTGATGACGGGTGCCCAGTAGCTCGACGGAAAATTGCGCCCGTGCAGCAGCACCACGGTGCGGCCGTTCGGCTGCGTGGGTGCGACGTCCATATAGGCCATGCTGAGCTGCTCGCCGTCGTTGACTACAGGCAGCAGGTGCACGGGAAGGGGATAGGCAAAGCCTTCGAGCGCGATGCCGTAGGGTTCGCGCGGTGCGGTGTCCGCGGCGCGGGCGGAGGTGAACGCGGCGGTGAGCAGGGCGGCCGCGAGCGCGGCCGTAAGGATGCGGTTCATAAAGGTCTCCGTCATGCCCGGGCTTGTCCCGGGCATCCACGTGCCAGCCGCAATAAAGACGTGGATGGCCGGGTCAAGCCCGGCCATGACGAGGAGCTCCGATCCCACGCAAACGTGCGATCTCACGCATCTCGCGTGATCAGTCCTTCTCATTTGCGAACAGCGCCGCAAACTGCTTCTCGCCGGTGCGGGTGAAATTCACCACGCGGCTGCCGGGTGTGGCATCGCGCGCGGCCCATTTCAGCTCGGCGAAGCGATGCATCATGGCGGCGCCGAGCGTGCCAGCGAGATGGTGGCGCCGCTCGCTCCAGTCGAGGCAGGCTTTGCACACCGGACGGCGCGGATGGGCCAGCATGTCGGGCGAGATCTGCAGATGTTTGGCCAGGAAGCGCTCGCCTTCCGGCGTCAGCTCGATCTCCTGTTTCTTCTGCCTGATCAGGTTTCGCGTGCGCAAGGAGTCCAGCATCTGCACGCCGAGATCACCGGCGAGATGGTCGTAGCAGATCCGCGCGCGGCGCAGCGCCGGATCCTTCGGCCCGGTGCGCACGCGCATGTGGCCCGTGCGTGCGGCGAGCCCCGCAAGGCCTTCGAGCACGCCGGCGACATCGTCGTCGGTGAGGCGGTAGTAGCGGTGACGGCCCTGCTTCTCCGGTTCGATCAGTCCGCCGGCCTCGAGCTTCGAAAGGTGCGAGCTCGCGGTCTGCGGCGTGATGCCGGCCTCCTGCGCCAGCTCGCTCGCGGTGAGCGCGCGGCCGTTCATCAGCGCCGTGAGCATGTTGGCGCGGGCGGGATCGCCGACCAGCGCGGCGACCATGGCGATGTCAGGGCCTGATTTCATGCTTCGATGGTAACCGAAGCATCGTGGTCGGGCAAGGGCGTAGCGTGTCGCCACGAACTCATCATTGCGAGCGAAGCGAAGCAATCCAGACTGCTTCGGCGGCGACGGTGTCGCTTTGTCCGTTGCAACGACCAATCAGGAGCCCACATGTCGGTCACCGTCTTCATCCGCTACCAGCTCGACCCCTTCAAGCGCGCGCAGTTCGAGGAATATTCCAAGCGCTGGCTCACCATCATCCCGAGCTGCGGCGGCGACCTGATCGGCTATTTTATGCCGCATGAGGGCACCAACAACATCGCCTTCGGACTGATCAGCTTCGAGAGCCTGGCCGCCTACGAATCCTATCGCGCGCGGCTGCGGCAGGATACCGAGGGCATGGCCAATTTCCATTTCGCCGAGGAGCACAAATTCATCCTCGCGGAAGAGCGCACCTTCCTGCGCAAGGTGGTATTGTAGGCCACCAACACAAGGAGACGCCCGTGATCGCCGTGATTTTCGAAGTCTGGCCCAAGCCGGAACATCGCCAGGACTATTTCGACCTCGCGGCCGATCTGAAGCCGATCCTGCAGACCATCGACGGCTTCATCTCGGTCGAACGCTTCGAGAGCCTGACCGACAAGGGCAAGATCCTGTCGGTGTCGTTCTGGCGGGACGAAGCCGCGGTGCAAGCCTGGCGCAATACGATGGAGCACCGCCGCACCCAGGCCAAGGGCAGGGCGCAGATCTTTGCCGACTATCATCTGCGCATCGCCAGCGTCGTCAGGGACTACAGCATGACCGATCGCGAGCAGGCGCCGAAGGACAGCCGCGCGGTGCACGACGCGCACTAGCGCGCTTCGAAGAGCGTGCCTATGTTCGCGCGGCCAACACCAGGGAGAGAAACATGCACGTGACAACCGCTGACAAGCGCGCGACGTTCAAGAAGATGCACGAGAGCGGCTGCTTCATTCTGCCCAATCCGGTCGATGTCGGCAGCGCCAAGGCGTTGCAGCATCTCGGTTTCAAGGCGCTGGCCTCATCCAGTGCGGGCTTTGCCTGGACCATCGGCAAGCCCGACAACCATGGCACGGTGGAGGATGTCTGTCAGCATCTGGCAGCATTGTGCTCGGCCGTCGACATCCCCGTGAACGCGGATTTCGAGGGCGGCTTCGCGGTTGAGCCGGGCAAGGTCGCTGATCATGTCGAGCGCTGCGTGCGCACCGGCGTCGCGGGCCTGTCGATCGAGGACTCCACCGGCGACAAGGACAAGCCGATCTACGAGCGCGCGCTCGCGGTCGAGCGCATCGCCGCCTCGCGCAAGGCGATCGGCGACAGCAACACGATGCTGGTCGGCCGCTGCGAGGCTTATCTGTGGGGCGTCACCGATCTCAAGCTCGTCATCGACCGGCTCACCGCTTACGCCGATGCCGGTGCCGACTGCCTCTACGCGCCGGGCCTGAAGACCCGCGAGGACATCGCCGCGGTGGTGAAGGCGGTGCATCCAAAGCCGTTCAACCTGCTGATCGGTGCATCCGGCCTGTCGTTGCGGGAGGCCGAAGATCTCGGCGTGCGCCGCATCAGCGTCGGCGGCTCGCTCGCCCGTGCCGCCTGGGGCGGCTTCATGCGGGCCGCCAAGGAGATGGCTGAGAAGGGGACGTTCACCGAGCTTGCCGGCGGCTATCCCGGCGGCGAGCTCAACAAGATGTTCAGCTAGAGCATGATCCGGAAAAGTGTGAAGCGGTTTTCCGGAAAGATCATGCTCCAACGATAAACGAAAAGCGGCGGGACCTTGCGGGTCCCGCCGCTCTCTCGTGTCACTGCGGACTGTTACTTCGCGCCGTCAGACGGAGCGGCCGGATCAGGCGCCGCCGGCTTGCTCGGCGCAGCGCCCGTGGTCATGCCAGGCTCGGTGTTGCTGCGCGGGGTCACGTCACGCATGCCGGGAGGCGCGGCCGGATTGGCGGACGGCGCCTGCTGGGCCGTCTGCGTCATCGGCGCGTTGCTCGCCTGGTTGCCGGTGCTGGAGTTGTTCAAGCTATAGAACACGGCGCCCAGCACCAGGGCGACCGCCACTGCGAACACAGCGACCTTGCCGCTTGAAGCCGGGCCTTCGCCAAGCTCGGGATCTGCCTGAAGTTCGGCATCCCGGCGCGCCGCGCCAACATACTCATCGTCGGCGAGGTTCGGGCGATACGGATCGTTGGGAAAACGCTCGTCAGCCATCGTTGGATCTCCTCGTTTATTGCGCGGGGACAACCCCTAGATGCGAGATTCCGTTCCGCCCTCCCTATGCTTTCGTCGCATGTTGCCCCCTCGCAGGGAATCGGGAACCTGTCAAGTTCCACGTGCAACGAAGGGAACAAGGCGATGTGGAATCTGCCGCCGAGCGATAGCGTGCTGCATTTCCTGTCGCTGGTCGCCGTCGCCGCGCAAGGCATGACCGCTGCGCTCGCCGCGGGCAGGCGCAGCATGGACTGGTTGGGCGTCTGCTTCCTCGGCTGCATTACCGCGCTGGGCGGCGGCACGCTGCGCGATCTGTTCCTCGGGCACTATCCGCTCGCCTGGGTGCAGAACCCGATCTATCTGGCGCTCGTCGGCGGCGCGGCCTTTCTCACCATCCTGACCGCGCGCCTCGTGCACCGGCTCAAGCTCGCCTTCATCGTGCTCGATGCGATCGGCCTCGTCGTCTTCACCATGACCGGCTGCGATATCGCCTGGCAGATGGATGCCACGCTGCCGATCGTCATCGTCTCCGGCATGGTGACCGGCTGCGCCGGCGGCGTGCTGCGCGACGTGCTCTGCAACGACGTGCCGCTGCTGTTTCGCTCGGAGCTCTACGCCACAGTTTCGGCGGCCACCGGCCTGTTCTATGCCACCGCCTTCGGCTTCAATCTCAACGCCGAGCTCTGGACCATCTTGACGTTCGTCCTCGGCATCAGCTTCCGCCTGCTGGCGGTGCGCTACAAATGGGAGATGCCGAAATTCGTTTTCACGGGAGATGAGGAAAAGTAGTCCCGCCGTCATTGCGAGCGCAGCGAAGCAATCCAGACTCTTTCCGCGGTGGGACTCTGGATTGCTTCGTTGCGCTCGCAATGACGCAGAGGCCTCAATTCTCCTTCCGCGCCTTCGCCACCTGCGCCGGCGTCACTATCAGGCCCGCATTGCCCCAGGAATTGCGAATGTAATTGGTCACCGCCGCGATATCTTCGTCGGACAATTGTTTGGCATAGCCCGGCATCTCGCCGGTATTCGGCGCGCGTGGCGTCGTCACCGTGTGGGCGCCGTCGAGGATGACGCGCAGGGTGGAGGACGGATTGATCGATTGCAGCAGCGCATTGCCCGGCAGCGGCGGATACATCCGCGGCGCGCCTGTGCCGTCGGCTTCATGACAGGCGATGCAGAGTTTTGCATAGACGGCCTGGCCGGCCTTCATCTCGGTCTCGCCGGGCGGCGTCACGATCGTCTCGCGCCGCGCCGGTGGCAGGCTCTTCAAATAGAGCGCGATCGCGCTCACGTCGGCATCGCTCATCTTCGACGTGGAGTTGACGACCACCTCCGCCATCGGCCCGCCGGCATGGCTCCTGGCGTTGCGCCCGCTCTGCAGATACTCGACGATCTCCTGCGCGCTCCATGATTTCAGCCCGGTGCGCGCGGCACCATCGAGCCTTGGCGCATACCAGCCGCCGATTTCGCTGCCGGCGAGCGCCTGCGCGGTCTTGTCCGCGCCAAAATAGTTCTTCGGCGTGTGGCAGGCGCCGCAATGCCCGAGCCCGGTGACGAGATAGCCGCCCCTGTTCCACGCCGCGCTCTGGCTCTGATCCGGCTCGAACAGGCCGGGCGTGAAGAACATGGCGTTCCAGACCCGCATCAAGCGGCGATAGCCGAACGGCCAGCGCAGCTCCGGCGGTTTGTTTCGGCCCACGACGGGCGGCAGCGTGCCGAGATAGGCCCGGATCGCCAGCGTGTCGTCCTTGGTCATCTTCGTGAAGTAGGGGTAGGGGAACGCCGGGTAATAGTTCGATCCGTCCGGCGCGATGCCGGTGCGCAACGCGCGCGTGAAATCGGCATCCGGCCAGGCGCCGATCCCGGTCTCGCGATCCGGCGTCAGGTTCGGCGCATAGATCGCGCCAAAAGGCGTGTCGATGCGCTTGCCGCCCGCGAACGGTCTTGCGGGATCCGCGGTGTGGCAGCCCGCGCAGTCGCCGGCCTCGACCAGCGACTTGCCATAGGCGATCAGCTCCGGTGACGGCTCGGCGGCGAGGGCCATGCTCGTAGCCGCACTGCACAAGAGCAAAACAGCCAGAATCGTCCGCATCCCGAGGTCTCCCGCGACCAATCACCCGCGTCCCGCATTATACGTGCGTCACGTCGTTTCGCGACGGCGGGGGTATGGTGACACAAATTGAAAATCGCCGATGCCTTGCAGCCATGAAATTGCGATTTTTACCCGGCGCTTCCTTTGGTCCAGATTTGTGATGCGGAGCGTTAAATATCCGACATAGAGTGGCGCGGATGGTCGGCGCGCCCTAGCTAAAAACAACGGGCAGGCAACGGCTTAAGCAGCCAGGCGCTCAAAAGGGCGGAAGAGGACGAGAATGGGCATCAACCAGGGTCCGATCAGTCTCGATCAGAAATACACCCAGGACACCGGCCATATCTTCACGACCGGCATTCAGGCGCTGGTCCGCCTGCCCATGGCCCAAATTCGCCGCGACCGCGCCGCGGGGCTGAACACCGCGGGCTTCATCTCGGGCTACCGCGGCTCGCCGCTCGGCGGCTACGACCAGCAGCTTTTCGCCGCCCGCAAGCATCTCGAACAGTACAACATCAAGTTCCAGCCCGGCGTGAACGAGGACCTCGCCGCCACCGCCGTCTGGGGCTCGCAACAGCTCAACCTCTCGCCCGGCGCCAAATATGACGGCGTGGTCGGCATCTGGTACGGCAAGGGCCCCGGCGTAGACCGCTGCGGCGACGTGTTCCGCCATGGCAATGCCGCCGGCTCGGCCAAGAACGGCGGCGTGCTGTGCCTCGCCGGCGACGACCACGGCGCCAAATCCTCTACCGTTCCGCATCAGTCCGACCACGCCTTCATGTCGGCGCTGATGCCGTATCTTTATCCCTCGAGCATTCACGAGATGATCGAGATGGGCCTGCTCGGCATCGCGATGTCGCGCTATTCGGGCTGCTGGGTCGGCATGAAGGTCATCACCGAGACGGTGGAGACCACCGCCGAGATCGACCTCACCGACGAGATGAAGCCGTTCATCATCCCCACCGATTTCGAGCTGCCGCCGGGCGGCCTCAATTTGCGCTGGCCCGACGACCGCTTCGAGCAGGACCGCCGCCTGCAGGACTACAAGGGCTTTGCCGCGATCGCCTTTGCGCGCGCCAACAAGGTCAACCGCATCACCATGGATTCGCCGAACGCCCGTTTCGGCATCATGGCGTCGGGCAAGAGCTACGAGGACGTCCGTCAGGCGCTGCGCGAACTCGGCATCACCGAGGAGATCGCCGCCAAGATCGGCCTCAGGCTCTACAAGATCGGCATGCCCTGGCCGCTGGAGCCGGAAGGCGTGCGCCAGTTCGCGGTCGGGCTCGAAGAGATCTTCATCATCGAGGAACGCCGCGAGATCGTCGAGAACCAGGTCAAGCAGGAGCTGTTCAACTGGCGCGACGACGTGCGCCCGCGCATCGTCGGCAAGATGGACGAGCACGACAAGCGCTTCCTGACCTTCTCCGCCGAGCTCAGCGTCGCCTCGCTCGCGACCTCGCTGACCGAGCGACTTCTTCGACTTAATCTCAACCCTGAAATCGCGGAGATGATCCGCGTCAAGGCCGACTGGTTCAACGGCCGCCAGGCGACCCAGATGCAGGCGGTCGCCCCCGTCTCCCGCACCCCGTATTTCTGCTCCGGCTGTCCTCACAACACCTCGACCAAGGTCCCCGAAGGCAGCCGCGCGCTGGCCGGCATCGGCTGCCACTTCATGGCGCTGTGGATGGACCGTTCGACCGAGACATTCACGCATATGGGCGGCGAGGGCGTGCCGTGGGTCGGCATCGCGCCCTTCACCAACGAGAACCACATCTTCGCCAATCTCGGCGACGGCACTTATTTCCACTCCGGGCTGCTGGCGATCCGCCAGGCGGTCGCGTCCAAGACCAACATCACCTACAAGATCCTCTACAACGACGCCGTCGCCATGACCGGCGGCCAGCGCCATGACGGCGATCTGTCGCCGCAGCAGATCACCTTCCAGCTCCACGCCGAAGGCATCCGCGAGATCTACCTGGTCTCCGAAACGCCCGACGCCTATCCCGCCGACAGCATCGCACCCGGCGTGAAGCTGTATCATCGCGACGAGCTGCAGAACGTCATGAAGATGTGCCGGGAGCACAAGGGCACCTCGGCCATCGTCTTCGTGCAGACCTGCGCCGCCGAGAAGCGCCGCCGCCGCAAGCGTGGCCTGCTTGAGGATCCGGCGCGCCGCGTCATGATCAACCCGGCCGTCTGCGAAGGCTGCGGCGATTGTTCGGTGCAGTCGAACTGCATCTCGGTCGAGCCGCTGGAGACCGAGTTCGGCCGCAAGCGCGCCATCAACCAGTCGTCCTGCAACAAGGACTATTCCTGCGTGAAGGGTTTCTGCCCGTCCTTCGTCACCGTCGACGGCGGCAAGCCGCGCCATCGCGCGCCGGCCGATCTCTCGGACATCGGTACGATCGCCGAGCCGGCTTCGCGCCCGACGCTTGAAAAACCCTACAACATCGCCGTCGGCGGTGTCGGCGGCACCGGCGTGCTCACCATCGGCGCGCTGCTCGGCATGGCCGCCCACATCGAGGGCAAGGCTTCGATGATCCTCGACATGTCGGGCCTTGCGCAGAAAGGTGGCGCGGTGCTCAGCCATGTCCGCCTGTCGGATCACCCGGCCGAGGTGACGTGCTCCCGCATCGTCACCGGCACCGCCGATGTCGTGCTCGCCGCCGACGAGGTGGTCGCTGTCGCCAAGGACACCATCTCGCTGTGCGACACCACCCGCACCCGCGGCATCATCAATAGCCACGTCATCCCGACCGCGGACTTCGTCCTGAACCGCGACTTCAACTTCCAGACTCGCAAGCTGAACGGCTTGCTGGAGACGGCGCTGCACAAGGACTCGGTCTTCTTCGACTTCACCAAGCCGGCCGAGCAACTGCTCGGCGACAGCATCGCCACCAACATGATGATGATGGGCTATGCCTATCAGAAGGGCCTGCTGCCGCTGTCGGCGGAGTCGATCGAGCAGGCGATCGAGGTCAACGGCGTCTCGATCAAGATGAACAAGGAAGCCTTCCGCCTCGGCCGCCTCGCGGTCGCCGATCCCGCGCGTCTTGCCGGCATGCTGAAGGGAACGGACGAGGTGGTCGCGCCCAAGTCTCTGGACGCGATGACGCTCGACGAGGTCATCGAGCATCGCGCCATGCACCTGACCGCTTATCAGAACGGCCGTCTTGCCAAACGCTATCGCAAGCTGGTCGACCAGGTCCGCGATGTCGCGAAGCAGGGCGGTTACGGCGACGCGCTGCCGCGCGCGGTCGCGGTGAACTACGCCAAGCTCCTGGCCTACAAGGACGAATACGAAGTCGCGCGCCTATTCACCGACGGCACGTTCGAAAAGCAGCTGCGCGACCAGTTCGATGGCGACTTCAAGTTCAACTTCAACCTCGCCCCGCCGATCCTCAGCAGTGGCGTCGATGCACTGGGCCGCCCGAAGAAGCGCGCTTTCGGTCCCTGGATGCTCGGCGTTCTCCGCGTGCTCGCAAAGTTCAAGGTGCTGCGCGGCACGCCGCTCGACATCTTCGGCCGCAGCGCCGACCGCAAGCTCGAGCGCGACCTGATCGCGGGCTACGAAAAGGACGTCGCCACGGTGCTCGGCCTATTGTCGCCGCTGACGATCGACACCGCGGTGGAATTGCTGTCGCTGCCCGACCGCATCCGCGGCTACGGCCCGGTGAAGGAGAAGGCAGTCGCGGACGCGAAAGTGCGTTACGCCCAGCTTGCCGCCGACCTCGCGAGCCCGCCGCCGGCCCCAAGGCAGATCGCAGCGGAGTAGGGCAGTCTCGTAGAGTGGGCAAAGGCGCAAAGCGCAGTGCCCACCATCTCACCGAGATTTGTGCAAGAAGAGGTGGGCACGCTTCGCTTTGCCCACCCTACGGGCTAAGCAGCCGGCGCATCTCTTGATGCCCGGCTCCGCAGCGGATTTTGCAACGAAAAGCGCCGAACTTCCGCGGAGCACATCGCGCAGGCCGTCTCATCCTCTCGCCGCAAGAACTCATCAAGCTCGCTGTCGGTACATGTCGGCGGGAGCGGCTTGTACTGCAAATACGGATCCCATTTCGGCGACAGATCGTATTTCGCCTTCTGCAGATTGAGATAGGCGAGCGGCGGACATTTCCAGAGGTGGCCATCGTGCAATTGCTTGCAGTATCTGGCGGGGCAAACCTCCCAGCTTTGCCGGGGCTGGCCGTCTTCGAACGGCAACATGTCGGCACCGGAGCCGAGGTAGCGGAGCGTCCATTTCTCGTCGGATTGCCTGATTTCGACGGCGATGCCGTGATCACGCTGCCACGCCGCGACGAGGTCGAGAGCGGGACGCAGTCGCTCGAGATACGACGGGTCGTCGTGATGCACCGACAAGGAGAGGCTGGCGTTGCCGTCGGCGGCCAGCGTCGCTGGAAGCGCGGGGTGGCGATGCAGGAAAAAGCCGTTGGTGATGATGCGGATATGCGTCGCCGGCCAGTATTTTCGGGCCAGCACGACGAATTCGGACAGGCGGGGGTTCATGGTCGGCTCGCCGCCGAGCAGGTTCAGCTCGTCCAGCGTAATGCGCTTGCTCCATGCGCTAATCCAGCTTTCCGCCAGCGCCAGATCCAGAATGCCCTTGTGCGCGTGGTTGGAGTAGTGGGAGCAGCTCTCACAGGCCAGATTGCAGGTGTGGGCGACATGCAGCTCGATGAAGGAGACGTGCCCGGGCGCTGGCGCGGGTTGTGGTTCCGGCCTGCGCAGGCGCCGAAACATTCCGGTGAAGATGCCCATTCGATCTCTATAGCAGATGAGGGCGGAGACGCCATGTCGGCCGGCTTGCCTGCCTTGCGATTTCCTCTTTGAAATCAACCACCGTTCTACTGTGCATGGGGTTGTTTTCGCGAAAGGGGTTCTTTCGATAAAGCGAAAATCGCTGGTGCCGTCGGGCAAAACACCTTTAGGATTTCTCCCGACCTCTCGTGCCCGGACGCGGCGCAGCGCCTCTTTGCGGTGCGCCGCAGAGCCGGGGCCCATCTTGCAACGTGCGCGGTGGCATGGGTCCCGGCTCTGCGCGGCAACGCCGAAGCGTTGCAGCGCGTCCGGGACACGAGAGTGGCGTCCCACTTGCGCCAGCCCGCAACCCTCTCGCCCGACGGAATATTTCCGCGCTTGCCAATCAGGCCACCGCGGTTCAGAAAAAAGAGCCAAGAAGAAACGCGAGCGGAGACCTCTGTTTTGACCATCAAGGGCAAGGCCTACATTGCCGGGATCTACGAACACCCGACCCGGCATGCGCCGGACAAATCCACCGCCCAGCTCCACGCCGAGGTCGCCAAGGGTGCGATCGAGGATGCCGGGATCAGCAAGGACGATGTCGACGGCTATTTCTGCGCGGGCGACGCGCCCGGCGGGGCCTGGCCGATGGTCGATTATCTCGGCCTGAACACCAAGAAGCTGCGCCACGTCGATTCCACCGAGACTGGCGGCTGTTCCTACATCATCCATCTCGGCCATGCCGCGGAGGCGATCGCGGCGGGCAAGTGCTCGATCGCGCTGATCACGCTCGCCGGCAAGCCCCGCACCGGCGCGATGCCGCCGCGGGCGCAGGGCGCCGAAGCCGATTTCGAGACCGCGTACGGCGCGACCACGCACAATGCCTATGGCATGTGTGCCATGCGCCACATGCACGACTATGGCACCACCAGCGAGCAGCTCGCCTGGATCAAGGTCGCGGCCTCGCACCACGCGCAATACAACCCGCATGCGATGCTCAAGGATGTCGTCACCGTCGAGGACGTCTTGAACTCGCCGATGATCTCCGATCCCCTGCACCGCATGGACTGCTGCGTCGTCTCCGACGGCGGCGGCGCACTGATCGTGACCACGCCGGAGATCGCCAGGAGCCTGAAGAAGCCGCTGGTCAAGCTGATCGGCCATGGCGAGGCGATGAAGGGTCCGCGCGGCGGCAAGGATCTCGATCTCACATACTCCGCCGGCATCTGGTCCGGCCCGCGCGCGTTCGAGGAAGCCGGCATCACGCCGAAGGACATCAAATACGCCTCGATCTACGACAGCTTCACCATCACGGTGCTGATGCAGCTGGAAGACCTCGGCTTCTGCAAGAAGGGCGAGGGCGGCAAGTTCGTTGCCGACGGCAACCTCATCTCGGGCGTCGGCAAGTTGCCGTTCAACACCGACGGCGGCGGTCTGTGCAGCAACCATCCCGTCAACCGCGGCGGCATGACCAAGATTCTCGAGGCCGTGAGGCAATTGCGCGGCGAGGCGCATCCGAAGGTGCAGGTTCCGAATTGCGATCTCGCCATCGCGCATGGCACCGGCGGCCTTCTGGGCGTTCGTCACGCGGCCTCGACCGCCATTCTGGAGCGCGTGTGATGAGCGAAGCGAAGAAATATCCAGCCCCGGTGACCAATCCGGAGACCTCGGCGTTCTGGGACGGGGCCAAGCAAGGCAAGTTCATGATCAAGCGCTGCACCGCCTGCGGCGAGGCGCATTACTTCCCGCGCTCGATCTGTCCGTTCTGCTACTCCGACAAGACGGTGTGGGAAGAGGCCTCGGGCGAGGGCACGATCTACACCTGGAGCCTGATGCGGAAGTCGCCGACCGGTCCCTACGCGATCGGCTACGTCACGCTGAAGGAAGGTCCGTCAGTGCAGACCAATTTCGTCGATTGCGATCTGGAGAAGCTGAAGATCGGCCAGAAGGTGAAAGTGGTGTTCAAGCCGACCGACGGGGCGCCGCTGCCGTTCTTCACGGTGGCGTGATCTTTTCCCTTCTCCCCTTGTGGGAGAAGGTGGCGCGAAGCGCCGGATGAGGGGTATCGCTCCACGGAGAGAATTTTCAACGCGGAAGCAACCCCTCACCCAAACGCGTATGTGGCCGGCATCTCGTAGCCCTCTCCCGCAAGGGGAGAGGGCGCATCAATGAGCGCCGGTGAAATGCCGGGAGGAAACCAGAAAATGTCCGCCAGATACGAAGAGCTCAAAGGCCTGAAAAACATCGGCCAGAAGTACGCCTACACCGATCGCGACGTCATGCTCTACGCTTATGGAATCGGCCTCGGCGCTGATCCCATGGACGAGAACGAGCTCGCCTTCGTCAACGAGGGCACGCTGACGCCGCGGCCGCTGAAGGTGGTTCCGACATTCGCCTCCGTTGCGGCCTGGGGCTCGGGGCCGGGCGAGATGAACCTCAACCGCGTGATGGTGGTGGACGGCGAGCGCGACATCACCTTTCACCAGCCGCTGCCGGTGGCAGCCAACATCACCGCCGACTCCTCCGTCGTCGAGGTCTACGACAAGGGCAAGGACAAGGGCGTCGTCATCGCCCACCAGACCGTGCTGAAGAACGAGAAGGGCGAGAAGCTGGCAACGCTGGTCGCCTCGCGCTTCGCCCGCGGCGACGGCGGCTTCGGCGGGCCGAACCTGACCCAGCCCGATCCGCACAAGATCCCGTCGCGCAGCCCTGACAAGACCATCGATATCGTCACGCGTCCCGACCAGGCGCTGGTCTATCGCCTCTGCGGCGACCGCAACCCGCTGCACAGCGATCCCGAATTCGCCAAGAAGGCCGGTTTCCCGCGCCCGATCCTGCACGGCATGTGCACCTACGGCATCACCTGTCGCGGCGTGCTCCAGACCTATGCCGACTACGATGCGTCGGCGTTCCGCCAGCACGTCGCGCGGTTCTCCTCGCCGGTCTATCCCGGCGAGACCGTGACGATGGACCTCTGGAAGGACGGCAACGTCATCTCGTTCGAAGCCAAGGTGAAATCGCGTGGCGTCACCGTGATCAAGAATGGCAAGACGGTGCTGGGTTAGGCCGGCACCGGCGTCTCACTCCCTCGCCCCGCTTGCGGGGAGAGGGTGGGGTGAGGGGGAGTCTCCGCGAGGGCGGTGACAGTCGAGCACGCGGAGGCTCCCCCTCACCCTGAATCAAGCTGCGCTTGATTTCCAGGCCTCTCCCCGCACGCGGGGGAGAGGCGAAGGAAGAAAAACATACAGGGAGAAGCCACCATGGGACTACTCGACGGCAAGGTTGCGCTGATCACCGGCGCGGGCGGGGGACTCGGTGAGGCCTACGCCAAGCTGTTCGCGCGGGAAGGGGCCTCGGTCGTCGTCAACGATCTCGGCGGTCCCCGCGACGGCTCCGGCGCCGACAAGTCGATGGCGCAGCTCGTGGTGGACGCGATCATGGCCGAGGGCGGCAAGGCGGTCGCCAACGGCGCCGACATCTCGACCATGGAAGGCGGCCAGTCGGTGTTCGACGACGCCATCAAGCACTTCGGACGCGCCGACATCCTGGTCAACAATGCCGGCATCCTGCGCGACCAGACCTTTTCCAAGGCCTCCGAATCCGACTGGGACAAGGTCATCAAGGTCCACCTCAAGGGTACCTTTTGTTGCACCATGCCGGTGTTTCGCTGGATGCGGGAAAACGGCGGCGGCGTGATCGTCAATACCTCCTCGACATCAGGGCTGATCGGCAATTTCGGCCAGACCAATTACGGCGCCGCCAAGGGCGGCATCTGGGGCCTGTCCAACGTGTTGGCGATCGAGGGCCGGAAGTACAACATCCGGATCTGGACGCTGGCCCCGGGCGCCCTGACCCGCATGACCGCAGACCTGCCCCGCTATAAGGAGAACCCCTCGGCGGCGCTGGGGCCGGACGGCATCGCGCCGGCCGTGCTATACATGGTCAGCGACTTGTCGGGCGACCAGACCGGCAAGGTGCTGGGCGTGTCCGGGCCCCGCGGCGTGCGCGAAATGCGGATGATGGAAATGGAAGGCTGGAAACCGCCGCACTCGGGCTGGAAAGCCCAGGACGTCGTTGAGCATGCCAAGGAGATCTTCTTCTCCGAGGAGCAGATCAAGATGGGGGCGCGGAGGTTTTAGCCACACTGTCATTCCGGGGCGCGACGAAGTCGCGAGCCCGGAATCCATGGTACAGCACGCGCAGCAGATAAATGGTTTCCGGGCTCGTGCTTCGCACGCCCCGGAATGACGTAGAAAGAGAGACTTATGAAACTGACCGCCGACGCCAAGGGCACCTTCGCAATCGCGCCGACGCCGTTCCACGATGACGGCCGGATCGACGAACGCTCGATCGACCGCCTGACCGATTTCTACGAGGAGGTCGGTTGCGACGGCGTCACGGTGCTGGGCATTCTTGGCGAGGCGCCGAAGCTCGACGCGGTCGAGGCCGAGCAGGTGGCGGTGCGCTTCGTCAAGCGCGCCAAGAAAATGCAGGTGATTGTCGGCGTCTCCGCCCCGGGCTTTGCCACCATGCGCGCGCTGGCGAAGGCCTCGATGGATGCGGGCGCCGCCGGCGTCATGATCGCGCCGCCGCCCTCGCTTCGTACCGACGACCAGATCATCGGTTATTACAAGCAGGCGGCCGAGGCCATCGGCCCCGATGTGCCCTGGGTGCTCCAGGACTATCCGCTGACGCTGTCGGTGATCTTCACCCCTGCCGTGATCCGCAAGATCGTCATGGACAATGCGAACTGCGTGATGCTCAAGCACGAGGACTGGCCGGGGCTCGAAAAGATCTCGACGCTGCGCAATTTCCAGAAGGACGGCTCGCTCCGTCCGCTCTCGATCCTCTGCGGCAATGGCGGCATGTTCCTCGATTTCGAGATGGAGCGCGGTGCCGACGGTGCCATGACCGGCTACGCCTTCCCCGAGTTGCTGATCGACGTTGTGAACCTCTCGAAGGCCGGCAAGCGCGACGCCGCGCACGATCTGTTCGACGCGCATCTGCCGCTGATCCGCTACGAGCAGCAGCCGGGCGCGGGCCTTGCCGTGCGCAAATACGTGCTCCAGAAGCGCGGCATCATCGCCTCCAGCGCCCAGCGCAAGCCGGGCGCGACCATCACCCCGGCGGCGAAAGCGGAGGTCGAGTACCTGCTGTCGCGCGTCGCCCGTGTCGACAAGCGCGCCAATCTTGGCCCGCAATCCAGCGCTGCAGGTTAACTGAATGCCCGAGACATCAGCGTCGCGCCCAGCCTCGACGATTCTCCTGCTCCGTGATGGTGCAAAGGAGATCGAAGTCTTCATGATGGTCCGCCATCATCAGATCGAGTTCAACTCGGGCGCGCTGGTGTTTCCTGGCGGCAGTGTCGATGCCGGCGACCAGGAGATTGTCGCCCGCTCCGACCTGTATTCGGGCGGCGAGGGCCTGAGCGAGGCGGACCGCGGTTTTCGTATCGCCGCGATCCGCGAGACCTTTGAGGAGAGCGGCATCCTGCTGGCGCGCGCGCAGGACTCAGGCACGCCGATCGATGCCAGGCGCGCCGGCGAGATCGCAGATGCGCATCGCGTCGCGCTCAACGAGCACAAGATCAGCTTCCTCAGCATTCTCGCCGACAACGGCCTTCAACTCGCGCTCGACACGCTGTTGCCTTACGCGCACTGGATCACGCCGGAGGGCCTGCCGAAGCGCTTTGACACCTGGTTCTTCCTCGCCGCAGCGCCGCCCGACCAGCTCGGAGCGCATGACGGTCGTGAGTCGACGGATTCGATCTGGGTGTCGCCGCGCGAGGCGGTGGAGGGCGGCGAGAGCGGACGCTTCAAGCTGCCGTTTCCAACCACGCGCAACCTGATCCGGCTCGCCAAGCAGGGCAGCGTCGACGCTGCGCTCGACCATGCCCGTGGCCTTTCCATCGTCACGGTGATGCCGGTCATGACCAAGACCGAAGCCGGCCGCCAGCTCCGGATTCCACGCGAGGCCGGCTACGACGGCGAGGTGTTCGACGTCGGCGCCGTCGGCTGACACAGTTCGACAGGCGACGAATTATCGCGCTCGTCGCCGCTGTATGTTCCGTCCCCTGACAGCGAGGCGGAACGAGCACCATGGACAACCGGCAGGATACCAACATCGCCGTCGAGCTGGCGCTGCTGGTCGCGCTCGCAACACTCTGGGGCGGCTCCTACACCTTCATCAAGCTCGGCGTCGCCACCATTCCGCCGATCACGCTGATCGCGGCGCGTACCGTCATCGCGGGCCTCTTGCTACTCGTCGTCATGTGGGCGCGCGGCATCAGGATGCCGACGGATGCGGCGACCTGGCAGCGCTTCGCGTTCCAGGCCGTGCTCAACAGCGTCATCCCCTGGACGCTGATCGCTTGGGGCGAGCGCCACGTCGATGCCGCGCTCGCGACCATCCTCAATTCCGCCGGACCGATCTTCACTTTCCTGCTCACGGCGATCGTCACCCGCCACGAGGCAACGACGCCGCGAAAACTGTTCGGCGTGGTCGCCGGCATGGCCGGTATCCTGCTGATCGTCGGCGTCGACGCTTTCCATGGCGTCGGCAGCGGCCTGGTCGCTGAGGCCGCCATCGTTGCGGCGACCATCTGCTACGCCTGCGCCGCGATTTTCGGCCGCAGCTTTAAAGGTCTCGATCCCATGGCGCCTGCGGCCGGCTCGCTGCTGGCAGGGGCGGCAGCCCTGATCCCGGCCTCGCTGATCGTCGAGCAGCCCTGGACGCTGTCGCCTTCGCTCGCTTCCGTGCTGGCACTGCTGGCGCTCGCAGTGTTCTCGACCGCGGCGGCGTTTGCGATCTATTTCCGCCTGATCCAGACCCTGGGTTCAGTCGGCACCACCGCGCAGGCCTATCTGCGCGTGCCCATCGGGGTCGCCATCAGCGTGACCTTCCTTGGGGAAACTCTGAGCCAGACCGCCTGGATCGGGCTTGCCTGCGTCGTCCTTGGGGTCGCCGCCATGACGATCCCGGCGCGCAAGGCCGGCAGCGTCAAAACGTCATAATCGGGAGGGCAGGACGACTGCGATATTAAGGATATGGGACCGCCTGAGGCATGTTCCCCCGGGGGGCATTACGTCGTATATTGGGCCTCCAGTAGCCCGGTCCCTCAACCACACCCATGTCCGCCGAATTGACGCCGACCCCTGAGAAAAAGCGAACCTTCTCGCTCTCCATCGGCCAGCTCACGTTCGGCAGCTTCCTGTTAGTGCTGGCGGTGATCATCGTCACCTCGACCGCGAGCGTGATCGCGATCCGGCACATCGACACGACCTTCGCCGAGCTGCAGCGGCTCCAGAGCGTCGGCGACCTCGCCGAGGACATCGACCGCCGCATGAACGAGTTGCGCCTTGCCGCGCGCGACTTCGTCACCGATCCCGGCGCCGGCATCCAGTTCAAGCAGGTGGGCGAGGCGGCCTCGACTCTGAGCGATATCCTGAAGAAGACCCGCATCGAGCTCGCTCCCGAGCAGCAGGACATGATCGACGGCGTCACCGAGCGCCTTGCGACCTACCGCAACGGCCTCGAGCGGATCTCGACCCTGATCGACCGCCGTGCCCAGCTGCTCGCCGGCCTGCCGCCGCTGCGCGACCGGTTCGATACGGCCGTCGGAGGCACGGCGGACCGTGAGCTGGCCTCGCGCCTGTCAGAGGCGCAGAGCCGCATCGCGCTCGGTCTGCTGGCGCGCAACCCGTCCGCGGCCGAGCAGGCTGCACAGAGCATGCGGACGATGGATATCGCCGATCCCAGGCTGAAGGTAGCCGTGAGCGACTACGCCGAAGCCATCATCGCGGTGGCGGTCCGGGAGCGGCAGATTGCCGACATCGACCGCGAGGTGCTGGGCACCGAGGGCCGGCTGATCGGCCGCGTCACCGAATTGCTGCGCGAGGTCAGCGCAAGGCGCGGCCACGTGCTGTCGCGCGATTTTGCCCGCACGCTGACGGAAGCGCGGTGGCAGAGCATCGTGTTCGGCACCATCGGCGTGCTGATCGGCATTCTCGCGGCCGGCTTCGTGGTGCGGCGGACCGTGCGGCCGCTGGCGAAGATCGCCAGATCAATCCGCGCGCTGGCTGCCGGCGAGAAGAACACCTCGATCCCGTCGGCCGACCTCGACAACGAGATCGGCGACATCGCGCGCGCGGCCGAAGTGTTCCGCCGGGCGCTGGAGGAGGCCGACACGGCGCGCGAGGCGGCGGTGCGCGCGCTCACCGAGCAGCGTCTGGCCGAGGAGAGCTACAGAAAACTGTTCGAGGGCTCGGTCGACGGAATCTACGTCACGACGCCGGCCGGCGACCTTCTCAACGCCAATCCGGCGCTGGCGCGGATGATGGGTTATGACAGCCCGCAGCAGCTGATCGACAGCATCAACGACATCGCCCACACGATCTACGTCCATCCTGAAGCACGCGTCGAATACCAGCGGCTGATGAATCGCGACGGCATCGTGCGCGAATTCGAGTACCAGGTGCGCCAGCGCAGTGGCAACGTCCTGTGGCTTTCCGACAGCGCCACGGGCGTGCGTGACGAGGCGGGCAACATCGTCCGCTATGAGGGCACGCTGCGCGACATCACCGACCAGAAGCGGGCGGAGGACGCCATCGCCGAAGGCCGGCGCCTGCTCCAGCAGGTCATCGATACCGTGCCCGCGGTCATCAACGTCAAGGACCGCGACCTGCGCTACGTACTGATGAACCGCTACATGGCCGGCATCTTCGGCATCGAGCCCGGCGACGCGCTCGGCCGCACCACCGCCGACCTGATGTCGCGCTACGGCGCGGCCAAGACCGACGAGAACGACAAGCGCGTGCTCAATCTCCGCAGGGGACTCGGCTTCTACGAGGAGGAGTACAAGGATTCCTCCGGCAACATGCGGCAATGGCTTGTCAACAAGTTGCCGCTGCTCGACGCCGAGGGTGAGATCGAGCGGATCGTCACCGTTGCGCTCGACATCGGCGAGCGCAAGCGCGGCGAGCAGGAGATGCGCAAAGCCAAGGAATCCGCCGAGACCGCGCTGCGCAATCTGCGCGAGACCCAGGCCTCGCTGATCGAGGCGGAGAAGCTCGCCGCGCTCGGACGGCTCGTTGCCGGCGTTGCGCATGAGGTCAACAACCCCGTCGGCATCAGCCTCACGGTGGCCTCCGCGCTGGAGCGCAAGACTGCGATGTTCACCGCCGAGGTCGAGCGCGGCGAACTCCGCCGCTCCACGCTCAACGACTTCCTCAACACCAGCCGCGACGCGTCCTCGCAGCTCGTCTCCAATCTCAACCGCGCCGCCGAGCTGATCCAGTCGTTCAAACAGGTCGCGGCCGACCGCAACTATTCGGACCAGCGCAGCTTCGACCTCGGCGACCTCACCGAGCAGGTGGTGATGAGCCTGCGGCCGGGCCTGCGCAAACACAATCTGACGCTCAACGTCGAGTGCCAGCCCAGCCTGACCATGAACAGCTATCCCGGCCCCTATGGCCAGGTGCTGACCAATCTGTTTCTCAACTCGGTGGCGCACGCCTTTCCGGACGGACGTCCGGGGATCATCGACATCCAGGTGCGCGAGTCCGGCAAGGACAACGTCGAGATCATCTTCGCCGACAATGGCTGCGGCATGTCGCTCGACGTCCGCCGCCGTGCCTTCGATCCGTTCTTCACGACGCGGCGCGACCAGGGCGGTACCGGTCTCGGTCTGCACATCGTCTACAGCATCGTCACCAACAGGCTTGGCGGCCGGCTCGATCTGGATTCCGAGCAGGGCGAGGGGACGCGCATCCAGATCATCCTGCCGCGAGTAGCTCCGCTGGAGCAGGCTGCCGAATAGCTTCGCGCCTAATCTGCGTCTGCAAGTTTGTGGAGCGTGGCGCCGAAGATCTGGCTGGCCTTGCCGACCAGCGCCGTGCCTGTCATGTCCCCGCGCGTATCGGTGAAGGTGCCGCTGACGCCGATGCCGACCGCCGCAGGGCCGCCGAACAGGGGATTGTCGTCGCCTCTCGGGGAGGTGTGCCGCTGCACCAGCACCTCACCCTTGAAGGTGTTGTCCTTCACCACGTAGCTGCCGGTGTAATAGAGGTAGGCATCGCCGCCAAGGATCTTGCCGTCGCGGAAAAGAATCACGCCGCTGCCCTTGCCGACCCGACCATCGAGCAGGTTCACGTGAATCGAATAGAGGCCGTTCTTCATAACGTCCCGTAGGCCGGCCGCCATCGCCCAATGGCGTAACCGGTCGTGCTTTTATGCCAAAGCGCATCTGCTCGCGCAACGCGGCAGTTTGCCGGCCGGCCACGCGCACCGCCCACCGACGAGCCGTAGTTGTCCCGGCTTGTCTGCGACAGGGCTATGACCGTCTCATTGCGGGGCGAGACCAGTTGGAGCGAATCAAAACTGGCCCGCGAAATGCATAACCATTGTTGCACTAGCCGCGGGGTGCTGGAGCAAGAGCAACGTGACCAACTGGATCGATTCCGGCGGCCATGAGCCGCGTCTGTACAGTGCGCGTTCCACGAATTGCAAAAGCGAACACCGGAGGACAAGTCGTGCGACACGGCGGCCAAGCGTGGCGAGCCTGCCTTGCGCCCTGGCCTTGATCGCCCTCGTTGCCCCGCTCGGGTACGCGCGCGATCGCGGCCAGTTCGTAAACACCAATGCCGATTTGAAGGCCTGGTTCGACGGATTGCGAAGCGGAAAGGGGCCGTGTTGCTCCGATGCCGACGGCTCGGCGCTCTCGGACACCGACTGAGAAAGCAAGGACGGACATTTTCGTGTCCGCGTCCCGCGCCTGGGCTATGTGCTCGACGGCCAGCAGCAGGAGCTCGTCTGGGTCGACGTGCCGGAGGAGGCCGTGATCTCGGAGCCGAACCGGGTCGGCCGGACCATGGTCTGGCCGGTCTACGGCTACATGGGCGTGACCATCCGCTGCTTTATGCCCGGTAGCATGACTTAGCCGGGCGGCAGCGCGCCCGGCTTCTCGTCGATACCTGATGCGTGCTGCGTCAGGTGTATTTCTTGTCGCGCTCGAGCAGCTCGATCGAGATGCCTTCGGGGCCGCGGATGAAACAGATGCGCACGCCCGGCCGGAGCGTGGTCGGCTCGCGTGTGAAGGTGACGCCCTTGGCCTTGAGCTCGGCCGCGACGGCGTCGATGTCCTTCACCGCGAGGCCGAAATGGTCGAGCCCCTGATGCGGGTGTGGGGGCGGCGGGTTGACGGCGTTGTCGCCCTCGAGCGGCGCGATGAAGATTTTTGCGCCGCCGAGGTTCACGTCGATCCGTCCCGGTGCGCGGACGACTTCGCCGCCGAGAATGTCCCGCAGCCAATTCGCGGTGGCCTCCGGATCGGGGCTGCGCAGATGGACGTGATCCCAGGTGACGACGACAGGCATTTCATGTTCTCCCAACGGGGGCTTCGATGTTGCAGTGCATATTATCGGCCGTGGCCGGCGATCGCCACCGTCCGTGTCGATTCGCATCTGCGCGGGGAACCTTAGTTCGTCTGCTCGATTAAGGTAAGCAGTGGCCGATTCGTTGAACGTGCTTCGGCCGTCATCGGTGACATACCCATGAACGCGAGGTTTGACCGGATCGGGCTGGGACGTTTCGCCGGGAACGGCGAGCGACTGGCGCGGGCCGCGACGATCGCGAGCGTTTCGTTTGGCCGAGGCCTGTTGTGGGGGCTGGCGGCCATCATTGTCGGCTGCAGCGTCTGGGTGCTGATGCCTCTCTCCAAAGGTAGCAGTACCGAGCCGGCGAAGTCCGACGTGGCTACCGTCGAACCTGCTGCCCCCAGCGATGCGGCAGCTGCGGTCGCGCCGATCGCGCAGGCTTGGACTGCGGCGCAACTCGATCGTCTCAGAATTTCATCGCAGACCTGGCGTCGCGGCGGGCTCGGCTCGAAGGCGCTGGTGACCTTCACGTTGCGGAACGACAATGACTATTCCGTAAAGGATCTGGAGATCGTTTGCGCGTTTGCACGACGCGATGGCAGTCATCTCACCGACCGCCGCCGCGTGCTGGCCGACACCGTCAACATGAAGAGCCGAAAAACGTTTGCGCGCGTGGCTGTCGGCTTTGTCAACGTTAATGCCGATCAGGCAAGCTGTTCGCTGATTGCCGCACGGCGCGCGTAAAGGCGGCGTTTGCCGGTAGCGGAAAAGTGACTGTCAGTGCCCCTTGGTCAAGAATCCCGGCGTTGCCATTTGAACCAAAGGCTGGGTGCAGGAACCAAATCAGAGTATCGCCTGTTAAGGCGAAGAGCCCACGCGGGGATGCGGTGGGTGGAGTGCGGCCCATGCCCATCTTCCGGTATTTCATGTTCGTCGGTGGAGCGTTGCTCGCACTGTTGTTCGCGGCGGACTTCGTTTGGCCGACCACCCCCTTCGCCAAAGCAATCGCGACAGCGAGCAATGATCAGCCGCTGATCCGGATCCGGTCGGATCGCCACTTGCCGGATCGCGTCGTGCTCGACACCAGCCAGCCGACCCTTGTCGCGCCCACGCTCAAGACGGCCGCCGTTGCCGCGCCGCAGCAGCCCGTGCAGGCGGACATGCTGGCCGAGATGTCGGCCAAGGCAAGGGTGCGCGAAACCTTTGCCCAGTTCACGCCGGCTCCGAAGGCTGATGCCGCCGCAGCGAGGAGGGCCGATGCCAAGCCGCAGGCGCAGGTCGCTCAGGTTCCTCACGTTCAACCCAAGCGTAAGGTCGCCCGGATACATCCGGCGCCGCAGCAGCGGCAGGGCCGTCCGATGATGCTGGTGGCCCAACAGCCGCATTTCGGGCTCTTCAACACGACTTGGTGAGAGCGCCTTCGACCCGCCTCGAAACGAGAAGGGCGGGGCTTTTTATTGGTCAGTCTCTCTGCTAATTCGAAACCCACCCGAACCCCGCCCGGCGTGCTGGCTTGCCAGCTGCGGTCCGCCGGTTCTGGTTGCGGCCCAATCCCAGGGCCGAGGCGCTCGTAGCTCAGCTGGATAGAGCATCGGATTTCGATTCCGAGGGTCGGGAGTTCGAATCTCTCCGAGCGCGCCATTTGTCAGATGCTTCGGGCCGGGTGCACTCCGCCAGCCCTATCTACTTACCCTGGATCTTCAGCCCATTGGGGCCGACATTGATTTGCACGCCGTCGGGCTGCTTTTTCTCCTGGTAGAGATTGTAGCCAAGCACGCCTGCGGTGACGACCAGAGCGCCGATGATCAGAAACAACAAATTGCGGCTGATGGACATTCGCTTCCTTGAATCGGGTTTGATGGCGGCGAGAAAAACCCCGCGGTTTGGATGCGCGGGGTGCCTGCGAGATAACGCGGCTCGAAGGAACTGGTTCCACAGGCCCGACACGCTCGTCCGAGGCAATCCGTGGCGCCGGGAGGTCAGTTTGCCGGGATTCCGGTTTGCCGGCCCCGCGCCAGCGTGGCGGAAGGAGCTTCGTGGAAGGTCGCGCGGTAGGCGGCGGCAAACTCGCCAAGGTGGTGAAAGCCCTGGGCGCGTGCGCATGTGGCGACCGACGCACCACTGCTCCTGAGAAGCTGGGTGCGGGTCGCCCACAGCCGCTTCAGGCGGATGTACTGGTGCAGGCTCATGCCGCGCACCTTGGTCACCGCGCCGCTGAGAGTCCGCACCGAGACTCCGCATGCCCCGGCGAGATCTGCCGTATAGATCGGCGCGGTCGGATACGCCGCGACATAATCGTCGATCTGCTGCACGAGCTTCGCGGACCGGGCGCCCGGAATCGGAGCACCGCCGTCGGACAGCGGGTCAATGCGAAACAGATCATCGAGGGCGAGCAGCAGGCCCTCCTGCAGATGTCCGGCGGCCTCCGTCGTCTCGAACATGTGCGGCTCGACCGAGGCGGTGCGCAGGATGTCGAGCACGAGCTGTCGGGCGTGGAGTTGAGCGGCGCGGTCCGCGACGCGGACCCACAATTTGTCGGCACAATCGAACCAGCCGCGATCCCTGAGAAAGGGCGAGAAGATGATCAGCGCGTGATAATTGATCTGGGGCTCGACGAAATGGCAGTCATGATTGCCGCGCAGGGCCGCGAAGAAGCGTGCATCGAGATTCAGCCCGCTCGACGTCGCGCGCAGATCGTCTGTCATCGGCAGGATCACCATGCCGCCCGGTGCGCGATAGGCTGTATCGAGGATGCGCGCAAACGACTTTGCGACGATGATCCGGCACGCCGGCAGGTTCACGACCGCGCGCGCCGCCGCGAAGTTGGTGACGTCGAGCGGAATGCTGCGGGCGTCCTCCAGCGATTCGACCGGTCGAAACGCGTCGATATCCGCAAAGCGGACCAACTGAAGGGCGGAAGAGGGGGCAAGCGCGTCGAAGAACATGCGTCCGGCCGGGTGCTGAAATGTGATAATCAAATGAACGTCTGTACATCGCCATCATTGGCGAAACACGACGATTCAGTAAACCGGATTCCGGGCCGTAGTATTGCGGACATCATGCCACGTGGCCGGACGGATTGATGTCACCGTCAACGGTCTCGGTGCATCGGCTGGCCGGTGGCGAGGTCGATGAAATGGAGCCGCGTGCATGCGGGACAGGTGATGGACTCGAAGCTACGACCTTCAGGTCTGTGCTGCTTTTCCAAATGCGTTTGCACATTCATGCCCGTCTGGGGGCACCGGAAAACAATAAAATCCACCATTGAGGCAGGATGACTGGATGGTGCGCGGCGTCTTTGATCTAGATCAGTTTTGGAGCTGCTCTAGATTGGATCACGTCGCCATTCACGATCTCGCAAAAGCGAAGGGGCCCCGGAGGGCCCCTCTTGATGTCACCAGCCGCGGTAGCCGTAATAGCGGGGCCCGTAGGGGCGGGGTCCGTAAGGACGGGGACCATAATAGCGCGGGCCATAATATCGGGGGCCGTAGTACGGCCGCGGGCCGTAATATCCATAAACGTTCGGACGCCAGAAACAGCGCCCCCAGGCGTCGCAGACCATGCGGACCTGCTCGACGTCGGAGGCCTGCGGCGTCGCAGGCGCGGGTGCGATGGGCATGGCGGACGCCGCCGGCGATGCCGCGATGGCACCGAACAGGGATGCGGCGACGAGGCCGATCTTGATCTTCATGATGTCTTTCTCCGCTTTACGCAGTACAGGATATCGAAGTTGTTCTGATCAAATTGTGGCGGAACCGAAATGTAATGCTGATGAACAAATCTTCAGCCAGTCCGCCGCAGGCCTGACCTTCGGCCTTGAGAGACTATCCCAGGTTCGGGCGCGTGACCAATGCTGCGCTGGGCCTGCCCCGCAAGACGTCGCCGTCATCCTTGATCCTGCGCAATTCGCCGGCGCGGCTTCGTCCCTAGTCTTGTCGCCGTGGCCTGGCTTTCGAGGACATGAGGGGCGGGCTCACGGATTGCTTGGAGCTGTGCAATGGACAAGATGAGATTAGACAAAGGTGACTGGCTGGTCGTGTGCGATGGGCGCAAGGCGCTCATTCTGGAAAACCTCGGCGACGAGATGTTTCCGAACCTCCACACCAAAGAGGTGCACGAGCAGCCCAATCCGTCGACCAGCGCGCAAGGGACCGATGCGCCGGGCCGACTGCATGCCGCCGCCGGCGGCGCGCGCAGTTCGGTCGAGCAGACCGATTGGCATGATGAGGCGGAGCGCGCCTTCCTGCGCAGCCTGGCCGGCCGGCTCGATGCTGCCGTCAGCGCGGGCGAGACCACGGCCCTGACCATGGTGGCCTCACCGCGCGCGCTCGGCATGATCCGCGCCGATTATTCGGATGCGGTGCGCAAGGCGCTTCAGGGCGAAGTCGGCAAGGACCTCGTCAAGCTGCCGGTTTACGAAATCGAGAAGCAGTTGCTGCTGACGGGCGCCGCCAGATAGGGACGCCCGTCGAGGACGCGCTGGCGCCCCTCAGTAGCAGGGGTGCCGGCGGCGGTCCTGGCCGACATAGGCGGCGGCGCTGCGGTAGCAGTGATTGGTCGAGGGGCCGTCGTAGAAGGCGAAGGTGCCGGGCGCGATGCCGGGGCCGTAATTGTGCACATAGCTGATCTGATAGGGCAGCGGGTTGGCGTAGCGATGGTACCGGTGATGTCCCCGTGCCTCCGCCAGATCAGGGGCTAGGATTGCGGCCGACAAGGCAGCAACCGCGGCTACCAGCTTCAATTTGCTCATCTCGATTCTCCGGAACCCGCTCGAATAGGTGAGCCGTTTATAGCCAGTTCGGGCCGCCGGGACACCCGTCCACGGGCCGTAAATCGGAGCCAATCCCGCAGATTCCCGGGTGGGTGTGACAGAATTGCCGGAATGGCCGTCCAGGGCTGCCCATTTTTGGCCTTTTCGGGATGCTTAACGAATTCCCCACACAAGTATGACCAAAGAGAATTCGGTCAAGAATCCTGTTGCCGGCCCTTTGGGGTCCTTCGAGGCCGGTTTATTCCTGAAGGTTTTCGTCGTCACGCCGCCATGCGCATCACGCTTCTGAGCCTGCTGTTGCTCTGCATCGCCGCCGCCACGCCGGCGCGCGCCGAGCTGCACATCACCCGCGACCACGGCGGCTACGTCGAGGAGTACAAGGCCAAGTACAAGCGCGTCCGCGAGAAGGGCGAGCGCGTCATCATCGACGGCATCTGCAACTCGGCCTGCACCCTGGTGCTCGGCATCGTGCCGATGAACAAGATCTGCGTGACGCCGCGCGCGAGCCTCGGCTTCCATCAGGCCTATTACGACAAGGCCTTCACCTTCGGCATCAAGGTCACCAGCGCGGAGGGCACCTCCGACCTGATGTCCTATTACCCTGACACGGTGAAGGACTGGATCCGCCGCAATGGCGGGCTCACCACCGACATGAAGAAGATCAAGAACGGTGTCGATCTCTGGAGGATCATCGATCCTTGTCCGGAAGAATGGTGAGCGGCTGAATTGATCCGGCGCTTCCGCACTCTGTCGCGGCGCAGCATCTCTGAAGTGGAAATTCGCATTGCCGCATAGGCCCCGGTGGGGCAATGAGGGCGGCAATGAACCATAATCAAGAAGCCCTGACCGCCCGCGCCGCGCCGATCCTGTTCGTCGTGCTCTGGAGCACCGGATTCATCGGAACCAAATACGTCATCAACAACGCCGATCCCTTGACCTATCTCGCCATCCGCATGGCGGTGGTGGTTGGCCTGATGGCGATCATCGCGGCGATCGCGCGGCCGAAATGGCCTGATCGTATCGGCATCGCGCACAGCGCCGTGGCCGGCATCCTCGTCCACGGCTTCTATCTCGGCGGCACTGCGATCGCGATCGCGCATTCGATTCCGGCCGGGCTGTCGGCGCTGATCCCCGGCCTGCAGCCGATTCTGACCTCGACCATCGCTAACCGCTGGCTCGGCGAGAAGGTGACGCCGGTGCAATGGGCGGGCCTCGTGCTCGGCCTCGGCGGCGTCATGCTGATTCTGCACGGCCGCCCCATGACCGGCGAAGCCGGGCTCGGCTGGCTCGCCTCGGTGGTCTCGCTGATCTCCATCACGCTCGGCACGCTCTATCAGCGCCGCTACTGCAACCCCATCGACTGGCGTGCCGGCAATCTGGTGCAGTACGTTTCCGTCACGATCTTCTTCACGATCGGTGCCTTCCTGTTCGAGGACCGCGTCGTGCACTGGACGCGGGAGTTCGTGCTTGCGCTCGGCTGGCTCGCCGTGGCGCTTTCGATCGGATCGATCGGGCTGTTGTACTGGCTAATCCGTCACGCCGCGGCGACCTCGGTCGCGAGCCTGTTCTATCTGGTGCCGGCGGTCACGGCGCTGATGGCGTATCTGCTGTTCGGGGAGAGGCTCGACGCGCTGGCGATTGCCGGCATGGGGATGTGCGCGGCGGCGGTGTTCGTGGTCAACCGGCGCTTCTAGACCGGTAAACCAGATGGCCGAACTGCATCCCTGACGTGCGCGGCACGTACGTGTTAGGCTGGACGCATTTCAGTTTCCCTTTCGGAACGGTGATTTTCATGAACAAGGCGAGGCGCGCACTGCTCGGCAGGTCCCTGAAGCCGGTCCGGATTGCCTGCATCAACTACGCGGAAGAGATGATGAGCGACCGGATGATGGCGAGGCTCACCGCCGCGCTCCAGAAATGCTACGACGAGCACTTCCTGCCGGTCTGGGGCTATCCCGTCGATCTCGATGTCACGAGGAAGCCGAAATCCACGGACTGGCAACTCGTCTATTTCGATGATGCCACCCACAAGAACTTCCTCGGGCGGCACGAGC
Source organism: Bradyrhizobium betae (assembly GCF_008932115.1). Taxonomy (NCBI): domain Bacteria; kingdom Pseudomonadati; phylum Pseudomonadota; class Alphaproteobacteria; order Hyphomicrobiales; family Nitrobacteraceae; genus Bradyrhizobium; species Bradyrhizobium betae. The sequence continues at coordinate 6,186,929 of NZ_CP044543.1, forward strand.
TGACGCATCGTGGTCAGCCGATCTCGAAAATCTTCCTCAAGGCGCTCGGCGAGGACGATCCGGTCAGCCTCGCGGCGTCGCATGAGCTGTTCGAGATGGTGCTCGATCCCATGGCCAATCTCTGGGCCGACAAGAACAGGAACACGCAATACGCCTATGAGGTCTGCGACGCCGTGGAGGAGGATTCCTTCCTCGTCGACGGCTTTCCGATGTCGAACTTCGTCTATCCGTCCTGGTTCGAACCGTTCAAACATCCCCGCGGCACCAGGTTCGACCACAAGGGAACGCTGAAGGAGCCGTTCTCGATGACCGAGGGCGGCTATGTCATCAAGAAGATCAACGGCAGGAAGGTGATCAAGCAGTTCGGCTCGCCCGAGAAGCGGCGGCGCTTCGCCAAGGAGGACCGCCGCGGCCATCGCAGCGAATTCCGCGATCCGCAGGGCGTGCACCACCCGGGCCGGCGCGCGGCCAAGACGCGAGGGTAGGGCGCTGGAGCCATCTCCGGGCGCCGTCCGCACCCGGAGACATGTTTGAGCGCTGCGCTCAGCGCTTGGCCTTCTTGGCCTTTTTCTTCTTCGTGGCGGCTTTCCTGGAAGTCTTCTTGGCCGCCTTCTTCACGGATTTCTTGGCTGCCTTCTTCGACGACTTCTTGGCGGCTTTCTTCGAAGCTTTCTTGGCCTTCTTCCTGGAAGCCTTCTTGGCCTTCTTCGGCCCTACTTTCTTCGCGACCTTCCTGGCGGCTTTCTTCACCTTCTTGACGGCGGTGACAGCGGCTTCCTTGGTCGCTTCCACAGCTGTGGTGATGGTGTCCAGCGCCTGTTCGGTGATCGGCTTGTCGTCGTCCATATCGTCCCCCACGGTTTTTATGGAGCGATGACGATAGCGGGTTTCAAAATTGTGTCAAAGCAACGCTCAACCTTTGCGGATATTCGCGTAGGCCGCGAGCGCGCGTTCGCGCCCCTTGGCATGATCGATGATCGGTTGCGGATAGGTCTTGCCGAGCGTGACGCCGGCGCTCGCTAGCTCGATCGGCGTCGCCTGCCAGGGCTGGTGGATCAGTTTGGCTGGCATGTCCTTCAGCTCCGGCACCCAGCGCCGGACATAGGTTCCGTCGGGATCGAACTTCTCGCCCTGGAGGATCGGATTGAACACGCGGAAATAGGGCGCTGCGTCGGCGCCGCAGCCGGCGACCCATTGCCAGTTGGCTGGATTGCTGCCGGCATCCGCGTCGACCAGCGTGTCCCAGAACCAGCTCTCGCCATCGCGCCAGTCGATCAGGAGATGCTTGACCAGGAAGGACGCCACCACCATCCGGACCCGGTTGTGCATCACGCCGGTGTGCCAGAGCTCGCGCAGCCCCGCATCGACGATGGGGTAGCCGGTGCGCCCGCGTTGCCAGGCGGCGAGTGCTGTCTTGTCGGGCTTCCAGGGGAAGCCGTCGAAATTCGCTTGCAGGTTCTCGGTGGTGAGGTCGGGGTGATCGTGGAGAAGGTGACGGCAGAACTCGCGCCAGCCGAGCTCGCTCAGGAACTTTTCGACGCCGGAGCCGATCGCGGGGTTCTCGGCTGCTGCGAACCGCGCGGCGTGCCAGATCTGGCGCGGGCTGAGCTCGCCGAACCTCAAATGCGGGGAGAGGCCTGAGGTGCCCTCCCGGTCGGGGCGGTCGCGATCGCCAGCGTAGCTGTGCGCGGTGTGCTTGAGGAAGTCGCGCAGGCGCGTCCGCGCGGACGCCTCGCCGGGCGTCCAGCTCTCGCGCAGGCCGCCGGCCCAATCCGGCTTGCTCGGCTCGAGCTTCCAGCTCTCCAGCGCATCGCCGGTGACCTTCGGACCTGCACGCAGCTCCTTGGGTGCGGGCAGCGGCTTTGGCGGATCGCCGAGCGACAGCACCCGCCGCCAGAACGGCGTGAATACGCGCAGGCCCCGGCCTTCCTTGTTGCGGATCGCCGAGGGCGCGACCAGGAGGTCGCCGGGGAGGATATGCGAGTCGGCGCCGAGCTTTGCCAGCGCCGCTTCGAGCGCTTTCTCGACCGACTGATGCGGCGCCTGCGCGATCCCGTTCCAGTAGACCGCAGCGGCTCCGCTCTCGCGCGCCACCTCGGGGATCACCCTGGCTGCCGGCCCCTTGCGCAGGATCAGCGATCCGCCACGCCTCGCGATGTCGGCGCCGAGCGCCCGCAGCGATTGCGCCAGCCACCAGCGCGTCGCGCCGCCCGGCGCACGCCCGGCCGCGTCATCGAGCACATAGAGGCAGATGACCGGCGCACCGGTCTTCGCGGCAGCATGAAGGGCTGGATGGTCGGACAGGCGGAGGTCATCGCGGAACCAGACGATGACCGGCTGTGGGCTTGGCATGATCGAGGATGTGTCGCGTTGAGTGTGTTCTCAATATACGGGACACAGGAGCGGAGTTTCATATTCCAATCAGTCATCCCGGGGAGTTGCTCCCCGGGATGGATGCTCGCTGCTGGCGCAACGGCCAGAGGTTATTTCGGCTGCGGCACGATGCGGATGTAGGGCTTCGGCTCTTTCCAGCCCTGCGGATAGATCGTCTTGGCCTCGTCGTTGGAGACCGAGCCCGCGATGATGACGTCGTCGCCTTGCGACCAGTCGGCCGGTGTCGCGACGCGATGCTTGGCGGTGAGCTGGAGCGAGTCGATGACGCGCAGGATCTCCTGGAAGTTCCGGCCCGTGGTCATCGGATAGACCAGCACCAGCTTGATCTTCTTGTCCGGCCCGATGACGAAGACGTTGCGGACGGTCTGGTTGTCGGCGGCGGTGCGGACGAGGGGATCGCCCGAGATGGCGGCCGGCAGCATGCCGTACAGCTTGGAGACGTTGTAGTCGGTATCGGCAATCATCGGGAAGTTCGGCGCCGCACCCTGGGTCTCCTTGATGTCCTCCGACCATTTGGCATGGCGATCGACCGGATCGACCGAGAGGCCCATCAGCTTGACGCCGCGCTTGTCGAATTCCGGCTTCAACCTGGCGAGAGCGCCGAGCTCCGTCGTACACACCGGCGTGAAGTCCTTCGGGTGCGAGAACAGCAGCGCCCAGCTGTTGCCGATCCAGTCGTGAAACTTGATCTTGCCTTCGGTGGTCTCGGCTTCGAAGTCAGGAGCGGTGGCGCCGATCGGGAGTGTCATGATTTTACCTCATCGCATTGAATTTATTGGAACATTCATTTGTGACCGTCGCCGCCAGTATAGGGGCTTGGCGAGGCCAAGTGAACGTCAAGTGAACCGCCTCAAGTAAAATGTGAATTCCTTCTTTGAAGGGCCGATTTCCTAGCACCTTTCTGTTACTGCCGCGCCTGCGACGAAACATCTCCACCGTGGACGCACGGTCTCGATTGCCCCGAGAAAGCCTTTTATGACTCGCATCACGCTGGCCCGACGTTTGATGGAACCAAAACGATCCTGATAGCGACCAATTGGCAACCATCGAGAAAAGTCGCGATCCCCGTATCGAATCATTAACCACCTCTTTACGCCCGCATGAAAATGCTGGTCAGTCAGAAGAAATCTGGAAGTGAACTAATGTCCGCCGCTGCGCATATGTCTGTTGAGTCGCCGTCCCTCGAACCGTCCTGCCGCGATACCGCGGCTCATGCACTCTCCGTCGTGCGCGACGGCGTGATCACGGGCGAAGGCCCGACCATTAAGGGCCGGGTCCACTTTTCCCGCTCGCTCGATGCCGATGACACCGCCTGGTGCACCCGCATCCTGACCGCTACGGCCGTCAACGACCAGCCGGTCAGCCGCGCCGAAGCCGAAGCGCTGTTCGAGATCAACGAGGCGGCGACCGAGCGCACCGATGGTGGCCGGTTCGACGATTTGCTTGCCAAGGCCGTGGCTCATTATGCCGCCAGCGCCTCGGGTCTGAAGGTGCCGCCGCGTAGCGTCGCGCTGTCGGCCGAGTCCGACATCGAGAGCTGGGCGCCGTCCTATGCCTCCAAGGTCAACAGCGAGATGCTGGAGTGGATCGCCGGCCAGATGCGCGGCAAGCGCCAGAACAGCCGTCGCCTGATGGCGATGGTGGCGACCTTCCTGGGCGCCACCGCGCTGCCTCTGGCTGGCCAATTGCCGAACGTGTTCGACATCGGCATGTAAGATTCCGCGTCTCTCGCGAGAACGGATTTGAGCGGCGGGGTTATTTCCCCGCCGTTTTTTGTTTGCCGGCGTCCGGCTCGAGGCCGAGCGTGCGGCCCGGGAAGCCGGCGGCGTCGAAATAACGCTGACTGCCGACGCGCTGCACGTTGAGCACGGTCTCCAGGCCGTTCTCGGATTTCTTCTTCGACCTCTCGACGCTCTTGTACGCCTTCGGCACGATGCCGTTGGGCAGTGCCTCCGACATCACGCGGCCGACGAGGCCGCCGTTCTGCGAGCCGCGCAGGCCGAGGAGCTGGGCGGCGGTCATGCCGACGTCGGCATTGCTGACCGGGATCTCGCTGACATAGCCGGCTTTGAAGTCGGGACCGATGGCGGCCATGAAGTTCATGGTGTCGCCACGGCTGAAGCTGCCATGCATGCCCTGGCCCTGGCGCAGCACCGTGTCGGCGACCTGCACCGAGCAGTTGGTCGGCGCCTCGCCGCAATCGCTGGCGTAGGAGCGGAAGTTGACGACGATCGACGGCGTCGGCGTCGCCGACTTGCCGCGCAGATTGACGCTCGACAGCGGCAGCGTGCCGGGGAAGCGGCCGAGCGAGTCATCGACGAACAGGCCGGACACGTAGTCCTGTTCGAGCAGGGCCTTGACGGTCTTGGCCGCCAGCTTCTTGTCCCTGTTCGGAAGGTAGACCAGATCCGAGCCGCCATTGGTGGCGACGACGAGATCGGGCTTCTCCGGATCCTTGCCGAGCACGCCGTTGCCGGCCTTCGGATGCTTGTTGCCTTCGACCTTCGCGTTCTTGTCGTTGGGATCGAACAGCGGCAGGTCGAGCGCCTTGGCGAGGTCGATTGCCAGGAAGCCCATCGGCAGGAAGTCCTTCGGCGTGTCGTCGTAGCTGACCTTGGCCGAGGGGCTGGTCTTGCTTTCCTTGGAGATGGTCGAGAAGCCGTGGTCGGCCTGCACCATGATGTTGGTGGTGGCCGCGAGACCGAGTTCGTCAAGCGCCTTGCGGAGCTGGGCGAGGTTGTTGTCGGCGTTCTTGATTCCGGCCATCGAGGTCGGCCCGTTGATGCCGGGCAGGATCTGGTTGAGGCTGTCGCCGGTGTTGTGCTGGCTGCCGTCGGGGTCGCGCGACCAGAACACCAGCACGAACGGCTTGTTGCGCGCCTTGAACATCGGCAGCACCACCTTGGCGGCGACGTCGGCGAAATAGGCCTGCTGCGCGACGTTGGCGACGATGGTGCCGGGCGTCTTGGCATCGCCCGCCTTGCTGTTGTCGCCACGCGGCGGCGTGGCGAGCGGCAGTCCGGCCTTGGTCAGCGCCGCTTTCACCTCGTCCGACAGCGCCACGCCGTTCTTGCCGCCGGTGGAGTCGTCGAACACGACCGAATGCAGGCCGGGCTTCTCGGGCTTGTCGGTATGGTCGAACTGGTAGGTCGGGCCGACCTTGCCCAGCGCCGCTGTGCTGTATCCCTTGTCGCGAGCCATCTTCAGGATGGTCTCTTCGTTGAGATAGTCGCCCTTGAAATGCTCGTCGATGT